>JAJDEQ010000015.1 GCA_029259695.1 Planctomycetota bacterium
CCGCGAGATTCCACAGCGAGCCCCGACCTGATTGCTCGCGCTTCGCATCGAGCATGGCGCTGTCCTCATGCACGACGTGCGCGAGCGAGGACTGACCGTAGCGGAAGAGACACACCCGCCCCACGCGGATGCCCCTGACCAACGCTCAACCCCGCCAACTCCGCCCGGTGCGCAGCCCGCTCCCCCCCCGTTCAGCTCTCGCTCGTCTCCGGCGCACTCTGCCAGAGGATCTGCAGGATCTGCCAGCGGTCGTCGACCTTGACCAGGTGCATGTAGTCGACGCCCCAGTGGGCAGTGAGTTTGGCGCAGGCGACGCGGTCCATGACCTCGATCACCTCGATCGCGCTCGGGGCGTCGTCGGCGAGCCAGCCCGAGGCGTTCCAATTGGCGGCGAGGTCCCGGAGCTGCGTGTGGGTCATGGGCATCGTGCGCCAGGTGCCGTCGTCGTTGCGCCAGTAGCCGTGCTTGACCAGGTCGGGGTGCACGCTGCGTTCGATGAGTTCGGGCTTCGTCTCGTACAGCGCGACGAGGTAGTCGTTGGCGGCGGCCTTCACCGCCTGCTCGTCGCGTTCCTGCTCGGCGCCGCTGCGCTCGGGCGGCAGCGATTGCCACACGACGTGGCGCGTCTGCCAGCGGCCGCTCTCCTTGGTGAGCTGCATGTAGTCGATGCCCCACGAGCCGGTGAGCTTCACCAACGCGGTGCGGTCCATGGCATCGAGGATCACCACGTCCTTGGGGCCCGGCTCGGGCTTGCCGTTCTCCACGACCCACTCGACCATCTCCATGAACCCGGCGTAGTCCATGGGACGCTCGCGGTACGTGCCCTCGGCATCGCGCCACCAGCCGATCTTGGCCAGGTCCCTGCTGAGCGAACGCTCGACGTACTCGGGCTTGGCCTCGTAGTACGACTCGGCGTAGTCGAGCACCGCCCGCTCGATGGCGGCGCGATCGGTGGTGGCGTTGGGGACGACGATGGACGTCGGCTCGTCCGCGAACACCACGGGGACGGCCAGCAGCAAGAGCAGCAGGGAACGCATGGGGCGACCTCCTCGTGGTGGAGCGGGCGAGCAAGCACTGCCGCACGAGTCTAGCGACGAGGGCGTGGGGGGGCTCGCTGCGCCCGTTCACATCCGGTCAGGTCCGGAGCGCGGTGGCCCTCCCGCACGTCGATTGGCCACCCCTCGGACGGCGAGGGCTGGTCCGACGGCCGGCGCTGGACCTTCCCGCCGCGAGGACGGAGCGGGCGGAGCGGTCCCCCTTCCGGTTAGGATGCGTGGCTCGGCTCCCCCCTCCGGGAACCGTATCCACGGCACGGCACGGCGCCGCTCTGGCGGACCGCTGCCGACTCGCACCAGGACCTTCCCGAAAGACCACGAGCCCATGGGCGTCAGCACCTCCGACATCATCTTCACCCTGCACGACGTCGGGAAGTCGTTCGGCGCGCGCGAGCTGTTTGCGGGGGTGACGCTGTCGTTCCTGCGCGGCGCGCGCATCGGCGTGATCGGCCCCAACGGCATGGGCAAGTCGACCCTGCTCAAGATCATCGCCGGTGAGGACACCGAGTACACGGGGACGGCCCAGCCGTCGCCGGGGATCAAGATCGGGTACGTGCACCAGGAGCCCAAGCTCGACCCCGAGCTGACCGTGCTCGAGAACATCGAGAGGGCGGTGCAGCCCACGCGCGACCTGCTCACGAAGTACGAGGAGGTGTCCAACAAGCTGGCCGATCCCGATCTCGATCCGAACAAGATGGAGAAGCTGCTGGAGCAGATGAACAGTCTCCAGGAGGACATCGAGGCCAAGGACGCGTGGGAACTCGATCGCCACATCGAGCAGGCCATGCAGGCGTTGCAGTGCCCGCCCGGCGACAGCTCGGTGGTGAAGCTGTCGGGCGGCGAGAAGCGTCGCGTGGCCTTGTGCCGCACGCTCATGGAGCACCCCGACCTGCTGCTGCTCGACGAGCCCACCAACCACCTCGACGCCGACACGGTGCAGTGGCTCGAACGCCACCTGCAGGACTACAACGGCACGATCATCCTCGTCACCCACGACCGGTACTTCCTCGACAACGTCGTGGGCTGGATGCTCGAGGTGGATCGCGGCGGCGCGATGCCCTACGAGGGCAACTACACGGGCTACCTCGAGGCGCGCGAGGAACACTGGCGCCAGCGCCACAAGGCCGACGACGAGCGCTCGAAGATGATCAAGCGCGAGTTGGAGTGGATCCGCACCAACCCCAAGGGTCGCACGACCAAGAGCAAGGCTCGTGTGACACGCTACGACGACCTCGTGCGCGATCACCGCAAGGCCCAGTCGGCCACCGACGAGTTCAAGCTGCAGGTGCCGTTCACCCAGCGCCTCGGCACCAAGGTGCTGAACATCAACCACCTGACCAAGTCATACGGTGAGCGCACGCTGTTCGAGGACCTGTCGTTCGAGCTGGAGCCCGGCGCGATCCTGGGCGTGGTGGGTGCCAACGGCACCGGTAAGACGACGCTCATGCGCATGATCGTGGGGCAGGAGACGCCCGACGCCGGCGAGGTGGAGGTGGGCGAGACGGTCGAGCTCTGCTACCTCGACCAGAGCCGCGACGAGCTCAAGGACACCAACACGGTGTACGACGAGATCACCGGCGGCACCGACTTCATCCGGGTCGGCGAGCAGGAGATCAACGGCAAGGCCTACGTGTCACGCTTCAACTTCCGGGGCAAAGAGCAAGAGAAGCTCATGAACACGCTCTCGGGTGGTGAGCGCAACCGCGTGCAGATGGCCAAGATGCTGGCGCGCGGCGGCAACGTGGTGATGCTCGACGAGCCCACCAACGACCTCGACCTGCCCACGCTGCGCGTGCTCGAGGAGGCACTGCTCGAGTTCCCGGGTTGCGTGATCGTCGTGACCCACGACCGGTTCTTCCTCGACAAGATCGCCACCCACATCCTGGCCTTCGAGGGCGACGGCTCGGTGCACTTCCACCCGGGCAACTACGAGAGCTGGCGCGAACACCGCGCCCGCGTGCGCACCGAGAAGGGCCTGAGTGCCGAGGAGACCGTGGGCGCGCACCGCCGCTTCCGGTCCTGAGCCGTACGGCTCGGGAACATCCACCGTCGGCGCACGGTCGCGCCACGCGATCGTGAGGCCGTGAACGACCGCGGCGGACGCCCGATGACGAACGTCCGCCGCGTGTGCCAGCGCGAGTCGGTGCGCGTGTGCGCTGCCGGCCCGCTCGATGGTTGCCGCGTCTACGGCACGGTCCACTTGTAGGTGATCTTGTTCGTGCCCTGGGTGGCGGTGACGCTGTAGTCGCCCGGCTTGATGCCCGGGAACTCCGCGCGCCAGGCGCAGTTGCCGTCCACCGCGGACATGACCGTCGCCGTGGCGCCGTCCGGGCCGTTGATCGTGATCGTGACCATGCCGCCGCCCGGATCGGCCTGACCGCCGGTGTGCAGGCGGCCGACGGCGGAATCGTCAAGCCGCCCCGAGGCGTTCCAGCTCTTCTCCAGGTTCTTCGGCGTGGCCGGAGCGGGCGTCTCGGTGGGTGGATCGGCGGGCAGCGCGACCGGGTCGTCCACCGCGAGCAGGATCTCGGGGAAGGCCCACACCATGAGCAGGTCGAGGTCGTCGCCCTTCAGGGCCTTGTCGATGGTCTTCTCGAACTTCTTCAGCTTCTTGTCGAGCGTCTTGATGGCCTTGTCGATCTCCTTGCGGACGCCGTCCTCGAACTGGTCCCACTCGCCGCAGGCGCCGGGCAGGAAGCCCACCACGTCGTCGTTGATCTGGTTCAGGCCGCCCAACACCGCGCGGGTCCAGATGTCGGCGAAGGTCGCGTCGAGGAACGGATCGAGGGTGAAGTCCATCAGGTCGATCAGGTCCTGGGCGTCGTTGAACGCTTCGTCCAGCGCCTCGTCGACCGTGAGCTCGCCGGCCAGGAAACCGTCGGCCACGATGGAGAGGTCGTCACAGAACGTCTGGACCAGGTCCTTGCCCGCGTCCTTCGCGACCTTGCTCGCGTCCTTGAGCTTGCCCTTGGCCTGCTTCACGAAGGCCTTGGTGTCGGCTTCGACCTCGACCATGTAGGTGAAGAAGAACCCGTTGCAGTTGGGGTCCTTGCCGACGGTCTCGATCGTCACCTGGGTCATGCCCGGAGCGATGGCCGTGATGTCGACCCGGTGCTTCTTGGCGTCCTCCTTGTTGAAGGAGACCGAGACCACCTTCGGGTCGAAGTCCATGACCGTGACACTGAAGTCGCACTTCTTGAAGCCCTTGATGTTCACGCTGGCCCACTGCTCGGGGAACAGCGTGAAGGTGGCGCCCGACGCCGGACTGGCCTTGTTGGCGAGGGCGCTGGGCAGCATGCAGGCGACGACGGTCGCCACGGTGAACGCGAGCTTGAAGCAACGCATGGGGTTCCTCCCGGGGTGGTGAACCCGTGCAGCATAGTGCCCGCGAGAGGCGGGAACGAGTGCCGGCGATCGCGTCTCGATCGCCATGGGGCAGCGGCTAAGATGCTCCGCCTGAATGCTGGCGAGTGCTGTGGAGCCGGCCCGCCGGCCGCCGCGGGGCAGGCCCGGGAGAGAACTCATCGACCCCTCCACTTCAACTGAGCGCTCGCTGATCGCCAACGTGCTGCTCGGTTGCATCCCCGCGCTGGTGCTGGTGATCCTGGCCGAGTGCCTGCTGTGGGCGGTGGGGGGCGCGACGGCCGGGCACGAGCTGCACGCCTCGCGCGGGTTCGACGGCCGGGCGCGCTACCTCGTGCCCCAGGACGACGGCGGTCACCGCACCCAGATGTTCGAGAAGCGTGACGAGATCGTCGTGCCTCCGCGGGGTGACGCCGTGCGGGTCTTGCTGTTCGGCGGCAGCAACACCGAGATCTTCCCCCACGCCGAGCTGCAGCGCCTGCTCGACCAACAGGCAGCCGCCGAGGGCGCCGCCCGTCGCTTCGAGGTGATCAACCTGGGCCGCTCGGGCTACGGCAGCGCGCGCGTGGCGATCCTCTTCACCCAGGCGCTGCAGGCCCTCGAGCCGGACGTGGTCCTGATCTACTCGGGTCACAACGAGTTCATCGAGCGGGGCTTCGCCACCGACGTGGCCGAGCGGGGGCCGCCTCCGCTGCTGGCCCCGCTGGCCCGGCTGCGATCGGTGCGCGCCCTGCTCCCGCTGTTCGGCGCGCCGGCTCCCGAGCCGTGGGCGATGGCGTACGAGGAGTTCAGGCAGCTCACCTACGACCAGACACTCCAGTACCTGGAGGGTTACCGACGCAACCTGAGCGGCATGTGTGCCGCCGCGGCCGAGGCCGACGTACCGGTGGTGCTGTGTACGGTGGTGAGCAACATGCTCGCCCCGCCGTGGGGCTACGCCGCGCCCGCCGGCACCAGCGACGAGCAACGGGACGTGATCAAGCGGCTCAAGGATGCGGGGCGCGGGCACCTGCCCGCCTGGGTGCGTGTCGCCTTCGACCCGCCCCTGCGCGTGCGCGCCGAGGACTGGCGTGAGTACGGCGAGCCGCAGCAGACCGCCGGCGAACTCCCTCGCGAAGTGCCGGTGTTGCGCACGCTGTCGGGTGAACTGGCCGACACGACGGACACCTGGCGCACGCCACCGACCCACCTCTGGCCCTGGCCCGACCGTTGGTCGCCCGATGTCTGGACCCTGCTCGGCGCCGTCGAGGCGTTGCACCACGCCACGCTGACGCCGCGGGAGGAGCGACTGGCTCGGCGCGCCTACGACTTCTACGGCGAGCTGCTCGCGCTCTGTCCGGACGAGCCGCGCGGGTTGTTCCAGCAGGGGCTGTGCGCATACGTGCTGGGGCGGCCCGAGGAGGCGGCGGAGCTGTTCGCGCGAGCGGGGGCCTTCGATCGCGCGCCCCGGGCCGGCAACGACGTGACCAATGGCATGCTGCGCGCCGTCGCCGCCGAGCGGGGCGTGACCCTGGTCGACGCCGCGGCGTGGTTTCGCGAGCGCTGCCCCGACGGGATCGTGGGGTACGAGGTCATGATGGATCACTGCCACCTGCAGGCCGGGGCGCGCGTGCACCTGATGGCACGGCTCGCCCCGGCGATCTACAGCGCGGCCGCGAGGGCCCCATGACCACGACGCCGGCGTGGTATATCCTGACGCGCCTTCCGCGCCTCGGGGCCCCGTCGTCGACAGTCGTGTTCAGCTATCTCGCGCAGCACAAACGCTTCTGGGTGCCTCCGATCGTGATCGTGGCGGGCCTGTTCGTGTACGTCGCCTACCGGCTGTCGCGCACGCCCGGTTCACCCTTCGACTACGCGCTGTATTGAGCGCCCCGTTGTCCAAGCCCTCCGCTCCATCGCCCGCCTGCGCCGCCGCGCCGATGATCCGCCTCGCCCCGAGCCGACGTCCCAAGTGACCAACCTGAAGAACGTGCTGCTGGGGCTGGTGCCCCTGGTGTTGTTGGTCGTGTTGGGGGAGCTGGTGCTGTGGTCCGTCGGCGCCGGGGAACGCGAGCAACAGCTCTCGCTCAGTCGCGGGTTCGACCGAACGGCGAGCTACCTCGTGCCCGATCCGGCGACGCCCGGCGGCTGGCGCACGCAGATGTTCGA
>JAJDEQ010000141.1 GCA_029259695.1 Planctomycetota bacterium
CCTCTGCGAGTCAGATTCGTTCGCGAAGAAGATAAGGACTGTTCGGGGCGAGTGATGTTCCCCGATTTCGGCATCGAACGCACCCTCCCGGCGTTCCGCACAACGGCCGTCGAGTTCACCCCCGATCGCGAAGGAGAATTCCTCTTCACGTGCGAGATGGGCATGTACAACGGAGCGTTCACCGTGGTGTCAGATCGCGGGCGACGGGCGCGCCTCATTCATCCCGGGACGAGCCGATCTGGAGCGCCTTGCGGTACTTGGTCACCGTGCGCCGTGCGATGTCGAGCCCATGCTCCTGCTTGAGCGCCCGGACGATCGCCTCGTCCGACAGCGGGCGGCGCTTGTCCTCGACCGCGATGATCTCCCGCACCAGTTCCTGCACCCCGGCACGAGACGCCTGCTCGCCGCCCCCGGAGGACGCGACCTCTCCCGTGAACAGCGATTTGAGCGGCACGATGCCCCTCGGGATCTGGATGTACTTGCCGCTCAGGGCGCGGCTCACGGTGGAGACGTGCACCCCGACCACGTCCGCGATCTCGGCCATGCGCATGGGACGCAGGGCGGACGGCCCGTGCTCGAGGAAGTCCACCTGCCGATTGACGATTTCGCTCGCCACTCGGAAGAGCGTGTTCCGTCGCTGCTCCACGGCGTCCATCAGCGAGCGGGCACTCTCGATCTTGCCGCGCAGGTGCTTGCGCAGATCCCGATCCACGCGCCGATCGTTGACCAGCTCCTGGAACTGACGCGAGATGCGCATGGGCGGCACGCCGTCGTTCTCCACCACGATCTCGAAGTCGTCCCCGACCCGGCGCACCACCAGGTCCGGGCGGACCAGGGGCACGTTGCGACCGAAGCGGCGTCCCGGGATCGGATCCAGGTGCGAGATGAGATCGATACCCGCCAGCACCCGGTCGACGTCGGCCCCGGTGGCCTTGACGATCCGCGGGATGCGGTTGCGGGCGATGTCATCGAGGTGCTGGACCACGAGGGTGACCAGCAAGTCGTAATCAGGATCGTCCTGATCGAGCTGCAGCAGCAGGCACTCCGTGAGGTCGCGCGCTCCGACGCCCACCGGCTCGAGGCCCTGCACGATGTGCAGGGCGTGCTCCCGCTCGCTCCCGTCGGGGGGCGGCTCGAGCTCCAGTTCCACCTCGTCCAGCGCCGCCCGGAGCCAACCGCGCTCGTCCAGGGCCTCGACGATGGCGCCGGCCAACGCTCGCTCACGCGAGTCGAGGTCGAGTTCGTCAAGCTGGCGCACGAGGTGATCGACCAGGGACACCAGCGCGGCTTGCCCGGCGATCAGGTCCATGCGCGTCGGCGCGTCCTCCGAGACGCGCGGGCGCAGATCCTCGTCCAGGTCCTCGTAGACCTCGAACTCCTCCTCCTCGGCCGGCTCAGCAACCGGCTCGACGTCCTCGGCGAGTTCGAGCGTCTCGTTCTCCTGGAGTTCCTGCTCCACCATCTCGGCCAGGTCCAGGGCCGAGAGCTGCAGCACCTCGATGCGCTGCAGGATCTGCGGTGACAGCCGGAGCTGCAGGTCACCGCGCACGCTCTGCTGAAGACCCAGCTTCATGGATGCCTCACGCCGATGCAGGCCAGGCCCCGATGGCAGAGGCGTCGCCCGGGACCCGTCGGCGCTGCCTTCACGCGCCTTCGTCCATCGCCACCCGCCCCGTCAGAGCGTCGGCCAGCATGGCGGCGTTGCTGTATTCGATCGCGCTGCCCGACGCGATGCCTCGGGCGATCCGCGTCACGGTCACGTCCAGGTCGCGCAATCGCCGCTGCACGTGCAGCGACGTCGCGTCGCCCTCGTAGTCCGGGTTCGTCGCCACGATCACCTCGCGCAAGCCGCCCCTCGCGACCCGCTCGGCGAGGCTCTCCATCGTGAGGTGGCGGGCTTCCACGCCCTCCAGCGGATTCACGTGGCCCAGCAACACATGGTAGAGCCCGTCCCAGTTGGCCTGCTCGAAGGCGGCCACGTCCCGCGGCTGCTCCACGACGAGGATTCGCGACCGGTCTCGGCTCTCGTCCGCGCAGATGGGACACGGGTCGCTCTCGGAGATCGTGTTGCAGACGGAGCAGGCAACGACGCTGGCGCGCATGGCCAGCAGCGCCTCCGCCAGTTGGCGCGCCTCGTCGTCGGAGGCCCGCAGCAGGTGGAACGCGAGCCGCTCGGCGGTGCGCGTCCCGACCCCCGGAAGGGTCTTGAACGCGTCGATCAGGCGGGCAACGGAAGCGGGGTACGCCATGAGCCGTCGGTCATAGCTCCGGCAGCTTGAGGCCGCCGGTGAGAGCCGCGCGCTGCTCCTCGCGGAAGGTGCGACTGTCCTTCGTCGCCTGGCGCAGGGCCGCCAGCAGTGTGTCCTCGATCAGCTTGCCGTCCCCGGTCGCCACCAGCTCCGGTGACAGCTTGATCGAGATCACGTCGCCCGCGCCGTTCACCCGGACCGTCGCGGCCCCGCCCCCTGCCGTCGCTTCCGTCTCATGCTGCTTGAGACGTTCATCCGTCTCGGCCAGCGCCTTCTCGAGGTTCTTGGCTTGCTCCAGCAGATGGCGAACGTCCATGAGGCCCCCGG
>JAJDEQ010000142.1 GCA_029259695.1 Planctomycetota bacterium
CCGGCCTCCTGCGAGGTGGGCCTCGGGGGGCATTGGTCGCGGCTCGCGACGGGTTGATGCGCGCTCGTCACGAGTGCCCGCGATCGGCCGGGAGCGGGCGTCCCCTGCGCGCTACTGGATCCCGACGTCGAACTCGCCGTCGGTCATCTCCAGGTCGCTGGCAGCGGGGGGCCGGCCGTCGGGGCCCACAGTGAACTGGAACGTGCCGGCCATGCGCTGGGCGCTGGCGGAGGTCACGGTGATGGAGCCCTCGAAGATCCCGCCGAAGCCGCTCCAGTTCACGTCAGGGGAGGACTGGGAGACGGCGATCTCGAACAGCTCTTCCTCGGTCACCGGGAGCGTGACGGGGGTCGGGGTGACGCCGGGGTTGAACGGGAACGACAGCGAGAAGGTGAACGTCTCCGGGCCCACCTGCATGCCCGCGGTGACGATCGAGAGGTCCTGTGACTCGTCGCTCTGGTTGAACGCCGCGAGCACCGAGCCCGGCTGGTTGGGACCCTTGGCCACGAACTGGGTCACGAGCAGGGCCTGCGCTTCGCTCGACAGCGTCACCGTGAGACAGTCGCCGTTGCCCCCGCCGCCGGGGTCGGCGGGCACGATGGTCAGGGCGTCCTCGAGCGTGTCGGCGCCCACCTTGTTGCTGACGAGCACGTCGTAGATCCCGGCCGCCAGCTTGGGCAGCTTGACCACGAGCAGCGTTCCGCCGGTGGCCTGCTTGACCTTGCCCTTCTTCGCCTTGCCGCCGGCTTCGGGCACGAACGAGACCTTGGGCTTGGCCGGTCCGCCGAAGAACGTGCCCGCGATCATCAGCTCGCTCTTGGGCTCCGCCGTGTCCGGCGCGAGCTTGCCGATCTCCGGCGCGCGCATGGTGAACACCGATTCGAAGACCTGTTCCACCTGCCCCTTGCCCTTGGGCTTGACGTGCAGGTCGTAGAGCCCCGGCCCGGTCTTGGTCTTCTTGAACGAGGCCGCGAGGCTCGACGCGTCCGCGGCCACGGGCGCGATGGACGAGACCTTCAGCTTGGTCTTCTTGGGCTTGTTGGCGGTGTCGCCGGCGAGCGTGAGCCACACCTTCGGCTTGCCCTTGCCCAGGTCGCCCGTCAACTGCAGGTCCAACGGCGTGCCCACCGTTCCTTCGGCGGGCAGCAGCGAGTCGAGGGTGAGCTGGGCGTGGAGGCTGGGTGCCGCGAGCAGCAGGGACGCGAGCAGCGTGCGAACGATCATGGGCGTGGTCCGGGAGTCGTGTTGTCGAGGTTCGGGAAGGGGGCGGCCAGCGTGTGATGCGCAAGGTGTCGGATGCGTCCGCAAGACAATCCGCGCCGGGCTGCTCGAGTGCAAGCCCCGCTCGTGGTTCGCATCGGACGCGCGTGCAGGCGTGAACTGCCTGCCCTGAGGCCCGGGCCTTGTCATGCAAGTCGATACTTGCCTACTGTGCAGGCGCGATCGAGGCGCGCGAGGGCCGGACCAGGCTGCACTGGTTCGACGGCCGTCCGCTGCAGGCCATCGGCGCACGTTGGCCGATTCCCCGAGGAAGACCCAAGTCATGAGAAACCCCATGCACCGTTTCGCTCCCGCATTGCTCGTTGTGTTCGCCGTATCGATCGCAGCCGCCTGCCACGCCACCAGTGCGCAGGAGGGCGGAGAGGCCGCCCTGCCGATTCAGTTCCTCGAGATCGTGACGCCCGAGGCCCAGTCGACCTGCGACGCCCTCGAGCAGCTCCACGGCGTGAGCTTCGGCGCGCAGGACCCGGATCTCGGCAACGCACGCACGGCGACACTGCGGGGTGGCGGTCGCATCGCCGTGCGCGCCCCCCTGCGTGTCGACGAGGCCCCCGTGGTCCGGCCCTACGTGCTGGTCGACGACATCGATGCGGCAGTCACCGCAGCCGAGGCGGCCGGTGGCATGATCGCCATGGGCGCCACCGAGATCCCGGGCCAGGGCAGGTTCGCGATCTACTTCCTGGGCGGCATCCAGCACGGCCTCTGGCAGCTTTGAGTTGCCAGACCCTGAGTTGAAGACCTCCCGAGTCGTGGAGCCATCCCATGAGATCGACCCTGTTGTCGGGCGCGGCCTGTTGCGCTCTCGCCTCGCTCGCCGCGCTCCCGGAGCGCGCTGATGAAGCCGAACAGTTGCTGGCTGCCGACCGGGCGTTCTACGTGTCCACCACGGCGGAGGGCCTCGACGGCTGGCTGGGCTGGTTCGCGCCGGATGCCGTGGCGCTGACTCCCACGGGTGAGCGCGTCACCGGGGCGGACGCGCTGCGCACTCACTACGGCGTCGACGGATTCCCGCCGCCGGGCTTCCGATGGGAACCGCAATCCGCCGGGCTCGCCGACTCGGGCGACCTCGGCTACACGATCGGCACGTGGGAGCTGCAGCCGCCGGGCGACGACGCCGCGGTCCCCAGCGGGCGCTACCTCTCGATCTGGAAGCGTCAGCCCGACGGCGAGTACCGGGTGCTGGTGGACGCCGGCGGGAACACCGACTTTCGCACGCAACTGGAACAGGTCGAGGGACCACCGCTGGCCTGGTCGAGCAACACCGACTGGTCGGCGACGGCCGAGTCGGGCGAGCTGTCGATCGCGCTCGGATCGTGGTCCGCCCGGCTGGCGGGCACCACGCGCAACGGTCGCTTCCTCAGCGTGTGGCAGCGCAGCGCCGGAAGCACCTGGGAGATCGTGACCGAAATCGGCTTCGAGGTGCCGTGACGCCGGCTCGGCGGACCGGTGTGCGATCAGGCGATGGCCTCCGCGAGTGTCGGCGCAGCGGATAGGCGCGCTGCGCGCCGGACGCATCGTCGGCCACCAAGGCCCGTTTGCGGTTGTCATCCGATCGACGACAGCGCGAGCGCGGCCTGATGGTGACTCACACCGCGAATCGGCGGCGAGACTCCCACCATCTCACTCCGTGGTGTCTACTGGTGGGCACACATGGAAGGGGGATCCATGAGACGCAAGACCACTTCGCTGGTGATCCTGGCAGGCCTGCTGCTCGGGACGGCGCTGCTCGCCGGTTACACGGAGGTCGGGCAGTACCCCCGATATCACGGTGTCGAACTGGGGACTGAGGAGCGCGCCGCGATCGACGCGGCGATCGAGCTGTTGAAGGAACAGCCCGAGTGCGTGGCGATCGCGGAGGCCATCGAAGACGACGCCGTGGGCGAGTACTGCGCCGAGATTGCCGAGTACGCCCTTGCCCACAAGGACGGCATCACCGCCTCGACCGTCGACCCGGAAACGGGGGCGAACCTCGTCGTGCTGGGCACCAACATCGACTGGCGCGTGATGCAGAACGCCTTCTGGGATCACGTGTGGCAGAGCGACGGTGCGACGGAGGCGGAGCCGGGCGGCCTGAGCGGCGCTCTCGAACACCTGGCGGGCGTCCTCGTGCACGAGCAGACGCACCGGGACCAGGAGTACCCCTCGGAGTACGAGGCGTTCGTCGCCTCGCACGACGCCTACTGCAAGCTGGCGGAGGATGCCTCGGCGGAGGGGACGCCCGACGGGCACGCATCGCTCGTGCGCATCTGCCAGCTCGCACAGTCCGACGCCGAGCACGCTGCTGCCCACCGGGAGGCGGAGGCGGACGCCGGCGAGGAGTTCGCAGACCCGGCGGTCCCCCCGTGCCACCTGTGTGAGAAAGCCCTGGCGGGTTCGGGTGGTGACGACGGTGCATGGGGAGGGTCCGCCGCGGCGGGCGGGCCGCACGTCCTGCCGTCGACCGTGCCCGTGCCGCCGTCGAGCCCGCGCTACCGGGCGTTCATCCAGTCGATTCCCTCGCCCGACGAGTTCGTGCCCGGCGTCGCGGAGTTCCATCCGTCATCGGATGCGCAGCTCTCACTTGCCGGCGTCCCGACGCGACGGGCGGCGCGCTACGCGATCGTCGCCGACCTTGGTGAGTTGCACGTCGATCGCTGGAACCCGCACGCTGTCGCGACGGGCGAGCCGAACGAGACGGCGCTCTACGCCCTCGGCTTCCGGCCGACCGCCGTGACGGGAAGCTCGGAGCGCGTGCTCTTCATCTCGGGTCTCGGTTCCGGCGGCGGATCCATCCTGCGGCGCTACGACGTGGCCGTGGACGCGCCGGTGCTCACGGTGAGCGAGACGGCCGTCCCGGTCCCTGCCAGCCTGGGTGCGCTCACCGCGCTCGTGCTGGTGCCCGGCGAGGGCCGGATCCTGGGTCTCGACGCCAGCCGGGGGCGCCTCTGGATGGCCGATCTGTCCACGGGTGACACGGCGCTCCTGGCCAGCCCCGCGGGCATCCCGGAACTCATCGGGCGCCGAAGCCTGGCGGGGTTCTTCGGCACGGGAGGCCTCGCGGAGGCCCGATACGTCCTCGGAACCGAGTTCCCGGGTGCGCGGGCGGTGGCGGCGGCGCCGCGCCTGCTCGTGTACGACCTCAACGTGCTGGACGCTCAGGTCGATGGATATACGATGATCCCGTGATGGCCTGGGGCCGGCCCGGCGGGGATGGTTCGGCCGGGGATGGGAAGGAAGCTGCCGTGCGTCACACCTCTCTGTTCCTCCTCGCTCTCGCCGCGTCGACCGGCCTTGCCGGCTGCGGCTCGGGCGCGCGGGATGGGAGCGAGGAGCTTCGCCGTGCAGCCTCTGTCGCTGACGGCATGGGCGGGTGGCCGGCGCAGTACATCGCCCTCGGTGGTTCTCCGGGCTTCGTGTACTCGATCCATCCGGCGGCGCGGACCCTGAGCGTCCAGGTCATGGACGGCAGGCTGCGCGCGCACGAGCGGGATGTGAAGGTCGTGCTGCCGTACGAACCCACGGCGATCACGGGTGTGGGGACCGATGTCGTGTTCGTCGCCGGGCGCACCGACGCCGACCAGACGATCATCGATCGCTTCGTCCGCAACGCGCAGAGCGAGCGGCTCTCCTTCCAGCGGCGCCGGCTGCTCGAGGACGCAGACGTGGGTGTGTTGTCCTCCCTCGCGCGGGTGCTCGTGCACGAGAGCGCCCACCTGGTCATGCTCGACAGCTCCGAAGGCGCGCTGTGGTCGCTAGGCGAGGGGGCGGACAAGGTGGAACTCGTGGCGTCGGCGGACACCATCCCGGCCCTGCGTAGCATGCGTTCGCTCGCGGCCCTGCCCCGATCCGACGGGAGCACAGGCGCGTCCTACACCCTCGGTGAGGAGTGGCCCGGCGACGACACGATCGACGTGGCGGGCACGGTCGTCTCCCTCCGCGACGACCACATCGGCGACGGCGTCGTGGATGAGGTCCGCGTCTTCGCGCGGGCGGCCCCTTCGGGCGGTCGCTAGGGAGAGACTCGGCTCCCCACCATATGGCGGCCGGAATGCTGCCGAACGCCTCGGCCTGAGCCTCGTGTTCCACCAGGTGGATGCCGCTGGAGGCCAGGATCAGGAGATGGTGTGCTCCCGGGTCGGCAGGGCCTCACTCGTCGTGGAGCGTGAGGACGACCACCCGGTCGCGGCTGCCCAGGGTCCAGGTGCGGTCGCGAGCCGGGTTCAGGTGCACGCCGGCATCGGGTCCGGACCGGACGACGAGGCCGATGGCCACGCGCCCGGCCGCCCGCGCGATGCGCTGGATCTCTCCGAAGCGCACGGCTCGTTCCTCCAGAGCGAACTCCCGGGCGCGCTGCAGTGAGAACTCCGGGCCGTCGGCGCCGAAGAGTTCGTCGAACACCGCGTTGAGCGCAGGGCGCAGTGCCACGTGGGCCAGCAGGTGGCTCAGCAGGCGCGGGCTCACGAGCACCGTGTCGCGACTGTCGGCGAACAGGTGGGCGTTGTCCGGGTCGAGCAGCTCGAGGATCAGTTCGGGCGGGTCGGGTGAGTCCCGGAGCAGCGATCGCAGCAGCACATAGCCGAGCACCGTACGCGCGTCCGACTCCTGCGACGAGCCCACGCTGCCGCTCGACAGGAACAACACGTGGTCGTAGCTGCCCGGGTCCACGGCGAGCATGTCGCGCTCGATGCAGTAGTCGCCCACCACGTGTCGGACCTGCACGCGATCGGTTGCCAGCTCGATGCGACCCATGACGGGGGCGCGGAACTCGAGCGGCGCGCGGGAGAGCAGGGTCACATCGAAGCTGTTCGAGCGCGACTGAGCCAGCTCCGCCAGCAGCGTGCCGACTTTGTGGCTCCAGCCCACGACGAGCAGCCGGTGGTGGCGTTCGCGCGCGGCGGCCGCGCCGGTCGACGGCGCAGTCGCGGGCGGCTCGGCGGACGAGGGTGGCTGGGCGGACGAGGACTGCTGGGCGGACGAGGACTGCTGGGCGGCCCGGGGTGGCTCGGCGGCTCGGGCGGCCGCGCCTGGGGCTGCCGCGCAGTCGTCGTAGCACTCGGCCAGGAACACGAGCGAGTCGCTCGCTGCCAGGACGAGCGGTTCGGCCGGATCCAGGAGCGTCTCGCGCGTGCGCCCCTCGCCGCGCACGACGCCCAGGCACACGGCCCGCGGGAACAGCTCCGCGCAGGCGCGCGGGTCGCTGCCGGCGAGCTCGGGGAACTCGCGCAGGAAGAACGCGTTGCCCTCGCGGTGGGACAGCAGTCCCACCAGGATGCGCACCAGCCCGCGGTGGATCACGCTCTGGGAGATGAGCCGGCTGATGATGCGATCGCTGGCGATGACCTCCAGACCGTCGCCCAGCGTGCTGCGCGCCACCGCGACGGTGGCCGGGTCGAGCACCTCGGCCACCACGTCGGGGCGCATCTCGGCGGGCACGTCCTGGAGCAGGTTCTCGATCGTGAGCAGCGTCTTCACGACGCGGGTGTCGGCGAGTTCCGCTCCGCCCAGTTCGAAGTCCGCGCCGGGGACGACCACGGCCGCCGCGCGGCCCAGGTCCAGCCGCGCCAGGTGCTCGGGCTGCAGCGACGAGCCGGTGCGCAGGAAGATCTGCTGTTCGCGCCAGAGCGGACCCAGGTGCTCGCGCAGCTCCACGCGCCGGGTGGCGCCGACGTCATCGGCCAGGATCACCGTGCGCAGCTTGCTGGCGTCGACGCCGGCGAGGAAACGCCGCAGCCGTCCCTGCGCACCCATGAGCTGTCGCGCGACCTCCGCGGTGCGGTTGGTCCAGCCCAGGATGACGACGTGGTTCGTCATCGAGATGGGGGTGAGACCGCTCTCGAAGCGGCGCATCGTCTGGGCCAGCCACTGGGTCATGATCGCGATCAGCGAGCCCATGAAGATCACGTAACCCGCGACGGTCACGACGGTGGACACCACCCTCAGCAGCGTGCCCTCGTCGTCACCGAGGTAGCCGGGGTCGGTGAGCCGCAGGAACGCCCACCAGACGGCGCTGCCCGGGTCCTCGAACTGCTCGGTGCCGAGCCAGGCCGCCAGCCCACCGAGCACTGCCACCACGACGATCAACGCCGCCATGAGCAGGAGCTGGAAGAGCACGCCGCGCTGGATCCAGCGCTCGAGGAAGAAGCTCAGCCGTTTCCTCGCCCACATGTCGACACCGCCGCTTCGGGGGCGCGCGAATCGCGTCGCCCGGGTCACCCACGGTCGGCCATCGGGCGGGCCAGCTCAAGCGCGATCCCGGTTGGTTTCGGCGGAACCTCCGCCTTCGCAGCACTCACCATCGGGGCCACGGGGACTCCCGACGCCCGCCACCCGAGTGCGTCGAGAGTCCCTCCGGTGCTTCCGACTCAGCGTTCGAGCAATGCTTCCAGCAGCGCCTTGATCGCGTCCAGCTCGGCGCGCAGTGCGGAGATCTCCGCGTCCTTCTCGGAGCGCAGCTCGGCGATCTCCGTCTCCCTCTCCAGCAGCAGCGTGTTCAGCCCCTGGATCGCCGCGAGTGCGACGCCGTCGGGGTCGATGGTGTCGATCAGCTTGTTGCTGATGCCGAGTCCGAAGGCCGCGTGGAAGTCCTGCGCCATGGGGCCCATGTGGCGCACGGCGTCGGCTTGGCTCTTGTAGTTCCAGGTGGCGATGGGCATGGCGGCCAGGCGCGCGAGGACGTCCCGCCCGTCGACGGCCTCGACGTTCTCCTTGCTGGCCCGGTCGCTGAGCGACGACCACGAGCCGGCGCCGTTCGCGATGGTGACGCCTGTCGTTGCGGCCGTGTTGGTGAAGAACGTCGACCCACCGCTGGCGTAGACGTTGAAGGTGTCGATACCGGTGGAGAGCTTGTTGGCGGGGAAGCTGTCACCCCACACGAACGAGCCGGCCTCGTTGGCCTTCGCCTGGAGACCGGCCGCGAAGCTGGTCAGGCCGCGGGACTCGTTCATGAAGCCGCCACCGACCGCGGAGAAGTAGTTGGTGGCGCTGTTGTTCGCACCACCGGCGATCGAGGCCGCGGTGCCCGAGGCCGCGTTGTAGCCGCCGCCGGAGATCGCGGCGCCGTCTCCGGAGGCCGTGTTGCCTCCCGGCATCGTCCCTGTCCACGAACTCGGGCTCACGGCCGAGGGTCGGGTCTACTTCACGATGAAGCCCGTGAAGGGCGCCGCGCCGGACACACCACCCGAGCTCATCGCCATCTGCGAGAAGGCGATGGCGCGCGACCGCCACGCCCGCTACGCGAGCATGCAGCGTGCACGCGGCCCCCAACAGGAGCACTCCCGCCGGCTCACGTCGCCTGCGCAGCCTCCGCATCGGACCGTTCGCGGATCACCTGCAGCAGCGGACTCCGCAGGAAAGCACGGCGGCGGAGAGCGGTGATGATCCGGCGGAACAGGAGCGTCCAGATCAGGCCGGCTCCGATCGCGATGGCACCCGCCCCCAGGGTCCAGTCCGGGAGCGTCGCATCGCTCGCGTGATTCATCGCCGCACTGGCGCCCATCAGCAGCACGAGCAAGCCGCCCTGCCACCACAGTGAAGGTGCCAGCAGCGCCTCGAGAATGCGTTCCCCCCAGTACTCCTCGCCGGTGAAGTGGTTGCGTACGAGGAAGTACGGGCCTCGCTCCCGACCCTTGCGGATCATCCAGATCACCGACGCGACGTTGCCGCGGCGTAGCGCGACGTCGAAGTCGGTGAGCTGAAACGCGTTCTCCCGGCCGTCTCGGGTCCGCAGGAAGAACGTGTCATGTGTCGTGGACTCCGACCGGATCGGGTTGACATGAACATGGCCATCCCCCGAGCTGCCTCCCCCGCCCCCCCAGACCTCGGTGCTCGTGTGCTTGCTCGCGTCGAGGACCTCGCCCGTCGCCATGTGCAGGCTGTGGGGAGCGCCGCAGAGCCGGACCGTCTCCCCTTCTCGGGCAGCAAGGCCGTGGTGCTGGAACACTCGACCACGGCGAATGACAACCGTGCTGAGCACGACGATGCCCAAGATGCACACGACCATGGGCACGAGCAGCCAGAGCGGTTGGCTGGCGACGGAGTCGGTGCCCTCCGAATTCCGGCTCTCGTCGTCGCCGGCTTCCGAGGCCCAACCGCGCTCGTCGGCCCAGGCGTTGATCCTGGCCCGTAGCAACTCGGCGTGCTCCGGCGCGAAGTTCGCATCCAGGACGGCATTGCGGAAGTCGGCATTGGGATCGTAGGCGAGGACAGAATGGCTGAGCGAGCTGTAGTCCGGTCGTGAACGCCAGTCCTGGCCCTGGTGCCTGGAGCGGGCATCTTGGTGCAGCGAAGCACGCACCTCGCGGTAGTCCTGGAAGCGCGCGTCGAAAAGCGTCTGGAGTTCTGCGGGAATCGCTTCGTAGCGATTGCTGGCCTTGGCTTCGGCCGGAAGGATCAGGTGCTCCTTGATGATTTCGTGCAGGAGGCCCACGGCGCCGATCCGTCGGAGGTCCCGGTCGAGCGCGTCGCCGTCTCCCTCGGGGAACTTCACGGCGCTGGCGGGGGGGAAGGCCTCGAGCAGGACGCGGGCATCCTCGAGGAAAGACCGCTCGCGGCCGCCGCCGTCAGGCTGAGTGGCCTGCGTCGCCTCAGCCGACGGGGACACGACCAGCCAGGTCGCCAACACCGCCCATCGAAACCCCACTTCGCTTCCGAAGATCGTCATCTCCGCTCTCCTCGCCCAGATCCGTTCGTGACCGGTCGCCCCGCTGCTCCCTCTGCGCGAGATCGCTCCCGACTCCGCAGGATCCGGCCGCGTCTTTCCGAAACGCCTAGGCATGATAATCAGGTCGAGACGCTCGCCGGAGCCCGTGCCGTACGACTGCGCCGCACGCCGCGCTCGCCGACCGTGGCCGGTGAGGGCCGGGTGCGGGTCCTCCTGATCCTGATGGACCGGGCGCGCCGATCCCGCTGCTCCTCTCGAGGGCCGCCTCCGGTGGCATCGCCGGCACCCGTCGTGCCGCGAGCGAGACGCCCGGACACCCTCGGGAGAGAGTCCATGTTCGTTCGTCTGCTCGTCGCCGTCGCGTTGATCGCTCCTCTGGTTCCCGCGCAGATCTCCGCCAAGGAGGCCCGCGACGCCATCAAGGACGGCATCGAAGCGGCGAACGACGTGTACCGCGACGCGGTGAAGCAGGCGACCGAAGAGGGCGTCGAGGTGATCAAGGCGTTCACGAAGCAGGTCAAGAGCCAGGGCTTCGTGCCGTTCGATCTCTTCGCGCTGTTCAGCCAGCTCGAAGGGGTGCAGGCCGCGTTGCGCGACGCCTACGACGCGGCCGAGGTTGCCATGGCCGTTGCCGGCCAGGAGGCCCTCGCGGCCTACCTCGAAGGGCTGGCGGAGCAGGACGGAGGATCGCCCATCGTCCCGGGGCTGCCGCCGGTGTTCGTCGAGAAGGAACGGGGCGTGCTCGCCAAGGCGCGCCTCGACCTGGCCCGTCGCGCGGAGAAGGCCGCGTCCAAGATGCGCGGTGCGTTGAAGAAGACGGCCAAGGTCATGGAGAGCGAGGTGGGTCTCGCGCTGTCCTACGTGGTGGAGCCGGTGGAGCCCCTGTACGTGCGCACGTTCGGTCCACAGGCCACCGTCTCTGAAGCGATCTCCTCGGCCGCGCCGATCACGATCGACCTCGTCCTGGTGACGCGGGCTCTGGATGACGCCGAGGCCGTGAGCGGGGACATGTGGATGGGGGGTACGGCCAGCGAGGACTCGATCAAGCTGGTGCGTCGCTCGACCTACGTCATCACAAGCGTCGTCGGGATCATCCCGGATGCGTCGTCACGCTGGTCCTACTCGCTCGCTGCCGTGGCGGCGAACACGATCCTGACCGTCACCTACGCCGACGACGAGTTCAGCCGGGCGAAGGTGGACATGGTCGTGGTGGGTTCGCGCTGAGGGGCTATCGCCGTCACCACTAGATCACCAAGCTGCTCGGCTAGCCGGGCAGCTTCCACCGGTGTCTTCGCCGCGCCGCAGCGCGGCGAGGTCTCAGCGGTTCTTGACGGCTTGCAGGAGCCGATTCCGTTGGTTCTCGAAATGCTGACCCCAGGGGCTCCCCGGATCATGCCGTACCGCGTTCTCGGCTGCGACGAGCGCGGCAGCGAGGTTCCCCTTGTTCTCCAGCAGCACGCGCTGCGTGTCATACACACCGGCGAGATTGAAGCTGTCCCCGGCCGAGAGCTTGCAGCGTGTCTTCTCGGGGGGCAGGAGCTGGCGGACGGCGCGTTCGACGTAGGCGAGTCCGTCCTCGAGGTGTTGTTCGTCGCCCGTTCCGCGGTAGAGCCTGCTCATGTTCATGCCGACGTCATTGAGCACGAGCCACTGAAGTCCATTCCGCTCCAATGACCTCTCGTAGGCAGTCGTGTACTCGCGCAGCGTGCCCAGCGGAAGGTCGGCGTCAGTCGAGCCACCGACGGCGGCAAGCGCCTGTTTCCTCAAGGCGAGCCCGTACACGTAGTGCGCTTCGAAGTAGTCATCGTCCAGCTCCAGTGCGCGGCTCGCATGTTGCACGGCTTCTGCGAGTCGCTCGGTCTGGTTGCCATGGTCGGACAAGCTGATCGAGGTCGAGGCCATGCCGACCAGGGACATCACGCGCCGGGCATCGTCGTCACGAACACCGAGACGCTCGTAGGCCGTGTACGCCAACTCGAACAACGAGGCGGCTTCCTCCGGAGAGCGTCCCGATTCTCGTCCGAGCTCCCACGCGGTGTAGGCGCACCACTCGAGCACGGCCTCGTCGTCTTCGGGCTCCTGCATGGCCTGTCGCACCAAGGTGACCCGCTCCCCGGGAGCCCACTTGCGATGAGAGAGCTCCGTGAGTCGGTATCGCTCGCTCGGAGCGGGCGCGAGCGCGAGGAGCATGCCGAGCAGCGAGTCGGCCGACACCCTGTCGTTCTCATTCAGCGCCAGGCGATACTGGATCTCCAATGACTGCGCGTCCTCGCGCCCGGTCGAATACGCGGCGACCTGGCTGCGCGCCTCCTCGTTCCAGCAGAGCCCGGCAT
The DNA here is from genome assembly GCA_029259695.1 of Planctomycetota bacterium. GTDB lineage: Bacteria > Planctomycetota > B15-G4 > B15-G4 > B15-G4 > OFTM49. Next base: position 12,253 of record JAJDEQ010000142.1, read on the forward strand.
ACGCCTGGGCGAGACTGAGGCGAACGTGGTTGGGGAAGCTGTCCGCCGAGTTCATGAGCATCAGGTACACGTCGATGGCGCCGGAGTAGTCCCCGACGTCCCGACGGAGGTCGCCGATGTCCTCCAGGTCCGTGATCGAACAATCCGGGAGCACCGTTTCGACCTGGCGCTGTGTCTCGGTGGCGGCAGCGTCATCTCCGAGCACCCTCTGCACAGCGGCGAGGAGTGCCAGCGAGGCAGGTCCCGAGTCCGAGAGGTCGTGGAAGTTGTTCGCGTGGTACAGAGCGCGCGTCGGTCTCAGGCGCTTGAGGAACCCGCGCGCCACGACGAAGTGGTCCTTCGGGCCGAAGCGTGGGCCCCATGCTTCGATGTACAGGTCGAGGTCTCCCGCGGTGCGGGACTGACCCATGTCCTCGCTGCCGACGAGCGTCGAGAGGTCGTTCCACGCCTCTGCGTGGCGTTGGACGGTCTCCTCTTCACGCTGGACGGCCTCCTCTTCGGCGATCCACAGACCTGCCCCGACGCCGAATCCAGCGGCGATCAGGCAGGCGGCGAGCGGCACCAGGGCACGCCCCTTGCCGAGTCGCCCGAGGAGCACACCCATGGGCCAGGCCAGGAGCAGGGCGACGACGGCGGCCACACGCATCCGTGTGGTGTGGAACGCGACGTCCGCGCTCGCGGCGGGAACGAGGAGCAGCCTGTCGATTGCAAGCCAGGCCGTGGGAACGAGGACCGCCGCCAGCGCCAGTGTCGACGTGGCCAGTCGTCGCATCGACTTGATCGCGCGACCGACGAGTCCGGTGGGGCGCGCGAGCGTCGGCTTGCCGTCGAGGTAGCGTTGCAGGTCCTCGGCGAAGTCGCTGGACGATTGGTAACGATCGTCGCGTGACTTCTCGATCGCCTTGAGGCACACCGCCTCGAGGTCGGGTGTGACGCCGGGCTGGATCTTGCGCGGCGATGGCGCTGCCCGGTCGAGGATGTCGGCGAAGGTGGCTCGCAGGTTCTTGGCGGCGAACGGCACCTTGTGTGTCAACAGCCGGTACAGCAGCGCGCCGAGGCCGTACACGTCCGAGCGCGCGTCCACGTCACCGCGCCGCGTGTCGATCTGCTCGGGGCTCATGTAGGCGGGCGTGCCCATCACCGCGCCGGTGCGCGACAGGCCGAGTTGGTCCTGCATGCGCGCCAGGCCGAAGTCGGTCAGTTTCGGCACGCCGTCGTTGGTCAGCAACACGTTGGCCGGCTTGATGTCGCGGTGGATCACGCCCTGTTGGTGAGCGTGGTCGAGGGCTTCGGCGAGTTGGCGCGTGATCCGCGCCGCCCAGGTGCAGTGCTGCACGTCCGTCCGTTGGCCCGCGTAGCGCTGGTCCTCGATCACGTCCTCGAGGTTGCCGCCCTCGACGAGTTCCTGGACGAGCAACTCGTGTCCGTCGATCGACTTGACATCGTGGACCGGCACGACGTTCGGGTGGCGCAGGCGCCCGGCCGCCTCGCCTTCGCGGCGGAAGCGTTCGATCTGCTCGTTGTCGAACTGCATGCCGGGCGGCAGGATCTTCACCGCGACGTCGCGGCTCATCGACTCCTGTCGCGCCTTCCAGACCACGCCCTGGGCGCCGCCGCCGAGGCGTTCGATCAGCGTCAGGTCGCCGAATCGCGCTCCCGCTCGGAGCGATCCGCTCCCGCGACCGCCCCCGGAGTCTCCCGCTTGTTTGGCCACGTCGCGGGACATGATAAGCGCGAGGGTCGGGGGAGAGAAGAGGATCGATGCTGCTTGGCGTGCATGCCGCCGCTCGGCACACGATCTCGGTCCCGTTGCGATCTCCGGCTTCCCGCCACGCCCTGGAAACCCCTACAACATTTGCGGGGTCCCGCGATCCTCGGATCTGCACCACAATCGAGGGTGGGTCGGGGTTGCGTGTCGCCAGGGAGAGCCCAGCATGTGCCTGCACACAGAGAGTGGCGCGTCCGCGCCGGGAATCCGTCTCGCCGCGCCGACGCTGGTCGGCCTGATCATGATCATCGTGACGGCGTTGATGGCGGCGGAGACGCGCGCGCAGTCTCCCGGGAGCGTCATCGCCCAGCAGAAGATCAGCAGCACCGAGGGTGGGCTGGGTCACACCTTCGACGGGATCGACTTCTTCGGCAGCGCGATCGCTCCGCTGGGTGACATGGACGGGGACGGCATCCCGGACATCGCCGTCGGCGCGCGGTTCGACGCGGACATCGGGGCGATCGACCGCGCCGGCACCCTGCACCTGCTCTTCCTGAACGACGATGGCACGGTCAAGTCGAGAGTCCAGATCGGCTCGACGAGCGGAGGGCTCTCGCCCGCTCCCCTGCACGGGGACAGCTTCGGCTCGTCGCTCGCCTCACTGGGCGACCTCGACGGCGACGGCGTCGTCGACCTCGCCGTGGGCGCACCCTTCGACGACACCGCCGGCAACAACTTCGGTGCCGTCTACATCCTGTTCCTGAACATCAACGGAACCGTCAAGGCGACGACGCGGATCACGGCCGGAGCTTCGGGCTTCACGGGGACGGGCATCGGGGACGGCGAGCATTTCGGTGAGTCCATCAGCGTGCTCGGCGACCTCGACGGCGACGGGATCGACGACATCCTCGTCGGTCACCAGTTCGACGACGACGGGTTCAACAACAGTGGCTCGGCCTGGGTCCTGTACATGAACACCAACGGGACGGTGAAGGGCGAGGTCAAGATCAGCAACACGGCCAGTGGCTTTTCGCAGTTCCCGACGGCCGAGGGCCTCGGCGCCGCGTCCGCGGGGTTGGGCGATCTGGACGGCGACGGCGTCGAAGACGTCGTGCTCGGCATCCCTGGCTGGAACAACGGGGGGGGCGACACTGGGGCGGCGATGACGTTGTTCCTCGACACCGACGGGTCGGTCAAGTCGATCGAAGTCATGTCGTTCCCGCTCGACGCGGCCGACCAGTTCGGACACGCGATGGCCAACGTGGGCGACCTGGACGGCGACGGGATCGTCGACCTGCTGGTTGGCGCGCCGAACGTCGAGTTCAGCGCGACGGCCTCCGGCGAGTGCTGGATGATCTTCATGAACCAGGCCGGCGGCGTGCGCGCGGCGATGCAGATCGAGGAGGGCGCCGGCGGGTTCACGGGCGACCTCGACATCGGGGACGAATTCGGCCGCTCCGCCGCCGCGATCGGGGACGTCAACGGCGACGGCGTGATCGACGTGGCCGTCGGTGCCCAAAGCGACGACGACGGCGGCAACACCAACACCGGCGCCGTGTGGATCCTGTTCCTCGACGGCGAACCGAACCAGGTGCCGTTCGTGCCGTTCACGAGTTCGCTCGAGGGTCGCGCAGGGCGCACGACGATCGTGCGGCCGCCGGACCGGGGCGACATCGACTTCGACGTGCCGATCGTGGTGGTGCCCAAGACCGGGTTCGACAAGATCGCGGTCGAAGTCGCCGAAGCGCAGGTGGACGGGAGCGTGGTGTTCTCGTCGGAGGGTGAGTTCGCTACGGGTGCCGGTCCGACCGTGGTGGCGCAGCAGGACTTCAACGGCGACGGAGTGCAGGACGTCGTCACGTCCAACTCACTCGGTGGCAGCTTCTCGTATCTCGAGGCCCAGCCTGGTGTGGCGACAGAGGCCTTTGCCTCCAACGTCGATTTCCTGGTCACCGCGCTCACGGGCAACCCGGTCGTGATCGCCTCGGCCGACTTCGATGGCGACAGCGACCAGGACGTCGCCGTTGGGGTCGAGGGGGTGGCCGGCACCGGAGGCGTCGCGGTCTTCCTGGGCGACGGCCTGGGTGGGTTCACCTTCCAGGACTCGGTGGTCGTCGACTTCATCACCGACCTCGCCGTGGGCGACGTGGACGGGGACACCGTGCTCGACATCATCACGACGAGCGGCGTGGTCAAGGACCCCATCGAGCAGGGCTTCGCCACCGTGCTGCTCGGGGACGGCAGCGGCAACTTCTCCAGCAACGGCACGTTCGCGACGGGCAAGGCGCTGGTCTCGGTGTTGCTCGCCGACTTCGACGGCACGACCGGCCTCGACGCGATGGTCGTCGCCCACGAGTTCGACAGCGGTGCGGGCGGCATCCCCAAGGCGGTCGTCAACCTCTGGGCCGGTGACAACGCCGGCGCGTTCAGCCTCGACACCGGCGCGTTCACCGGAACCGACAACGAGTTCGAGAGCGCAGACGGCATCCACCCGGCCTACGGCGCGGTGGGCGATCTGGACAACGCGAACGGGCTCGACCTGGTCTACACCGAGGCGGAGAACATCTCGCACCCGCCGGGGACGTTCGACGACGAGCACCCGCCGGTCGTCGTGCAGGTGTTGCTCAACGACGGCGCCGGAGGGTTCACCGTCACGCCGGTCGGCACAGCCTACGTCGGCAAGGGCGTCGCGCCGTTGCTGGAGCACATCGCGCCCGTCGACCTCGGCGGCAATCCCGACGGCAACCTGGACATCGTCCTGGTCTGGTACGAGGACTCGGATGCCGGGCTCGATGGGGGCGGCACAGGCGGAGAGTTCGAGACCTTCATCGTGGTCCTGGTGGGCAACGGTGACGGCACGTTCACCGATCCTGCGCCGAACCAGTTCCTGACCGGCAACCAACCCGCCGACGGCGACTCCGGAGACGTCAACGGTGATGCGCAGGACGGGGGGACCGGCGGCCTCGACCTGGTCATCCCGAACCTCGCGAGCAACACGGTGTCGGTGCTGCTCGGAGACGGCAGCGGTTCGATTCCCGATCCGGCCATCACCGTCGTGAATGTCGACGACCTCGATCCGGGGACGCTGCCGGGGAGCGGCATCTGGTCGGGCGGCCCACGCGAGGCACGCCTCGGGCACCTGGACGGCGACGGCGATCTCGACATGGTCGTCTACAACGCGTGGTTCGACGAGGCGGGCTTCAACGCGCCGGTCGCCAGCCTGTCGCTGTTCCTCGGCGACGGCACCGGGAATTTCGCCAAGAGCCAGTACCTGGCGCTCGCCGAGGCCGGTGAGTTCATGCTCGCCGACGTCGCGGGAAGCACGGCGTTGGACGTTGTCGTGACGCAGCGGACGGGCGTCGGTGCCGACACCGTGCACGTTCACATCGGCAACGGTCTCGGCATGGTCTCGGGCAGTCCGACGGTGCACGCGGTGCCGGCCGGCCAGTCACTCACGGGCGGTTTGACGGCGCTCGACGTCGACGGCGTCCCGCCGATCGACCTGCTCACGACCGTCATCGACGGGGCCGGCGACGGCAGTCTGCTGGTCTACGAGAACGTCGGCGGGACGCTCACGCCGCAGCTCTACGACCTCATGGCCCAGTGGACCAGCGTACGCAGCCTCGACGTAGGCGACCTGACCGGCGACGCGATCGCCGACGCGGCCGTGGGCAGCGCCGACGGCGAGCTGGTGATCGGTGCGGGGGTGGGGGACGGCACGTTTGCGTCCGCGCCTCCCAACGCGCAGGCAGCGGCGGTGGGCGGCGGCGCGATCCGCATCGGCGACCTCAACGGCGACGGTGATCTCGACGTCGTCGCCTCGGCGCGGCAGGTCGACGGAGACATCGACCAGGCCTTCGTTCGCACGCTGCGCAACAACGGCGACGGCACCTTCGAGGTCGAGACGCTCGGCGGCGTCACGTCCTCGGGGAGTCAGGGCGCGCTGCGCCCGCTACTGGCCGACATGAATGCTGACGGCGCGACCGACGTCGTGCTCGTCCACGGTGCGGCAGATTCGGTGTCGAGCATCCTCAACAACCTCAACACCTTCGAGACATTCGGCAGCGGCAAGCCCGGCAAGGGCGGCCTCACGCCGCGACTCATCGGGAAGGGCTACACGACGCCCGGCAGCTCGCTGACGATCAGCGTGAGCAACGCGGTGGGCGGCGGCCTGTGGTTGATGTGGATCGGGGTGGCCGACGAGGTGAGCCCGTTCATCCATGTGCAGTCTCCGGCGACCGAGTTGTTCCTCGGGATCCCTTTGTTCGGCCCGGCGGGAGCAGCCGGTGCCGGGTTCATCGACCTGCCCGGTGTGATCCCGGTGACGCTGACCGAGTTCGTCGGCGTCGAGGTCAGCCTGCAAGTGCTGGTGCAGGACTTCGACGCGGGACCGCCCGCTCCGGAGTTCATCTCGTTCTCGAACGGGTTGAAGTTGACGATCACGAACTAGGGCCGGGTCCCGAACGGCGGGTGGCCGCCGAAGACCCGTCGGTTAACCTGCTGCGTGTGATGTCGGAGAACGAGCAGAACGACTCCGGGTCCGGGGCGGAGGCACCCCCGTCGGCCGCGGCGAGCGCCGACGGGGGCTCCAGGAGATCGCGGGTCCGCCTGATCGTGACGTTGGTCGCCGTGCTCGCCAGCCCGCTGCTGGCGGAGGCCTGGCTGCGCTACATGATCTTCCACGGCAGTGAGCCCGGCGACGCGGTGCGCGACGCGCGTCGCTACGCCGACCCCTCCAGCGACGACGACTTCTACAAGTTGCAGACCGCACTCGCCGCGCCGGAGCGACGGCGAGAACCCCACGTCTACGATCCCCTGATCGGTTGGCTGAGCGGCGCCATCGAGCCGGGCACCTACACACACCGTGACGCGGCCGGGCTCGACGGGCGCCGACCCGTGCTGCTCTACGGCGCGTCGTATGCCCACTGCGCGGACCCGCACGCCGACTGCTTCCAGCAGATCATGGAGGAGTCGGAGCTGGCCGACCGATACGCCCTGCTCAACTACGGCGTGGGCAACTCCGGCATCGACCAGATGTACCTGCTGATGCGCCACTCGCTCGATCACTACGCGGGCCAGGACCCGGTGGTCGTGATCGGGGTGGTGTTGGAGACCGACTTCGACCGCTGCATGGTGCGCTTCCGCGGTTGGCCCAAGCCCCACTTCAGCCTGACCGACGATGGCGGCGTGGAGCTCGACGGCCCGGTGACCGAGGGCGTCGACGCGTATCTCGCCGAACACCCGCTCCAGATCCGCAGTTATCTCTGGAACCTGATGCTGTACGGGAGTGACTGGCTGCCCGAGTCGTTGCGCGCCACCCTCACGGGCAGCGAGGAGACCATGGCCCACAAGCGCGAGTTGATCGAGCGCCTCGTCGTGGCCATCCAGCAGGAGCTCGAGTCCCGAGGCCTGGACGCCTTCTTCGTGCTCTTCTGTCGCAAGGAGGCCGTGGCTCCCGTGCCGCAGGTCGCCTGGCAGGAGCGCTTCATCACGGAGCTGCTCGAGCGGCACGACTTCCCCTACGTGCTCGCCAAGGACGCGCTGCTGCGCGCGGGGGAGGAGCAGCAGCGCGACCCCGTCGAGTACTACCTGCCCGACGGCCTGCTCAAGAACCACCCGTCGCCGGAGGGCAATCGCGTGCTGTTCGACACGATCAGGCGCGGGCTGTCCGGGCGCTTCGACGGGGGCGCCGGCGAACGCTGAACCAGCGACGGGCGGTCGACGATCCGCCGCGGGCCGTGCTCAGCGTGGGTGTGCCTCGACGGCGATGAACAGCGTGGAGCTCGAGGGGGGGCGGCCGTCGTAGTAGGCGACGACCATGTGCTTGCGGCGCGCGCTGACACCGGTGGGTGTTCCCGACAGCACGCCGGTCCGTCCATCGAGCTGCAGGCCGGCCGGCAGATCGGGGCGGATGACGATCTCGTCGGGTGTCGGTCCGAGCAGCTCGGGAACCAGCGGCGGGCACGGTTCGCCGACCCTGAAGGTGAGCTCCCAGGCGGGGTAGCGCAGTCGCGGCCGCGCGACCGTCGTGCTGATCAGCGTCTCCACCAGCGCTCCGGATGGTGAGCGCGCCGTGACCAGGTGATCACGCTCGGTGCTCGACGCGGTGGGCGTGCCTTCGATGCGGCCGGTGTCGGGATCGATGGTCAGTCCCGGCGGCAGGGGGGGAGTGACGCGGAAGCTCGCCAACCTGCCGCCGCTCACCAGCGGGTCGTTGGCTTGCACCGCTGCCCCGACGAAGTAGGTGGCGACCGGCTGGGTGTATCCGTCGAGTGTCGGCCTGCGGTTCTCGTTCCGGTCCGTGGACGGGCCTCCGGCGCTGGCGAGCGGCGGGGCGTCGACGCGCGCATCTTCGCCCTCCAGGTCGACGTATCCGAGGGCGGCCAGGCGCTCACGCATCTCGTCATCGATGCCCGGTGCCGGTCCCAGCCCGTCCGCGGCGATCACGGTCCTCAAGCTCTTGATGCGCACGTGCATGCTCGAGATCAGCCGCTTCAGGGCCTCGCGTCTGTCCGCGTACTCGGGGTCCGCCAGCAGGTTGCGCTGTTCGCCCGGGTCGCGATCCAGATCGAAGAGTCGCTCCGCGCCCCCTTCGTTGAAGTACTTGAGACCCTGGTGGTAGACACCCTGGGACGCCAGGAACATCGGGCGCGTGGGTGGAGGGCCCGCGCGCCCTGACAGCCAGTCGGTCCAGTCCGTCCCCTGGCGCAGCGTGGGCTCGGGCAGCGCGGCGAGACCCAGGAGTGTCGGTCGCAGGTCGACCAGGCTGATCGGTTGCGTGATCCGTCGCGGCGCACCCAGTGGGTGGTCGCGCCCCGAGGGCGGGAGCAGCACCAGGGGAATCCGCATCACCTCGTCGTGGAGGGTGCCGTGGAGCATCTCCCCGTGCTCCATGAAGGCCTCGCCGTGATCGGACGTGAGCACGACGTAGGCCTGCCCGAGTTCGGTGCTCGCCGCGTCCAGGAACGAGCCCAACTGCGCGTCGAGGGCGGCCACGCCTTCGTCGTACTCGGCGCGCAAGTACTCGATGTCCTCGGGTGCGACGGCGACGGCGCCCTTGCTGATGGCGTGCAGCAGTTCGCTGCCCCCCGGGCCGCTCCCGGCCGGGTTCCCCAAGGGTCCGTCGTAGCCCTCCGTGAAGCGGCCGTCGAACGGGTCGGGTGCGTCATAGGCGCGGGTGTTCCAGTCCGAGTGTGCGTCGAAGAGGTGCACGAAGAGGAAGAAGGGACGCTCGGGATCGCGCTCGCGGAGGAAGCGCGAGGCCTCGGCGAACACGTCCTGGGCCGGGCCATAGGCGCTGCTGAACTGCTCGAAGCCGCGGTCCATGCCGAAGCGCTCGCTGAGCCAGTCGCCGTGGGCCGCGAAGCCCGCGGTCTGGTAGCCGGCGGCCCGGAAGTCCTCCGCCAGCGTGCGCGCGGCGAGCGGGATCGCACGCCCGTCACCCCGCTCGTGGACCTGGTGGGTCTCGGGCAGCAGGCCCGTGAACAGTGATGCGTGCGCCCGGAGCGTGTGGGGTGCCACGGTGTAGGCCCGGTCGAACACCAGGCCGCGGGCAGCGAGCGCGTCGATCCGCGGCGTGGTCGGGCGACCGTACCCGTAGAGCCCCATCTGGTTGGCGCGCGTGGTGTCCAGCGAGACGAGCAGGAACGACGGCTGCTCGACGGGTGCGGACCCGCCGCACCCGGAACTCGCCACGAGCAGGCACATCGCCACGGCGCGCAACAAGGGAGACCCCGCGGAAGTCCTGCCAGCCAGGTTCATCAGTCGAGCCCGAACGCCGTCGCGCTGTCGAGGCTGCCTGTTCGGCCTCGCGCCTCGCGCCCGAGTTCGGAGCGTGAGCACCGAGTCGGAGCATCGAGGATAACAGAGCACCCTGTCGCCGGCGGCGCGTGCGCGTGTCGTCCGCACGTTCCGCGCGGGCTACCGCCGGGCCGGATTCGTTCATCGTTGGACCGGTGGTGCGCTGCTTCGTGGACTTCGGCGCGGTGTCACGCCCAGTCGGGAACTCAGCGAGCAACCCCGGCTATCATCCCGCCATGAACTTGAAGCTTGGATGTGAGGGCGCCGTGCTCCTCTGCCTCGGCGCGTTCCTTACCTCGTGTACGACGATGTCTCGGCACGACGCCGAGGGCACCGGTGGCGCCCCGCTGCGGGTCTGCGAGCCCGAGCAACGGAGCTCCGACCACATCGCGTATCCAACGACCCCCACGCGCGAAGTTGTCGATCACTTCCACGGCCTCTCGATCGCCGATCCCCACCGGTGGCTCGAGACGCTTGACTCCGCCGAGACTCGGGATTGGGTGGCGCGGCAGAACGAACTGGCGACGAGTGTCCTCCGGGGCCTGAGAACCCGCGCCCATTTCGTCGAGCGAGCCAGAGGACTGTGTGCGGCTGCCACGACCTCGCGACTCTCACGTGATGGGGCACGGTGGCTGACCCGAACGCGGACCCACGATGGGGCACGTCTCTTTCTCGTCCAGCGCGAACTCTCCGAGGCGCCATGGCACCTGCTCGGTCCGGATGACGTGCCGGCAGCGTCGGGAGTCGTTCGCGAGGTCAGCCTGTCACCCGACGGGCGTTTCCTTGCGTATGTCATGGAAGCGCACGGCCCTGCGGCCATGGAGCTCCGGATTCGCGACCTCGAGCAGGGAAGCGATCTCCCGGAGCGGATCCCCGGTGTTCGCTGGGGACGACCGCAATGGACGGCGAACAGCGGTGCCTTGATCTATTCGCGACTGCTGCGGCCCGGAATCGGCGAAGCCGATGGCGTCGACCGTCGAAGCGTCATCGGGTACCACGTCCTGGGAACCGCACCGGACGTGGATGCCATCCTGTACGAGGTCGACCCCCTGGACTTGGGAGCCGGCGCCGAGGCCGTCCTCTCATCGAGCGGTCGCTACGTCGTGATCGATGACCACTACGAGCACGAAGAGAGCGTCTCGGTCGTCGACCTGGGCGACCCGCGGAGTCCCACCCCGAACTCCGAACCGATCTCCCTCACCCGTGGACGCCGTGGAGCCAACCGCTACGTCGGCGCCGTGGGCGGCACGATCTACCTCCGCACCACGCTCGACGCGCCGAAAGGGCGAGTCGTCGCCGTCGATGTCGAACGACCGCAGGCTTGGCGCACGGTCATCCCCGAGTCCGATGACCTGCTCGAGCGGGCGCGCGTCGTCGGAGGGCGCCTCCTCGTCGGCCACCGCCGCGACGTCTGCAGCGTCGTCCGCATCTTCGACCTCGAGGGACGGGCGCTCCACGAGGTGAGCCTGCCGGGGCTTGGCTCCGCGTACTACTTCAGCGGCGACGAGTCCGAGCCGACGGCTTCCTTCGCTTTCGACTCCTTCGCCCATCCGGAGGCGATCTTCGCGCTCGACGTGGCGTCGGGAGAAACGACCTGCCTTCGATCCTCGGAGCTCGACATCGGCCCGGAGGACTACGTCACCGAGCAGGCGTTCTACCCCTCGGCGGACGGAACCCGGATCCCGATGTTCACCTGTCGTCGGCGAGACGCGTCGGCATCCGCACCTGCCCCCACGCTGCTGATCGGGTACGGGGCGAACGGGGCCGTCATGGACCCGATCTTCGAGCCGGGTTGGTTCGCCTGGGTCGAGGCCGGAGGTGTCCTGGCCGTCGCCAACCTGCGCGGCGGCGGCGAATACGGAGAGGCGTGGCACCGGGCCGGGATGCTCGACAAGAAGCAGAACACGTTCGACGACTTCATCGCGGCAGCCGAGCACCTGATCCGCACCGGCGTGACGACGCCCGCCATGCTCGCGATCCACGGCAGCTCGAACGGCGGATTGCTCGTCGGTGCCGCGATGACTCAGCGGCCGGAGCTCTTCGCTGTCGCGCTCCCGACCGTGGGCGTCCTCGATGCGCTGCGGTTCCCGTCCTTCACGGCCGGGCCGCGGTGGGCCAAGGACATGGGAGATCCCACCGTGCCGTCACAGTTTGCATGGCTCCGGCGTTGGTCGCCCCTGCACAGGATCGAGGACGGCGTGCACTACCCCGCGACCCTCATCACGACTGCCGTCGACGACGACATCGTCCACCCGAGCCAGTCCTACAAGTTCGCCGCCAGGCTCCAGGAGGCGCAGGCTTCCACCAGGCCCGTGTTGCTACGCACCTACGCAACGGGTGGCCATTCGGGGCGCGCCGACTTGGATGGACGTGTGGAGGAGATGTCCGAGCGCCTCTCCTTCGCCGCTCACTTCACAGGACTCTGCCCGGGTGGTGAGGAGTGAGCTCGCCGCGGTCGCGCCGACCTCGGGGTTGCAGGAGCAATCGCACGGACTGATTGCACGGGGCGATTGCACTGGTGACGGGGCGACCCGGGCGCCTATCCTCTGCGGGCGATGCTCTGGTTCACTTCAGTCCTTGGCCCCGACTCCGAGCATCGCGATGAACGGGTCGGCGGCCGTTGCAGCAAGTCATGACGGAGGGCCCCGGCGTGCGCAGTCGTCTGGTCCGGGAGTTGCGCGAAGTCGGCCGCGTGACGCTCTACTTCCTGGTGTGCTTCGGGCTCGTCGGATCGCTCAAGAAGCTGCTCCTGGCCGAGTACGACATCAGGTTCACGGCCGCGGGGGCGGCGGTCATCGGGGCGCTGGTCGTGGCCAAGGTCGTCATCCTGCTCGACCACACGTCGGCGGGAGAACGCTTCCGGGGCGGGCGCGTGCTCAGCCACGTCGTATACAAGGCGATCGCATACACCCTGGCCGTCACGCTCGTCGTCGCCGCCGAGCACTTCCACCACGCCTACCGGACGGCCGGGAGTTGGGCCGGGGGCTGGAGCGAGTTCACGACCCTCGGCCAGGTGTGCCACATGCTCTTCACCGCGATCTGCGTCTTCCTGATCTTCTGCGCCTACAACCTGTACGAGGAGGTCGATCGGCGCCTGGGTGGGGGCGGCGCCCTGCGGGCGTTCCTCATGTCGCGCTGGGATGACGCGTCGGAATGACGGCGCGGATCGACCGGCGCACGCTCTCTCGGATGGCGCCCCATGGGTGAACACCGCATGCAGGACGGGTCGGTCCACTTCGACGCCAAGGACCGGCCCCTGCGCCACGACGTCGGTTTCCTCGGGGCGCTGCTCGGTCGCTTGCTGCGTGAGCTCGCGCCGGCCGGTGTGTTCGACACGGTCGAGGCGGCCAGGCTCGCATCCCGTCGCCGTCGCCGCGGTGACGAGACGGCAGGCGCCGAGCTCGTCTCGCTGGTGGGCACCCTCGATGTCGCCCGGGCGCTGGAGGTCGTGCGCGCGTTCAGCGCGTACTTCGGCGCGATCAACATGGCCGAACAGGTGCACCGGCTGCGCCGCAGCCTCGACTATCGACGCGCCGGTGTCGCCCAGCCCGGCGGCGTGCGCGCCGCGGCCGAGGCGCTCGCGCGCCGGGGCACCACACCCGAGGAGGCGGCCGCCGCGCTCACGTCGCTCGTGGTCGAACCCGTCTTCACCGCGCACCCGACCGAAGCCGTTCGGCGCACGCTGCTCAAGAAGGACCAACGCCTGGCCCGGGCCCTGGTCGAGCGCTTCTCGAAGGACGCGCTGGGGAGCGAGGAGCTCGAGTCGATCGACCGGCGCATCGCGCTCGAGATCGCGTCGGCCTGGCAGACCGAGGAGCAGCTCCCGGGGCGGCCCACGGTGGCGGAGGAGGTCGAGCACGTCCTGTACTTCCTCTCCGATGTCCTCTACCGGGTGGTGCCGGCCGTGCACGAGGAGTTGGCGCGGGCGCTCGAGGCCGCGTACGGCCGGCCGATCCCCGTCGAGCGGCCCGTGGTGCGCTTCGGGTCGTGGGTGGGCGGGGACATGGACGGCAATCCCAACGTGGGCGCGGACACGATTCGCGCGACGCTCGAACGGCACCTCGAACTCGTGCTGCGCCGCTACCGCGAGGAGCTCCGCGGACTGCACGAGCACCTCTCACAGTCGACCACCCGGGTGGCGGTCGACGACGCGGTGCTCGAGCGCGCGGCGGACTACGCCGACCGGCTCCCCGAAGCTGCTGCCGCGGTGCCCGCGGGCTACCGGGACATGCCCTACCGCCGTCTGCTCTGGCTCATGGAGGCGCGTCTGGCGCGCAAGGGGCGCGGCGAGGAAGGCGGCTACGGTCCGCCGGAGGAGTTCCGGGACGACCTGGCCGTGCTGGCGAACAGTCTCGAACGGCACGGCGGAGAGCGCTCCGGGCTGGCGCTCGTGCGCCGCGCGCTGTGGCGGGCCGACGTGTTCGGATTCCACCTCGCGGCGCTGGACGTGCGTCAGCACGCCGAGGTGCACCGACGGGAGGCGGGCGAGTTGCTCGGTGACCCGGGCTTCGCCGAGCGGCCGGCGGACGAGCGCGCCCGGCAGCTCGCCGCCGCGCTGGCCGGAGACGTGCCGCCCGTGCCGTCCCGCGAGAGCGCGACCCTGGACGTCTTCCGGGCGCTGGCGGAAGCACGCGGGCGTTATGGTGCGCGCGCGCTCGGCGCGTTCATCGTCTCCATGGCGCAGGGACCGGACGATGCCTTGGCGGTGCTGTTCCTGGCGCGTGCGGCCGGCTGCGTTTCCGAGGACGGGTCGGTGCCGCTCGACGTGGCGCCGCTGTTCGAGACCGTGGACGATCTCGAGGCGGCGCCGGCGGTGCTGCGCGCACTCGGCGCCGATCCGACCTACGCGGCGCACCTCGCCGCTCGCGACCGACGCCAGGTCGTCATGCTCGGCTACTCCGACAGCAGCAAGGACGGCGGGCTGGCCGCCTCACGCGTCGCGCTCGACCTCGCGCAGGAGGGCCTCGCCGCCGCGGCGAAGGAGCTCGACATCGCGCTCACCCTCTTCCACGGGCGGGGCGGCTCGATCGGCCGCGGTGGCAGCAAGCCCCGGGCGGCGATCCTGGCGGCTCCGCCGGGCACCCTCGCCGGCCGGGCGCGCACGACCGAGCAGGGCGAGGTCGTGGGCGGCAAGTTCGGGCTGCGCGGGATCGCCGCGCGCAGCCTCGAGGTGAGCGTGGGCGCGCTGCTCGAGCGCACGGCGGGCGCGGACCCGGCGCGCGCTGCGAGCGAGGACGAGCGCGCGATCGCGCAGACGCTGGCAGGCACGAGCCGTGCCCGGTACCGCGCGCTGGTCCACGAGGACCCGGAGTTCACCGCCCTCTTCCGGGACATGACGCCGATCGACGTCATCGAGCGGTTGCAGATCGGGTCGCGGCCTGCGCGTCGCACGGCGACGGGTGGCATCCAGGACCTGCGCGCGATCCCCTGGGTCTTCGCGTGGGCGCAGTGCCGGGCGTCGCTGCCGGGCTGGTTCGGCGTCGGCACGGGCCTGGCGGCGGCCATCGAGGCGCACGGACTCCCGTCGGTCCGAAGCGCCGCGCGCCGTTGGCCGTTCCTCGGCGTGCTCGTCAGCGACGTCGAGATGGTGCTGGCCAAGACCGACCTCGACATCGCCGAACGCTACGCCGCCCTGGCGGGCGACGTCGGCGCCCGTCTCTTCCCCTCGATCCGCGACGAGTACGAGCGCTGCGTCGACGCCGTGCTCGCGATCACGGAGAGCGCCGAGCTGCTCGCCGGAGACCCCACCCTGCAGCGGTCGATCCGGCTGCGCAACCCGTACGTGGACCCCATGAGCTTCGTGCAGGTCGATTTGCTGCGCCGCTGGCGCGAGGGCGGCCGTACCGACACCGAACTCGAACGCGTGCTCGTCCAGACCGTGCGCGGTATCTCGCGCGGGCTGCGCAACACGGGGTGAGGCGGGGGCGGTGGGCGATGCCGCTATTGCCTCACGCGGCGAACCGGCCTCACTCCCTCGTGATCTCCAGTACTGCTTGGTGCCACGGGACTCTTCGCTGCCGACCGCAGGAACCAGGAGCCGTTTCGGAAGCTGCCCCCCCGTTGAACGACTTGCTGGCTGCCGCCTCTGTACTCGAGGTTCACCGGATCGATGGAGGGGCTCGATGCATAGTAGTCCCGTGTGTACGCATCCAGGCACCACTCCCACACGTTGCCGGTGACGTCGTGCAGGCCGAAAGGGTTGGGACGCATGGCGCCGACGGGAGAGTGGATCGGCCAGCCGTCGTCGACTTCCGTGTCGTTGCGCAGGACCGGAATGACACCGTGTTGGAGAGCTGACTGGTCCCCGATGTTGGCAACCGAGGGGATCGTGAGCGGACTCGAGTCGTCACCCCACCAGAAGGGCGAGGAGGTCCCGCCACGCGCGGCTCGTTCCCACTGCGATTCCGAGGGGAGCGTGAGTCCCACCCACTTGAGCACCTGATTGGCGCGCTGCCAGGTCACGTCCGTGACCGGGTGCAGGAGCGTGACCTTCGTCGGGCCATGGGTCTGTCCCGCCGCGAAGCTGCTCGGATTCCGGTCGGTCAGGAACTGCCACTGCCGCTGCGTGACCTCGTACTTGGAGATGAAGTAGGGGGAGAGTGTGACCTCGTGGACCGGGCCCTCGGCCATCGGGAATCCATCCAAGAACGAGTCCGGATCGTAGTTCGGCCCGGAGGGATCCTCGCCCTGCGCCCCTTGGAAGAAAGGGCCGCCGGGAATGAGGACCAGGACGATGCCGGTGTCGGCGTTGATCGAAAGCCGGCCATTGCTCGTTCGTGTCGGCTCCTCGCCGCTCATCGCGTGCCAGAACTCCCAGAGCCGGCTCTCCGGATCACGGCCGATGGGGAGCAGGCCGAATTGGGGAGTGAGCGACAGGCCGGCGTACTCGGGGCACTGCTCGGGATCACCGATGGACGTGATGGATTCGTCCCAGCGTCGCCGTGCTTCCTCTCCCGTGATCGTCAGCCGATCCACCGTCCCGGCGGTGTCGCGCCGTCGCTGCATGCCCCAGCCGCTCTCCGCGGACAGTCCGGAGATCAGCCCGGTCTCCGGATCCGAGAACGCCTCGATGTCCGAGATGAGTGCCGACAGCCGGGTCATCCACCATTCGAGGTCGTCGGGCGAGAGTTGCCACTGCCGCCGTAGCGACTCCGGTTGGATGCTCGGGGCAGCCTCGTCGCGGCCGGATATCCGCGCGTGCTCCTGCCGCAACGACTCGAGTCGGTGCCGGTGTCCATCCAACTCGGAGACGAGCGATTCCGCCTGTTCCAACCACACGTCGTAGTCGGTGATTCGCTCGCGCGCCACCGGCCAGAGGTCATCGGCGTCACGTCTGAGGTTCTCGAGCCGGCTGGCTGCCGAGAGTTGCAGGACCGCGTCCCAGTTCTCCTCGGCGTCCGCTTGCGCCGTTCGGGCGATCGCGAGCGCCTCGGTCTTCTCCTCGAGCGCGGCTTCCAGGTTGTCACTGAGGGTCCGACGGTGGTCAGCGAGCCAGGCGAACGTCAGTCCGCCCACGAGCAGCAGGACGAAGACGGCCATGAGGGACGAGGCCAGCGGCTTGTTCCGGAGCACCCACTTGCGGAGCTCCGGCAGGGCACCGGTTCGATACGCGCTGACCACGCGTTGCTCGAGCAACGCCCTGAGGTCGCTCGCGAGTTCGGACATGTCCTCGTAGCGATCCCCTGGGTCGCGAGCCATCGCCTTCTCGCAGATCGCGACGAGTTCGGCGGGGGCGTCGGTGGTGAGATCGGTGATCGGCTTGGGCGGTCCTTCCTGAACGCGTGACCACAGGGCGTAGTTGTTGATGGGCGCACCAGGCGTGACGTATGGCGGCGTGCCGCCGAGCAGGTGGTAGAGCATGGCGCCGACGGCGTAGACATCCGTCTTCGGCCCGATCGCGTCGAGGTTCCCGGCCGCCTGTTCGGGCGACATGTACGACGGCGTGCCCACCACGTCGCCGTCCATGGTGATCAAGGGTGAGTCAGGCGTTTGCCCCGCCTCGTGCCGCCTGTCGCTCCGCACGATGCTGGTCGAGGCGGCGGGAGTGCGGATGCGGATGTCCTTGTCATCCTCCTGGCCGAGGACTCGTGCGATGCCCCAATCCATGACGTAGGCCTCGCCGTAGCGGCCGACCATGACGTTCCCGGGTTTGAGGTCCCGATGGATCACGCCCTTGTCGTGGGCGTAGGACATGGCCTCGCAGACCTTGAGCAGGAGACCCAGGACGCCCGCGCGGGTCCAGCCGTCCTCGCCCCTGTGGACCTTCGCGAAGACGCCGCGCAGGTCCTCGCCCTTCACGAGCTTCATCGTGAAGTAGATGCGCCCTTCCGCGTCGAGGCCGAGTTCGTGCACCGGGACGATGCCGGGGTGGTCGAGTTGCCCGGTGACCTGGGCCTCCTCGAGGAAGCGCGAGAGTGTTCGCTGGTCGACGGTGGGCGTATCGCCGGTGGCCGCGGGGCGGGCGTCGCCCAGGATCACCTTCATGGCGAGATGCCGGTGCAGGTCGTCATCCCATACGCGCAGGATCGCGCCCTGCCCGCCGTGCGCCACTTCGCCCTCGAGGGTGTATCGGCCGAACGCACTCTCTCGCCCGGCGAGGCGCCCGATCACTTCAGCGGAGAATCCGCTGCCGGGCCTCACGTCTTCGTCAGCCCCTGCGCTGGAAGAGTCCTTCTTGGGCATCTGTCCTCCCCGAGATCGAAGCGCCAATCTAGCGAGCGATCAGGGTTGTCGTCAGCCCGGCGACCGAGATTCTGGAGGACACCTCCGTGGACGACGGGTGATGCCGGATCATCCACCGGACCGGAAAGCGAGCGTGAGTCACCGTCGCAAGGACACAGACCGGGTAGGCTCGGCCCCGTGATCTCCCGCGTCCCGCTGCCGCTGTCGAGTCTGTCGCGCGCTCACGACGGCGTTGGCCGGCCCCGAGTTCTCGTGATGGCCGCGGTTCTGATCGCGGGGCTGTGTGCCGCCCCCGGCTGCGCGGCGCCTCCGAGTCCGTGGGGCGAACTGCAGCACGACACGACCCGCGGATTCCAGGACCCGCTGCTGGACCGATTGGCCGGCACCTGGGTGTTGGAGGGCATGATCGCGGGGGGAGACGTGGTGCACGACGTCGTGTCGCCATGACCCGCCGCGACTGAGCGGCCGCCGGGCCCGGCCTCGGCGTGATTCCCGCCGCGGCCGCGTCACCTTCGCGACCGACGGCGACTAACTCCTGCAGAGTCGAAGAGAGCGTCCCCGAAGGGCGACCGACCGTGTTGCCACCGACGCTCCCGCGGGAGGCCGTCGCAGGGCGGCCGGAAGGAGAAGGACATGTCTTCGAACCGTCTTGCAGTGCTCCTCGTCGTGCTCGGCGCGTGCGCCCAGCCCATCCAGACCTCATCTTCCGAGCTCGCGCGCATGCGAGCGCACTACACGGCCGTCGAGCAGGAGCTGCGCGCGGGTGACACCGCGCACCTGTCGCCCGAGCGGCAGGCGTCGAGGGCGCGGGCCATCGATGTCCTCGCCGCCTACCGCGAGCGCGGTGAGTTCGGCGTGAACACCATCGACCCCGACGCCCGCCTCGTGCTCTTCGTCGACGAGGCCGGTCGGCGCTGCGCGGTGGCCCACATGCTCGATGCGTTCGGCGAGCACGAACTCGTGGAGCGTGTGGCCGCGGAGCGCAACGACGCCTACGTCGCCGAACTCACCGACATCCCCGAGCTCGTCACCTGGCTCGACTCGGTGGGACTGACGGCCGCCGAAGGCGCTCGCATCCAGCTCCCCGCCGCCTTTCGGGAAAGGCCGCCTATCCTCTTTGGCAACGGTGGGTCGACGAGTATCACCAACGGGTCGAGCACGCCCGAACCCGGCGTCTCCGCTCCCGTCGCCTGGGACTTCCGCCTTCGCGCGCCGACGGCGACGTGCCAGCGCGCCACCCGGGGCGCAGGCACCACGGGCCGGCGATCCGGTCGT
>JAJDEQ010000143.1 GCA_029259695.1 Planctomycetota bacterium
AGCCGGCGCTCCTCCTCCTCCAGCTTGGACACCGCTTCGGCGAAGACCTTGAGGCGCTCGTCCCGGGCGACCCGCCGGCTGATGCTGGTGGCGTCGTCGGGCAGGTCCTCGGGCGGACCGTCGTCATCGGCCAGCGGGCGCTGCACACTGGGCGAACGCCCGATCTCCATCAGCGCACGTTTCAGCACGCGGTTGGCGATGCCGAAGACCCAGCCCCGGAACACACCCCGCGCCGGGTCGAAGTTGCCGAAGTCGCGGAAGGCGCGGCAGCAGACCTCCTGCACCATGTCCTCCGGATCGAGGCGCGGACGCAGCGACGGCCGGATGCGCAGGTCGGCCCACACGAACAACGCGGGGGCCACCCTGGCATAGAGGTCGCCGAAGCTGTTGGAGTCCCCCGACCGGACCGCGGCCACCAGTTGCTCGGTGTCCTGACGGTCGGCCGGCTTGCCCGCTCCGGGTGACGACGGCGGTGAGGTGGGGTCCTGCATGCTGGGTCCCGCGACAATTCCGCAAGGGATTGTCCCACCGTCACGCCCATGTGGCAATCTCGGGTGATCATGTCCGACCTGCACGACGAGCCAGCCTCCGTGTCTGCCGACGGCGTCGCCGTGGACGTGTTGCTGGAGTTGCTCGACGATCGCGAACAGGGCGTGCTGCGCGATCTGGAGCACTACCTGGACCGACATCCCGGTCACGCCGAGACCGTCGCCCGCTGCTACCTCGAGGTGCTCGACGCCTCGGGCGCGGGCGGGCAGGACAGCGCGACCGAGGCCGCGGGCGAAGCCGAGCACATCGGCGATTTCCGGCTGCTGCGCGAACTGGGCCGCGGCGGCCAGGGCGTGGTCTACCTGGCCGAGGACGAAGGCCTGCGCCGGCAGGTCGCACTCAAGGTACTGCACCGCGGCGTCGACAGCGCCGACGCCGCGCTGCGCTTCCAGCGCGAAGCCGAACTCACGGGCAAGATCGACCACCCGGCGATCTGCACGGTGTATGCCACCGGTCGCCACGAAGGTCGCGATTACATCGCCATGCGCTACGTGGCGGGCCACAGCCTGGCCGAGTGGATCCGACGCACCGATGCGAAGCGGGCTCCGGCAGGCGTGCTGTGCCTCCCTCCGCAGGAAGACGAGGGCAGTGCGACCCGGCGCACGCGCAGCGCCGTGGACCGCGTGCTCGAATTCGTGGAGCGCATCGCGCGCGCTCTGCACGCTGCCCACGAGGCGGGCATCATCCACCGCGACGTCAAGCCGAGCAACGTGCTCGTCACCCACGAGGGCGACCCGGTGATCCTCGACTTCGGCCTGGCGCGAGACCAGACCCACGCCGGCGCCACCCTCACCGCTTCGGGCGACGTGTTCGGGACCCCGGCCTACATGTCCCCCGAACAGGTGGGCACGTCCAACCGCGGCCTGGACGCGCGCACCGACGTGTACTCGTTGGGCGTCGTGCTCTACGAGTGCCTCACGTTGCAGCGCCCGTTCGAGGGCGCCACCATCGAGGCCGTCGTGGCACAGATCCGCACCCGGCAACCGCCGGCCCTGAGGCGCCTCAACCGCACGCTGCCGCGGGACGTCGAGGTCGTCGTGGCCACGGCGCTGGAGCGCGACCTCCAGCGCCGCTACCAGACCGCACAGGACCTCGCCGAGGACCTGCGCCGCGTGCGTCAGTTCGAGCCGATCCGCGCCCGACCGGCGGGCCCGCTGCTGCGTCTGCGCCGCTGGGCCCAGCGCAAACCCGCCCTGGCGGCCAGCCTGGCCATCGCCCTGATCGCCGTGGTGACGATCGCGATCATCACGATCACGCTGACCGACTCGCGCGACGTGGCCCTGCGCGAGATGCAGCGCATCTCCGATACCGATCTGGCCGAGCGCTTGATGCAGGAAGAGCGGGACGTGCTGTGGCCCGTGGGCGCTGCGCTCGTGCCCGCGTGCGACGAGTGGATCGCCCGGGGTGAGCAACTCGTGGCCCGGCGGCCGGAGCACGCCGCCCTGCTCGAGCGCCTGCGCGAGGTGCGCTCCGAGGACGGCACCTACGCCGACGAATCCCAGGGCCTGCTCGACCTGCGCCTGACCGAACTCATGGCGAACATCGACCGCCTCTCGGAGCGCGTGCCGCTGGTGCACGCGCGTCGCGAGCGGTCACTCAGTCTGCGCGACCGGAGCGTGGAGACCCACGCCCAGGCCTGGGCGGCGTGCAGCGCCGCCGTGGCGACGTCGCCACACTACGGCGGACTGGTCCTGCAACCCCAGAGCGGGCTCGTGCCCCTCGGTGAGAACGCTCACGGACTGTGGGAGTTCTGGCACGTCGAGAGCGGACCGCGGCCGGACTGGGATGCGTCGCGCGGCGCGCTCCCCGGCGAACGCTCCGGGGTCGCGCTCGTGTTGCTGCCGGGCGGCGAGTTCGCCATGGGCAGTCATCCCACCGAGGGCCCCAACCTCGACCGCGCGTCCCAGCAGAACGAGTACCCGCCACACGTGCTGACGCTGCAACCGTTCTTCCTCTCGAAGTTCGAGTTCACCCAGGCCCAGTGGGCCGCGAACGACGAGGCCCGCAACCCCTCCGGTTTCCCGCCGGGCTACAAGCTCAACGACGAGGTCATCGTGGACGCGACGCACCCGGTGGAGCAGGTGGACGGGGCGGCGGCGAACGACATGGCGCGCCGCCTCGGCATGCTGCTGCCCACCGAGGCCCAGTGGGAGTACGCGTGCCGCGCGGGCACGCCGGGCAAGTGGTCGTGGGGCGAGGAGCTGGACCGGGCCGGCGCGCACGGCAACTTCCACGGCAGCGAGAGCAACGCCTACACCGGCGGCGACCCCGTCCACGACTACGGCGATCTGCACGTGCGTCACGGAGCCGCCGGCAGCTACGCACCCAATCCGTTCGGCCTGCACGACCTGCACGGCAACGTCTTCGAGTGGTGCCGCGACATGTACACCCCGTACTCGGAACCGGCGGCGGAAGGGGACGGTGAACGGGCCGGAACGGGCACGGAGACCCGTCGCGTGGCCCGCGGCGGGAGTTTCCGCTACCACGCGATCTTCGCCCGGAGCGGCCAGCGGGTCCCGCTCGGCCCGGAGGAGGCCCTGGTCGATTGCGGCTTCCGACCGGCCCGAGCGCTGGATGGCCGTTAGACTCGCCGACGGATTTCTGCGTCCCCTCGGAGTGCCCGGGCGACAAGGACCCCTGTCCTGCCCCGCTCCCTCTCCCTCCCGGAGACCTCGTGATGTCCCCCTGCACCCGCCTCTGCATCGGCAGCTTCTTCCTGCTCGGCGCCGGTCTCGCCGGCGCGCAGGTCAATCGTTACGCCATGACCGAGTCGTACACGCCCCCCTCGCCCGAGGTCCCGGCGGTGCACGAGGCGGGTGACGTCGTGGTCGTCAACTCGACCCAGATGGGCGGCGGCGGTCGGCAGTGGCCGCACCTGGAGCTGGGCCTGCTACCGGGCCAGAACCTCGACGCCTTCAGCACCGCGGTCGACATCTTCCCGAGCAGCGGGCCCGCGGTGAACAACCCCCCGCTCACCTGTGGGTACGTGCTGGTGGAGCACACCGTCGACCCCGAAACCATGGGCGCGCCCGGCGAAGTCGTCGACACCCAGGCCATGGTCGGCGGCAACGGCGCGGCGAGCGACACCTTCGCCGCCCACTACCGCGGCGGCAGCCCGACCTTCATGCACACCACTGATCACCTGGATGTGTCGCCGCGTCCAGACGAGACCGACCTCGATGCGCTCGACTGGCTCGAGCGCAAGCGCTACCCGGTGTACTTCTCGGTCGATGCCGAGACGGCGGCGGCTCCGGGGTTCCCCTTCGGGCCCGCCGACATCCTCATCTCGTTCGGCGCCGGCGCCCACTTCCTGTTCCTGCCGGCCGGCTCCCTCGGCCTGGTGGACGGCGACGACATCGACGCGCTCGCCATCGACGCTCACGACGGCGGCCTGCGCTTCGTGTTCTCGCTCTCGCGCACCTCGCCCAGTGTGTTGAGCGGCGGGTCGCTCGCGACGGTGACGCCGGCGGGACTGGCGATCGCCAGCACGTCCACCGCCCCGGCGCCATGGGCCTTCCCCCCTCAACTCGCCCTCGACCCCACCAACGACAACCTGAACGGCGTGCGCATCACCGACCCGGTGTACCTCGAGTGCCTCGATGGCTCGCAGACCGGGACCAACGGGCTGCCCTACGAGTGCATCAAGGTCGCGGGCACGTCGGGCAACATCCGCCACATGGTCGACCTGCCCTCGCACGAGGCCTTCTCGCTGCTGATCGACCCGATCGGCGTGGGCGACCCCGTGGCGCTGTTCTTCACCGCCGGGCGACCCTGCCGCATCGACAAGATCGACTTCGCCTGGGGCTCGCTGACCTTCACGTCGCCCTTCGAGCCGGTGATATTCTTCGGTCAGGTGAAGATCCCGGTCAACCTCAACACGCAGGTCGAGTTCACCGTGCAGGGTGCGACGCGCGGTGCGGACATGGTGACCCACCACACCAACGCGATCACGGTCGACCTCTACTGACGGCGTGGGCCCCGGCGCGGCTCGCAGCCGTGCAGCGGGCGCCTCACGCTCGCCCGACGCACCCGCTCAACCCTCGTCGCGATCCAGGTCGGCGAGGGACTGCTCCGCGTCCTCGTGGTCGGGGTCGAGGCGCAGCGCCTCGCGGTAGGCAACGCCCGCGGCCTGCGCCTGCCCGCTGCGCTCCAGGGCCTGACCGAGGCGCCACCGGGCGTCGGCCACCGTGGGCATCAGGTCGCCGTAGGGCTGTGCTTCGGCGTACGTGCGCAGGGCCTCCACCGCAGCGTCCAGTTCGTACGCGCCGGTCACCCGCATCTGCGCCTGCAGGTAGAGCGCGCGATACCAGGCCGCGGTGCGCGGACCGGTGCGGACCTCGTCGTAGTGTCCCGACGCCTCGCTGCGACGCCCGCTGTCCACCAGCGCACCGGCCAGGGCCACGCGCAGGTCCTGGTCCGCCGGGAAGCGTTGCAGCGCGTCGCGACAGGTGGCGATAGCGGCGGTCCGATCACCGTCCGTCATCTGGGCCAGCGCGAGCATCAGCGCCCCGCGCCGCCCATCGTCGACGACCAGTTGCTCGGCCAGGCGACGTGCCTGCTCGATGTCCCCGCCCACCAACCCGGGCGCGAAGACCAGGAAGCCGATCCGATCCGCGCGGGCCGCGGTGTTCTGCGGATCGAGTTCGATCGCCCGGGCCAGGGCGGACTTGTAGCTGCCCACGTAGCGCACCGCGGTGAGCAGACCGCCCTGACGCATGTGTTCGCCCAGGGCCTTGGCGTAGAGGTAGTGGGCCCGGCTGTCTGCGGGGCGCAGCTCGGTGGCACGCTGACCGAGTTCGATCGCCTCCTCCGTGCGGCCCAGCAAACGGGTCGCGTCGCACAGCGCGATGACCCATTCGGCGACGTCGGCGACGTCAGCGCTCGCGTCGTCCTCGAGTCCGACGCGCAGGCGCGCGGCCACCTGTTCGAGCACGGGGCGGTCCACCCGCTCGCGCACGTCGGCGTAGGTGACGAACAGCTCCGCCGGGGACGGCGCCGCGTCAGGGCTCGAGGATTCCGAGGCGAGCGGCGTCACCGGTGCGAGCGCGGGTCGCCACAGCAGCCATGCCGAGACCGCCGCGACGATCAGCACCAGCCCGAGCAGCGGCGCCGACCTCACCGGCACGAGTTCGCCCCGGCGGCGGCGGCGCGCGTCACGAACCGAGCGTCAGTTCGATCGCGGCGGTCAGTGCTCCGCCCACGCCGAAGGTCAGCGCGCCGTCGCTCAAGATGCCCTGGGCGTAGATCGTCGTGCCCAGCAGTGTGCAGTTCAGCGGCAGGGGGATCTCCAACAGCGCCGGCTGCGACACGCCACCCCACGGGGTCGTCGGCAACAGGATCAGCAACTGTGCCGGATCGAGGAGCAACTCGGCCGCGGCGCCAGGCGCGCTCATGCCCCAGCCCGGGAACGCCGCGCCGCAGGGGAACAGCGGATCGGGCGCAAGCGAGAAGGCCACCAGTCCGGTGGTGGTGCCCTGACCCTGTGTTCCCAACGGGTTGTGCAGGCGCAAGCGCAGCAGGCCGCCCAGGTTCGGTGGCGGACCGTCGAGCGCGATCGAGGTCGTGAGACTGCCGTCGCACCCGTACACGAGGCCGAGGCCGGGTTCGGGGATCTCGACCAGCAGGTCGTCCAGGTAACCGATCCCCGCGCTGCCGGTGTTGGTCACCAGGAGTTCGGCCTGCACGGTCCCGGGCGGCGTCACCACGGGCAGGGACTGTTCCTCGAAGTCGAGCCCCGAGAACGTCAGCGCCTCGCTGGTGATGAGCGCGCCGCCGGCGTCGAGCGAGCGCAGCTCCACCGAGATGCCCGCGGCGGTCGGTCCCACGGCACCCCACCCGCGCAGTTCGAGACAACGTCCGGGCCCGACGCCGTACAACACCTGGCGCGCCTCGCCGCCGGGCAGCAGGGCGAGCGCACCTTCACCGGTGTGGACGCGCGTCGATCCGATGATCGCCAGGCCGGTGAGTTCCCAGGCGACACCGGCCCGCTCGAACCCGGCCTCGCGGACCATGTTCAGTCGGGCCAGCTCCTTGGCCATGAGCTTGAAGCCGTGATCGGTGGGATGGGTCGTGTCCTCGTAGAGCTGCGCTTCGGCGAGCAACAGGTCCTGCCCTTCGATCAGGTGCATGCGCGAGTCGCCGTTCGTTCGCTCGGCGACGAGATCGCGGATCAGTTGCCGGTAGTCCTCGAGGACCATGCCCTCGGCGTTGGGCAGCAATTCGTCGGTGCGCCAGAGCGGCGTGATGATCAGGACCAGCGCGTCGGGCTGGACGGCGCGCAGGTTGTCCAGGAAGCCGGCGTAGCGCGAGCGGAAGTCCGCCAGGGGCGCTCCCTCCTTGTAGGCGTTGGTGCCCATCAGCACGTTCACGACGTCGCCGCCGGCGAAGCCCACACCGGTGCCGTCGGAGGCCTGGATCTGGTGGCCGCCGAAGCCCAGGTTGACCACGCTCCAGCCGCGCTCGATCCCGAGACGGTAGGGGTAGGTCCGCGCCACGTCCCCACCGGCCACGCCGTGGGTCAGCGAGTCGCCGTACGCCACGCAGCGCAACCGCGGCCCCACCGGCGGCGGACTCGACAGGCCCGGCGCGCCGCCCAACAGGCGCACTCCGAGGAAGTCCACGTCGACCCAGTAGGGCAGGATCACGCTGATCTCGCGCAGCACGGGCGTGGCTTGCTGGCCGAAGACGAACCACTGCTCGCCCAGCGAGTCCGGCACGCCTACCTGCTGCGGCTGCAGCACACCGTCGACCTCGTAACGCACGGCCCAGCAACGAGCTTCGGCGCAGTTGTTGTGGAAGTCCAGACCGAGCTGCAGCGCCGTGGCATCGGTGCGGAACGTGATCCGCGCACCGGGGCTGTGGAGCACGCAGCAGTCGGTCGTGGTGATCAGGTTGCGACGGAACACCGTGCGCTCGGAGTCCACGTCCACCCAGGCGTAGTCGCCGTAGGTCAGCCCCGGGTCGTCGGGCGTGATCGTCGTGATCTGCGCCGTCAGGCCGGCGGCACAGGTCAGCATCCAGGCCATGGCGACGACGGGCCAGCCGCGCAGCGACCGGGATCCGTCGGAGACAGAGACATCGCCGCGGCGAAGGGACGGGAAGCGGATCGAAGCCATGGGGCTCCCGGGCAGGGGGGGATCGGAGAGGGCGCGGGGCAGGGGCGAAGCCCTGCCGATCTTGGGGGGGAGGGTGCGGCCCGCGCGACAGGTGACATGGCACCGAGCACGCTGGGATCGCAGCCGGTGATTCTAAGCAGGTTTTCCCCGCGTGTGCTGCCTGTTCGTGCGCCGCGCGGGAAGTCGGCGCGGGAGTCGTCCCCGCGGGACGGGCAAAGAGGTGGCCCGCGACGACCGAGAGGGGGTCATCGCGGGCCACCAGGCGGACGCGCAATCCCGCGGGGCTCCACGGCTCGGCGGCAGGAACCGGAACCGGGCTCGCCGCGCCGGATCGGGGTAGGACGCCGGACAGCGGAACAGGTGGTCTGGCCATCCGCGGCGTCGCCCGATCGCGGCCCCGTGGCGCACGACCATCCGGTGGCCGAGGCTAGCGCCGATCCGACGGCTCGTGGGACCCGCAAGGCGTGTGAGTGAGATCCACTCTCACCTGTGGACCCGCGCTCGTCATCGAACACGGGACAGGCGTCCGGAGCTGGTCCACCGGCGCCGCCACCCGACACGCCCGGCCGGGAACGACCCCGCCATGCGCACGGCGTTCAGTCGATCGCGTACCAGGCCATCCCGCGCGCCGGAACCGTCACCTCGAACGCCACCACGTGGTCGCGCGGGATCGCGCGCTCGATCGACACACCCCGGGCAGCGTGGAAGCGCGCCAGGTCGGTCAGCCCGGTGTAGTACAGGTTCACCTGCAGCGTGCGCGTCAGCTCCTGGTCGAGCGGGTTGAAGACCACCAGCATGCCCTTGGTGTCGAGGCGCGGATTGACGTGCAGCATCCAGTCGAGGTCGCGGCCGTCGGCGCGCCGGCCGTGCACCAGGTCGCTCTCCAGGATGTCACGGTGCCGTTTGAACCAGTCGACCCGCGCCCGCACCAGGTCGCGCACGCGCTCGCTGTCGTACAGCCGGTGACCGCGATAGACGGCCTGGACCCCCAGCGCGAGGTTGGCGTCCAGCATGCGCCCGTAGTGTTCGCGATGATCGTCGAGTGGTTCGATCGTCGCCGCGGCGCCGCCGCCGTGGTACTGGGTCAGGGGCACGAACATCCAGCCCATGCTGGGCGTCTTCTCCCAGGTCCCGTCGTAGATGTTCTGCCGGGTGTGGATCACCTGCTGGGCCCGCGGCAGCGACCAGTTCACCTCGCGGTAGCCCATGCCACACTCGTTGGCACCCGAGAGGTAGTAGTAGTCGGGCACGCGCAGGTAGACGCCGCGCTCCCGCAGGCGGCGATAGAAGTCGGTGATGATCGACCACTGCACCCACCGGGAATCATCCAGCCCGCGCTGCAGGGGTGGGCGCGCGGCGGCGTCCACGTCGCCGGGGTAGCTGCCGTCGTGGGTGAACTGCAGGAAGCCCGTCCCGTCGTAGAAGGCGTCGAGCCGCCGGAAGTAGTCCTGCCCCCAATCGGACGCGAGCGCGGGACAGAACCCGTGGGTCTGCCCGCCGGGCTCCCCGGTGTCGGGATGGATGCAGTTGTCCCCGTCGGGCTGGATGCGTCTGCTCGACAACAGCGAGTAGCCACCGAGATGGATACCGCGAGCCTCGGCGTAGCGCGCGAGCCGCCGGAAGCGGGCGTGGTTGGACGCCGAGTCGTCCTCCATGTCCAGGCCGCTGCCGAAGCTCAGGCTGACCATCTCGAAGCCACATGCCGCCGCCTGGTCGATGGCTCGTTCGACGACCTCCTCGTCGATGCTCACCACGTGCAGGATCAACGGGTTCTCGGTGACCCAGGGTGCGACGGCGCGGTACATGCGCCGCAGGGCGAGACCGCGGCGCTCCCGGTCGCCGCCGTCGTGCACCAGTTCGAACGCCCGGAACGAGTGGAAGACGTCGTTCGGAGCGAGCAGCACGTCGGGCCCGCGCGTGGGCTCGACGCGCAGCAGGCACGGGTTGAGTCTGCGGTAGTTGACCTGGGTCTGGTACTCGGGGTCGGGGACCCAGTGCACGGCGAAGCGACTCGACTCGAGGTGGTTGAAGCCGCCGAAGGCGTAGTCGGTCTCCACGTGCAGCAGGTCCGGCTGCGGGAGCGGGATGTCGCGGTACTCGACGTGGTTGCTGTGCTCGACGACCGCCAGGATCTCGCTGGTGAAGCGGTCGATCTCCAGCGGGCGTCGGGACCCGTTGCGGACGCTGATCCACTTGGACATGACCGGCACGTCGTCGTACAGCTCGTAGTGCACCGAGACGACGACCGCGGGATCGAGCTCCCGGGCCTCGGCGAGCGCGGGCGCCCCACCGGAGCGGCCCGGCCCCCCGTCGTCGACCGGAGCAGGAGCCGCGAAGTCGAAGCGCACCGAGACGCCGCGCGGCGGCCAGGTCGCATCCGGCGCGTGGTGGCGCACGCGGGGCCACGCCATGCGCTCGCGCGGTCGCCCCAGCTCGTGGCCCACGTAGCGCAAGGCCCGCGGGTCGGCGGTCATGGCGTCGAGCCAGTCGGGCGTCAGGTAGGCGTGGTTGGGCTGACCGACCAGGCCCCCGACGTCCCACGTCACGCCGTCGAGCACGAGTTGCGCCTCGGGCCGCACCGCGCGCAACAGCGAGGTGTCGCGACGCAGGTCGTCCAGGGCCACGCAGGCCAGGTTCGGCTCCAGCCGCCAGACGCGCCGCACGAGCCCGTTCTCCAGCACGAGTTCGCGGCCGTCGGCGCGGACACCGGCCCGGGCGGGGAAGGGGCGTGTCGTCACCAGCCAATCCGCCGGCGACCGCCCCGCGGGCCGGTCGGGCTGCGCGCCCGGCTGCTCGTGGACGGTGCTCGTGCAGGCCACGAGGCACGACAGGATCGGGATCAGGAAGCGGATCAGCGCGGCGTCTCCCCGCCCGCGCGAAGAGCGCAGGCTCGGCAGCGAGTCTTGGCCTCCGGCCGCACCAATGCAAGCGCCGGTCGCGTCGACCCGACCGCCGGGGCCGCCGTCAGTCGGTCAGGGTGCAGACCCCGTTGGACGCCGCCCATCCGAAGGGACCCGCCGGATCCGAGATCCAGAGCTGCGTGACCACGAGCGTGTAGGCCGGAACCCCCGCCGGCCAGGTGCCGCTCAACACGAGTTGCCCCTGCGCGTCGATGGGCAGGCCCATGATCAGCACGTCCAGCGTCGGAACGAGCGTGCCGCCGAGCACCGGCGCGTCGAGCACCGAGAGGCCGATCACGAGCGTCGCCGAGCTGTCCTCCAACGCGTCGTCGAGCGTCAGCGTGACCGTCCCCCCATCCACCGGTTCGCCGTCGCCGGTGAGCAACGGCGCCCCGTGCGCGCCGGGCAGGGCCGAGCCGAGATCGCGCCACGGCCCCGGTGCGTCGGTGCGCATGAACGTGAAGGTGCCCAGGGGCACCCCACCGTTGAAGGGGAAGCCGCTGAGTTGCGTGATCGGGTCGGCGGGGTGGGTGTCGAGATTCGGAGAGGTGAAGCCGATCCCGCTGTCGGTCCCCGCGTCGTAAGGCAGCAAGGGGACGGTGAGCTGATCGACCCAGGCGCCGTTCTGGAACAGCTCCAGACCCGAGACGCCCACGAACCAGTCGGGACTCGGAGCGACCATGGTCACCAGGGTGATGCGCGAGAACTCCTGCGTCGCCGTGAAACCGGTCGCCACCGAGCCGGGCGAGATCGTGCCGATACCCTGCACGACGGCGCCCGCCGAGCCCAGCGTGATGGCCGTCGAGATCTCGTTGGCCAACGTGAGCGGGAAGCCGTTCTCGGCCATGGTCTCGATGCCCTGGGTGGCGAGTCCGCCCGTCTCCCAGAAGGCCACGCTCGCGTCGTGGGTGCCGCCGATCAACGCCGAGAAGTGCGGCGCGGGGGGGAACAGGGTCGGATGCGTCTGGGCACTCCAGACCGCATTGAAGACGACGGCGTACTCGGCCGTCGGGGTCATGCTGTCATCGAGGGCGCGGGCCGGGGCCGCAGCCGTCAGCGACAGCAGGCAGGCGGCGGCGAGCAGGCGCCCGCCGCGGATCGGGGACGTCGTCATCGGGTTCTCCGGGGGCAGGCGGACAGCGAGCTTCGATGCCGGCCCGCCCCCGACGATACGTGCGAACCGGCTTCGTGCGGGCGCCTCCCCCTCAGGAATCGTCGCCCAGCAGGCGCTCCACCAGACCCGGTGGGTAGCGCTTGATACGCAGGGTGGCGCGGCGGCCGGTCGCCTCGTTGCGATCCGGGTTGAAGAACTGCCACACCAGGCGGCCTCCGCGGGTCACCTCGAAGGCCTCGCCCGAGTTCGAGTTGGCCACGAGCACGTTCCCGTTGGGCAGCCGCTGCGCGGTGCCCCGGCCGGGCGAGTAGAAGCGCTCCGGCTCGGGCGTAGTGAACTCCCAGGTGATCGCACCAGTCCGCGGATCGAGCTCGACCAGGCGCGAATGGCCCCGCTCGTCGTTCCCGTTGTCGAACAACAGGATCCGTCCGTCGTCGCCGATCGTGGCCTCGTGCTGTCGCAGCACTTCGCCGGGCCCCCAGGCCCACACGGGCTCGCGGCGGTTCCAGTCGATCAGCACGATCGCATCGAGAGCGCGGCACGACACGAGCACACGCTCGGTCCCGAAGGGTTCGCCCGCGGCGGCCACCGTCGGGCGCACCCACTCGACGGAGTTGGCGTGGATCAGATTGGCCGGCGCCCGGGACTCGCGCTGCTTGACGATGGGCTTCAACGCCACCAGGTCCGGCCGGGCGCGTAGGGCGTCGAACAGCGAGAGTTCGTCCACGAACTGACCCTCCGCGGTGAGACGGGTGATCAGGTGGTCGCGCACTCCGTGCGGCGCGAGCGCTCCGCCGTCGCGCCGGGTCTGCTCGGTGAGCACGACGATGTGGCCGTCGGGCGCCAGCTCCACGTCGTGGTGCGCCGCGATCGGCCGCCGCCAGTGCTGCGTGCCGTCCCAGGCCAGCCGCGCGAGGAAGGGACTGCCCGCTCCCGGGCCGCCTCCGCCGGCCACGCCGATGACCAGCAGGTCGCCGCCCGGTAGCAGTTCGGCGCGGGTCCAACGGGTGTCGCCGGGACCGCGCCAGCGATGGCGTTCGACCCCCTCCCGGCTGCGTAGAATGGCCGTGGCGAAGGGGATCGAGGTGCACAGGTCGTAGCCGGGGGACGAGCGCGCCGCGTCGAACATCACCACGCCGTTGCGAGCGTCCTGCGCGCCCTCACCGAAATCGAGGTAGCCCAGCTCGCGCATGTCGCCGAACGACTGCAGCGCTCCGTCGTCCGGCGCGGCTTCGGCTTCCGAGTCACGTGCCGCGTCGACGTCGAGCGACGTCCCGGGCTCCATCTCGCGGCCGACGTGCACCGCGTCGTCCGGACCGCAACCCGCGATCAGCACGGCCGCGATGGCGACCCCCAGGGCGCGCCGGCTCACTGCCGCTGCCGACGCGGCGGCGCGCCTTCGTTCTCGAGCGCGCCTTCATTCTCGGGCGCACTCTCGCTCTCGGGCACGCTCTCGCTCTCGGGCGCGCTCTCGCTCTTGGGCGCGCGTTCGTTCTTGGGCGCGCGTTCCGACCGGACGCGAGTCCGCTTGTCGGCGTCCCGGTCGACCGCCCGGCGCGGCGCCTTCGCCTCGGGCGGCAAGCTCACCTGGGCCGTCGTCCACGGGGACGGGCCGTGCACGTACTGGGCCCGGCTCAGCTCCTTGCGGTAGCGATCGAGCACACCGGCCTGGTCGATGCGCATGTTGCCCCAGTCGGCGAGCACGACGTCCTTGCGGGCGAAGTCACGACTCGAGTAGCAGAAGGCCTTGAGCTGCGGATCGTTGTTCAGCAGCTCGAAGAAGCGCGCGAACCAGTAGATCCAGGTGTAGCGCTCGTCGGGATCCATCGTCGACGGCGCGCACTCGGGGACCATGACCGGCTTGCCGCGCTTGCGCGCGTCGGCCAGGAACGCGTTGACCTCCTCGCGCAGACCCGGGAGCTGGAAGTCCTCACCGAACAGGTCGATGCTCCACCAGTCGACCACGTCGTCGCCCGGGTAGAAGGCGCCGTACGGGTGTTCGGGCTGGAGCTGCAGCTTGCAGTTCCAGACGAAGATCACGCGTTCGACGTCGCGCTCGCGGAAGATCGAGACGACCCGCCGGTAGGCGGCCGGGTAGTGCTCGGGGCTGTAGCCGTTCCAGGGCCCGTTGACCTCGGCCCCGATGCGCAGGAAGGCCGGCGTCTCCAGGGCAGCCATGGCGTCCGCCAGGATCGCGATGCGTTCGTCGTAGTCCCCCCGCGCCACCTCCTCGTCGAGCCCCTCGGGCGCCCGCGTGGCCGAGGGGCGGTTGAACTGGATCGTCAGCAGCGGGATCGCGTCGTACAGCGCCAGGTCGTCCAGCACGCCCTGCAGGCGCTCGGTGAAGGTCCCCCGCGCCGGAGCCAGGTTCACACCGTGACGCACGATCAAGGGCGGCGTGCCTTCGAGCGCGTGCAGATAGCCCTCGTACTCGTCTCGCGACCACAGCGGACCGGCGCCGTGCAGGATCCCTTCGAAGTCGCCACGCTTGAGTTGCTCGAAGCTGGGCAGCGGCCGGTCGTCGACAGACGGCGGCCCCTGGTCAGGAGCCACCGTCCCACTGAGACAGCCGGTGATCACGAGCAGCAACAGAACGACCGTGGACGCACACCGACCGGCGCGCCGACGGGCCGCAGCGCTGCGCTGCGCGATGGGGGTCTGAGAGGAAGGAGACATGCTCGCTCGCCGAGAGTATCCGCCGGGGCCGTGATCGTCTGCGTGCCAACCGCTGACCTTCGTGAGGAGTTGTGCGGCTCGCTGCTTGAATCCGGCCCCCCCACACGGACTATGGCCCGTGACCGGTGCGACAGGCCCCTGGTCGCGGTCCATACGAGCGGGCGATGTGAGTGCGAGCCGATGATCCGCAAGATCCCCGATTCATCCCTGCCAACACCGCCCGAGGCGGATGGCGACCAGCCGGTCAGCCAGCTCCAGGCCCGGGACGCCGTGCCCGAGGGGCATGCCGGCCTCGAGGATCCGGGCGAGTTGGATGCAACGGCGGAGTTGGAGGCAACGGCCGAGCGGGATGCAGCCGCCGAGTTGGATCCAACGGCCGAGTTCGATGCAGCGACCGAGCTGGATGCTGCGGCCGACAGGGAGACCCCGGGCGCCCCGGAGCTCGACGGCATCTCGACCGCCGACATCCAGCGCGAACTGGATCGGCGC
This sequence comes from Planctomycetota bacterium, assembly GCA_029259695.1. GTDB lineage: Bacteria > Planctomycetota > B15-G4 > B15-G4 > B15-G4 > OFTM49. The sequence continues at coordinate 14,844 of JAJDEQ010000143.1, forward strand.
CAGGGGACGCTGCGTTCCATGCTCCAGCAGCGCGCCCAGCTCACCGAGCAACTGCGGGAACTGGAGCAGCGGATCATCGCCATGGGCGGCGCCGACTACCTCGGCACGACCCACCGACGCACACCACTGGCCGCCCCCCCGCCGGCCTCCTCCGCCCGCACCCGGGACGTCAGCAGCCTGACCCTGCCCGAGGCGCTGGCCAAGGTCGTCGGGATCGGTGACGTCGTGGCGCCCCGCGAGGCGGCCGAGCGGGTGCGCGCCGCCGGCTACCGCACGACGGCCAGCAACTTCGCCGCCGTGGTGACCAACACGCTGGCCAAGGAGAAGCGCTTTCGCCGCGTCGGACGCGGAAGGTACGAGCGCCTGATCTGATCGGCGACCGGGAGCCGCTGCGCGCAAACGAGCGAGCACCCGGCCGGATCGCCGACCACAGCGCGCTTCAGCGCGCGAGCCGCAGCGAGCAGCCCGTGCATCTGGCACGCCGGGGCCGCCCGCGGTACGGGAGCACCTTCCGCACAGGCTGTCAGTGGATCGGCGCCGCCACGACGGGCGCCGTCGGCTTGCGAGCCGGACGCGGCGCGAGTTCGACGACCGTGCGCTCGTAGTGCGCGCGCCCCTCGTCCCGGGACTCGCCGTAGGTCACACCGTTGCCGAGGAAGTCGAACGCCTCCAGGACGGTAGCAAGCCCTTCGAGGCAATCGTTGAGGTTGTCGACGGCCCACTCACCCTCGGTCCCGGCGGTCGCCGAACCCAGGGTGGCACCGATCCAAGCGGGTGCCTGGCGTGTCAGCGCGACGAGTTCCTGCACCGTGCTGCCGTAGTTCCCGAGATCGGCACTCGACAGGCCCTCGCGTTCCACGAGGCCGGCGGCCAGCGGGTGCTGTTCGAGTCCGTCCTCCTCGCCGGCTGCGACGGCGAGGCAGTACTCGAGCGCGTCCTCCGACGTCGTGCACACGAGCATGCGCCCCATGATGCCGTAGCTGATGGGCCGCGTCGCGATGGGCAGCCCGGTGACCTCGAGCCGCTTGAGCATCGGATAGAGCTCGCCGCCTGCCGTGAGCTGCACGTCGGGCACGAACTTGGAATCCTCCTTGCGCAGCCAGGCCTGCATCGAACCCAGCAGGCCCGGGATGGCCACGTTGAAGACGTTCTCCATGCGCTCGAGGCACTTGCGCGTCCCCTGGGGATCGTCGAGTTGCCACAGGATCACGCTGTCCGTCGTGCCCGCCGGCGCGAAACGGCCGCGCGTGGGCACGTCGACCGACACGTGCTCGCTCCCGATCCACGAGAGCAGGTCGTGCTCGATCGAGAAGTCGGCTGCCGCCCCGAGGACGCGCGCGCCCCACATGAGCTCAGCGGCCGCAGCCCAGTCCTGTTCGATCTGGCGCAGCCCCGACCTGTACAGCGGCGCGAGGTCCACGCTGCCACGGGTGCTGAAGCTCACGGCGTCGGCGGGGATGAACGACAGCAGGTCGCTCGACAGGGGAGCCGCGAAGCTCGCCTTGTACATCGGGTGTCCCGTGGCCAGCTCGGCGTCGAAGCAGGTGAGTGTCTCCACCAGCATGCGCTGCCCCTGCGGCTGGGCCGTCGTGGCCACGGTGTCCACGTGACTGAGCAACTGCATGCCGTCACTCAACAGCCCCGGCAACACGCCCGCGGCGAACTCCCGGCCGGCGAGCAGACCCTGCACGTCGCGCATGCCGTCCAGCATCGCCCGCACGTCGACGAAGCGGCGGCAAGGCGCCTGGCGAGGCAGCCCCACCGTGGCCTTGCGGTAACGCTGCGACGCCGTCAGGCGCGGGCCTTCGCCCCCGCACACCAGCGCCAGGGAGCGGGTGAAGAACTCCTCGCCGAAGCCGAACACGAGCACATCATCGTGCAACGCCATCTGCAACACGGCCAGGTTCTCGAGCCGCACTGCGTAGCTGGTGGTCGTGCCCCCGTCCAACTCCTCACGCGTGTCGATGTCGTAACGCAGGTGGATCGGCGAGCCGATGGTCAGGGCGCCGAACATGGCCGCGAGGGAGCGTTCGATGTGCTCCCGGTCGGCCGGCGCGAGCCGGCAGGCGAACATCAGGCTGGGCACCCCCGCCTGTCCAAGGGCCGGCGACATGGACTCCGCGTACACGAACTCGTGCCGCAGCAACTCGCGCCAGGGCACCAGCCCGCCGACCGTCGTGGCGATGTTGCGGTAGCTCTTGAGCTCGGCCAGGACAGCCTCGTCGAGGCCCACCTGTTGCAGCGTGTCGAAGGCGAGTTGACCGAAACGCGCGTCGAGCATGGCGTCGAGCACCTGCTCGGCGTGGGCATCGATCAGCGCGGTCTGGTCGTTCGAGGACTTGTGCCAGATCGAGACGCCGTCCTCGGGCACCACGTCGAGCAGGGACCCGGCCCGGAAGTCGACCGCCGGGGCCTCGTCCGCCAGGACGACGACGGGGGTCAGCAAGCTGACGGCGAGCGCGACGGTGAGCGTGATACCAGACTTCATGGGCGGGCCTCCTCCAGGCGTCCTGCATCGTGCAGCATGCCGTCGCCGCTGCAACCTCGTACACCGACGCGTCACACAAAGTGGCGTTCGCGCGGCGTGTCGCCCTGATTCGTCGCGTCAGCTCCCGGGGAGTTCCTGCACCAGGCCCTCGAGCTCGGCCAGGCCCTGCTCGTCGCCGACGGCGCGGGCCAGTTCGATCGACGCCAGCGCAGCGGCCCGGCAGCGCTCGGTGCGCCCGAGCTCACGCAGCGCCGTCACCACACCGCGGGCGTTGCCGTACTCGGATCCCACCAGCCCCAGGTCGTGGTAGATCATGCGCGCGCGACTGAGTGCGACCAGCGCCTCGTCGAAGCGACCGAGCGCGAGCAGCGCCTGACCGTGTGCCGAGTGTCCCATGGCCGTGCCCCACCAGTCGCCGAGCGGCTCGGCCAGCTCGGCGCACTCGAGGCCCGCGGCGGCGGCGGCTTCCTGGTCGCCTGCCTTGGCCGCACCGCGAGCGCGACCGAAGGCCGCCTGCCCCGCGCGGAAGCGTCGCTGCTGCTCGCGATCCCAGCCGACGAACGCGGAGGCGTAGTCGAGCAGGATCGGGTGACCGGTGGCCTCGGCTGCCGCTCTCGCACCGGCGAGTGCGCGTGCATGCAGGGCGGCGATCGCGTCCTCGTCGGGTTCGGGAGACGACTCGCGCAACTTCAGCGAGCCTTCCAGGTCCGCATCAATCGTCACCAGGATCAGGCCGGGGTTCGCCTTCCAGAGCTCGACCAGTCCGGCGTGGTCTTCTTCGGCGGCGGCCTGCTGGTAGCGCTGCGCGACCTCGGCGCCGCGATCCTGGAGCGCGTCGATCGGCACGGCGAGTGCGGACGAGAGCAACAACGTGACGAGAAGCGTGGTGCGCATGGAACGGGTGCTCGGGGGCTACGGGACGGGGACACAGGGGCGGCCCACCATACCCGGTCGGTCGACGGTGGAACGTCGCCCGACAGCAACCCCGTGCCCACGAACCCGCGCTGCGATCCGCGGCGCCCGACTGTCCGCTTGCACGACGCCCGGGCTCCGGGGCAGGGTGCCGCAGCGAGGGGCGCTGTCAGACGTCTCCCCGGTCACCCGTCGCGGGGTCAACCCACGCCGGGCAGCCGGGCACACCATCGGGCTCGAGGAGCCTGCCGACCACTGGAGGAGTCCCCATGAAACGCATGCTCTTGATCGTCCTGCTCGTCGTCGCCGGAGTGATCACCGCCGCTGCCGCGGGCTCCGGGGGCAAGACCAGGCGCCCCTTCATCGTGTTGGCCCACCCCGGACAGGTGGTGCAACCGACCTCCGCGACCGATACCAATCTCACGGCCTTCATGCTGTTCGACGAGCCCACGCGGGAGCTCACGTTCACGGTGAGCGAGGGCGACGACGAACTCGCCTGGCAGATCATGGGACCGGCCGGCCCCGGCGAGCTGGGTGCGGAGATCGCCTTCGGCGTGTGGAGCCCGGGCCCGATCAGCGCCGGCACACTGAGCAAGGCCGAGGCCAAGGCGCTGCGCCGAGGTCAGCTGTACCTGCGCTTCATCCAGCCCTCCGCGATCCCCGAATTCCCGCGCGCCATGCGCGGTCAGATCCTGCCCGTTCCGGGGGTGCGCTACACCAGCCCCTAGCGCGGCGAGGCCCTCCTGGGAGGCCCTTGCGGTCGTTTCCCCGGCCGACGCTGCAGGCAGGAGTGCGCGCGCTGCCGCCGCGTCGCGACCGGCTGTCGGCCGTGATCCGAGACGGGCCCGTCCGCGCCCGGTAGACTGAAGCGGACATCCGAGCCGTCGGCCGCCCGAGCCCCCCCGCCGATCGCTCGTCTCCACCTCACTGATCGATTCACCTGGGAATACACCTCCGTCAGGATCGAGCCCAGCCCGGGTCGGTCCCGAGCTCCTGCATGCGCAGCGGCCACGGAGGTCACACCAACATTGGAGACGCCATGCCCGTGCGGCTCGTGGTCTACGTCGTGCTCGCCGGCCTGATGCCTGCCCAGGCTTCCGCCGTCTGTCCTCCGATCTCCCCGCTGCAAGCAACGGACGGGGCGCAGCACGCGTCCCCGGCGGTGCCCGCGCGATCCACCGCGGATGACGTCACACCGACCCGAGCCCCGTTCCAGCTGATCGAAGCCGAGTCGGGCACCTGGCCCGCCGCCGCGCAACGCTGGGCGCTCGCCACGGAAGGCGACACGACCGGCGCCGGCGGCGTGCGCTGGAGTGGCCCCGTCGCCGACCCGACCCGTCACGCGCTCTCGCTGTCGATCGAGGTGGCCCGCACCGACGCCTACCGCATCGACGTGCGCCACGCTGGAACCGCAACCCAGCCCCCCACCGTGGCCTGGGTCGCGGTGGACCACGGACCGTGGCTCGCCGTGGAGCACGGTCCCTCCTCCTGGCCGCCACGCGCGACCGCGACACGCCCGAACACCCTGCGCTGGAGCCCGTTGCAGGCGACCGACGGCCCCTCGGCCTTCCTGCTCGAAGCCGGGCCGCACGTGATCCAGATCGCCGCGGCGGTCGACGACCTGTTCGTGGACCACGTGGCGCTCACACCGGCCGCCGTCGGCGCGTCGCTCACCAACCGCGCCACGCACGCGGCAGCCGTGCCGCTCGACGCGCCCGCCCCCGGCGACGACCAGACGCCCGGCGTCCCCGCCGACGACGGAAGCTCCCCCGCTCACGGCGGACCGATGCCCGCCGTCGGCGCCACACCCGACGGAACCGACCTCCCACCGGACACGGGCGAACACGGCAGCAACGGCAGCCTGCCCCCCGGCGGCTCCACCATCGGCAACGACATCGCCGGCAGCATCACGACCGGCGCGGGTTGGCGTGCGTCGGACGTCCTGCGCGCCTGGCACCCGTTGGAGATCAGCTTCGACGGGCCCGGTTCGAACGAACTGGCCGAGGACCCCAACCCGTTCCTCGACTTCCGCCTGCAGGTCACCTTCACCGGTCCCCAGGGCCAGACCTACGACGTGCCCGGCTTCTTCGACGGCGACGGTGCCGGGGGCGCCGCCGGGTCCGTCTGGAAGGTGCGCTTCGCGCCGGACACATCGGGCTGGTGGAGCTTCCGCGCGTCCTTCCGACAAGGCCCCGACGTCGCCGTGTCGCTCGCCCCCGAGGCGGGCAACGCGTCCCACTTCGACGGCACCCGCGGCACCTTCAAGGTGTTCCGCACCGACCCGATCGCTCCCGGCTTCCTCAAGTGGGGCCGGCTGGAGTACGTGGGCCGCCACTACCTCAAGTTCCGCGAGGGGCCGTACTTCCTCAAGAGCGGCACCGACAGCCCCGAGAACTTCCTGGCCTACGAGGGCTTCGACGACATCGAGGACCTCGGCAACCAGGGCATCATCCACGAGTACGAGGAGCACATCGGCGACTGGACGAGCAACGACCCCAACTTCGTGAGCAACGACGGCGGCACCGATGCCAAGGGCATCCTGGGCGCACTCAACTACCTCTCGGCCGTGGGCGTCAACTCCGTCTACTTCCTGCCCATGAACCTGGGCGGCGACGGCCGCGACACGTGCCCCTTCGTCGGCTACGCCAAGACCCACTTCAACAAGACGCACTACGACCTCAGCCGCATGCAGCAGTGGGCGACGGTGTTCGACCACGCACAGCGCAAGGGGATCCAGCTGCACGTCGTGCTGGCCGAGACGGAGACCGGCAACGAGACCTGGCTCGACGGCGGCGCACTCGGCGTGGAGCGCAAGTTGTTCTTCCGCGAACTGGTCGCACGCTTCGGCCATGCACTCGCGCTCAAGTGGAACCTGTGCGAGGAAGCCGACTTCTTCGAGCCCGACGACCTGCGCGCGCACGCGCAGTACCTGGACGCCCTCGACGCCTACGACCATCCCATCGGCGTGCACACCTTCACCTTCAACGTGGACGACTACGCCGAGTACATGGGTGACCCGCTCTTCAGCATCTCGTCGATCCAGTACGACACCGACGACGCCGGCGACCACGTGGAGACCTGGCGCGCCAACTCGGAGTTCGCCGGTCGGCGCTGGGTGATCGACATGGACGAGAACGCCCCGGCGACGGAGGGTCTGACCGACGCGAACGCGGACATGCTGCGCAAGCAGGTGCTCTACGACGTCTACTTCAGCGGCGGCAACATCGAGTGGTATCTCGGTTCGCACGGCCTGCCGCTGGGCGGCGACACGACGCTGGAGGACTTCCGCACGCGCGAGGCGATGTGGAACTACACCCGCTACGCCCGCGAACTGCTGCAACGCGGCACGAGCTTCTGGAACATGCAGCCGCACGACGAACTGCTCACCGGCGAGTCGGGACTGTACGGCGGCGGTGAGGTCTTCGCCCGGCTCGGGCGCGTCTACGCCGTGTACCTGCCCGACGCGAGTCCCAGCGGGACGCTCGACCTGACCAGCGTCACGACCACGCTCCAGAAGCAGTGGTACAACCCGCGCAATGGGCGCTTCGAAGGAAGCCCGGTCGAGGTTCCCGGCGGCAGCCCCCACGCGCTGGGGGCCCCGCCCGCGGATCCCGACGAAGACTGGGTCTGCCTGCTGAGGAGCTTCGACTGAGGAGACTCCGCCCCTGGCGACGACCGGCGGCGCTCACCTGCGCCACCCAGCGCCTGGCGCGACCGGGAGCCGCCGAGGTTCGGCGCCTTGATCTGGCACGCCTGGGCCGCCCGGGGCACCGGAGCACTCTTCACACAGGCTGATAGACTTGAACCGTCGTCTCCCCCGTCCCCCTCCGCCCGCAGCCCCTCCCGCGCGGGCCCCCGGCCCCGCAATGACCGCGCGACCGCTGCTCGCCGTGCTGCTCGTCCTGCTCGCGTCCCCCGACCGCGGCCTGGCCCAACGTGCGCCCGGGCCCGGAGACGGTTCCGCCGTGCTCGTGAGCGAGACCCTGATCGCCCAGCGCCCCCCGCCGATCGGCACCGGGACGCTGTTCCCCGAGCCGTTCCACTACCAGCTCCCGTCGGGCTACGACGCCGGCGACCCGGGCGGGCACCCGCTGGTGATCGCGTACCACGGTTTCTCCGGTTCGTCCGCGTCGGTGCACATCCAGAGCACGATCGACGAGCAGTGCGACGCGCGCAACTGGATCTACGTCGCCCCCACCGGACTCGACTCCGAGATCTTCGGCACACCGATGTCGCAGCAGCACACCGAGGCGGTGGCGCTCTGGATGATCGACCGTTTCAACGTCGACGTCGATCGGATCTACATGGTCGGCTTCTCCATGGGCGCGCGCGTGACAGCCAACTTCGCCGCGCGCCATCGGGCACCGGAGGGCCTGATGATCGCGGCCATCGGCCTCGTCGCCGCCAGCTACGACAACACCCAGGCGTACATGACCGGGTCGACCGGCCTGAAGCAGGTGATGGAGCACCCGCTCAACTTCGGCACGTCCCCGGATGTGCTCCCGTTCGCCTACCGCAGCAGTTCGGCACTGCACTTCGCGGCGGGCAGCTACCCGCCCCTGCCCGGCACCGTCGTGCCCGGCCAGTCGATGGCGGCCAACCTGCACGACACCCCGGTCTACACCGTGTGGGAGGTGTTCGACGCGAGCACGAACGTGGTCCCGCAGGCCGGTGCGTTCAAGTCCTTCCTGCTCTCGATCGGCGGCACGATCGATGACAACTCCACGCTGTCACCCAACGGCGCCGGCCACAGCTGGGCGATCCTCAACGAAGTCGACCTGTTCAACTTCCTGTCGACCAAGAGCGTCCAGCGCTTCCCGAGCCAGTTCAACGCGCTGCTCGACGAGAGCGGCGACGTCTCGTTCGCCGACGTCGTGCAGCGGACGGCCGGGGCCTTCACCGCCCTGGAGGCGGAGGCCGATCCGGCCCAGTCCGCGTTGACCCTGCGCGGCGTGATCAACGCCGAACGTGTCTCGCTCCACGCCGCCGAGGCCCAGATGGGCGCCGGCAACCCGTTGCGCATCACCGCCATCAGTGCCGACGAACACGGCTTCACCCTACGGCTCACGGGATTCGACCAGACGCCCAGCTACCTGCTCGACGCGATCACCGGCGAGCTCATCACCGGCGTCGCCTCGGACCCGGTCAGTGGCGCGCTGATCGTGGACCTCGCCGGGCACGAGACGTTGCAGGCGTTCGCCGTGAGCGAACCCTGGACGACGGCGCTGGTGACCACACCCAACCCGGTGCGCTTCAACCAGCCGCTGCGCATCCACATCGACGCGGCCGCCGACGAGGGCACCACCCACGGGCTGCTCGTGATCGCCGGCGGCGAGTTGATCAGCTCCCTGGCGAACGGCGCGTTCACGCTCACGGCGGCGCTGACGCCCGATCCGATCCTGATCGACGTCGTGCTGGATGCCGAGGGACACGCCACGCTCGAGAACAGCGGGGCCCGCGACCCGGCTCTCAGTGGCCTGCGCATCCCCATGCAGTTCGTCGGATTCGACCCCGGCGGAGCGATCACGACGGTGAGCAACCTCTGGCAGCTCGACGTCCAGTAGGCCCCGCCACCCGAGCGTTGCTTCGAGACCGGGGGGGGCTTCGAAACGCAGCGGGGCCGCCCCGTCTTGCGACAGAGCGGCCCCACCAACCTCTCGCGTCAGGCGAGAGCGGGTTCGATCAGAGCTTGACGACGTTCTCCGCCGCCGGGCCCTTCTGACCGTTCACCACGTCGAACTCGACGCGGTCACCCTCATTGAGAGTGCGGAAGCCACCACCCTGGATGGCCGACTGGTGAACGAAGCAGTCCTTGTCTCCACCCTCAGGAGTGATGAAGCCAAAGCCCTTGGTCTCGTTGAACCACTTTACGGTGCCGGTGCTACGCATACTTACTATCCGTGTCCTTGTGATCGGCCGGAAACGAATCCCCGGGAGGCGATCACGAAACTGATTGATGTCCGGACGAAGACAGGCGGCCAAACGAGGCCGTGACTCCCCTCCTCTCGGACGTCCCCTCAAGTCACCCGAACTCACCGAATCGACGGCAAGGGGGCCACCCCGAGGGGCCGAGCGGACCACTTGGCCTGCTCTTGTCAGACAACAACGGTGACGATCGGGCTCCGAAACATCAACAACTCATTCCACCGGGCAGGGTCAGGAGAGCTCTCGAACGGGCGCTCCGATCAGTCGTCGCTGTCGCGGAACGCGCGTCAGGTATCCCCCGCCGAATGGCCCGAACGGCCCCTGCTGACTCACTGAGGGCGGTGAGGGCAGGTCCCGGGCGCAACCCGCGAGGCGCGCGCTCGGGCTGCCGGACTCGGCCGTCAAGGCACGCTTTCGTCAGCCGGGAACGTACCCTGGGGGGCCCCACACCGAGGCCAGAGGCTTGCTGCGCATCGCGATCATCACCGTGCTCGTGTGCGCCGCCTGCGGTGAGCAGCCGCCCTCGCGGCCACCGAACATCGTGCTCATCCTGGCCGACGACATGGGCTGGAGCGACGCCGGCTGCTACGGCAACGACTCCGGCGCCACCCCGGCCATCGACCGCCTCGCGCGGGACGGCCTGCGCTTCACGCAGTTCTACGCCAGCTCCCCGGTCTGCATGCCCACGCGCTTCAGCCTGATGACCGGGCGCTACCCCAATCGGGACGGCGTGAACGGCCTGGTGCAGAACCAGTTCGTGCCCGGGATCATGCGCTACTGGCTCGCCCGGTTGTTGCGCGATGCCGGGTACGCCACCGGCCTCGTGGGCAAGTGGCACCTCGGACTGCACGCGGGGATGCGCCCGTGGGAACGCGGCTTCGACACCTTCCGCGGCTTCCTCGGCGCCAACCTCGACTACGTCAACCTGCTCGACTGGCAGGGCCGGCCCGGCTGGATGCGCGATCAGCAGGTCGTGCAGGAGTCGGACTACCTGACCCACCTGATCAACCGCAGCGCGGTGGAGTTCGTCGAGCAGCACCGCGATCGGCCCTTCTTCCTGTTCCTCTCTCACGCAGCCGTGCACGCGCCCTACCAGGCGCCGGGCGATGCACCGATGCGAGAGCCCGGCCAGGGAACCCTGCGCGCGGCCGAGATGCCGACCGACATCGGCCCGACCTACGCCGCCATGCTGGCGGAGATGGACCGCGGCATCGGCGAGTTGCTCGACACGTTGGAGCGGCTCGACCTGAGCGACGACACGCTGATCGTGTTCCTGTCTGACAACGGCCCGCGCCGCATGGGCTCGACCGCCCCCCTGCAGGGCCTCAAGGGCAGCATCTGGGAGGGCGGCATCCGCGTCCCGGCCATCGCCTGCTGGCCGGGGCGGATTCCCGCCGGGGAGGTGAGCGACGCCGTGGCGGTCAGTCACGACCTGGCCCCCACCTTCCTCGAGGCCGCCGGCATCGTCACACCGGACGGCCAGTTCGACGGCGCCAGTCTGCTGGACCTCGTCACCGAGGGACGTCCGCTCGCCTCCCGGCCGCTGTTCTGGCTCTACCGCCACACCAAGAACGAACTGCGCGCCGCCATGCGCGAGGGCGACTGGAAGCTCATCATCGCTCCGGGGCGCGCGATGCTGTTCGACCTCGCCGACGACCCGGCCGAGACCCATGACCTCGCGGGCGAGCACCCCGAGCGCGCCGCCGAGATGCTGTCCGCCCTCTCCCGCTGGGCCGCGACGGTGGCGAGCACCGACGACCTGCCGCGGCAACTCGACCTGCACTGACACGAGCCTGCCTGTTCCAGGACCTGGCAGGGCCGAGGCACCCGCTCAGAGGCTGGTCGCAGGCACGTCCGGCACTGCGGCCGCCGGCACGGGCATCGCGCTCCTGACTATGTTCCCATGACATCCGTCATGAGCGACCGCCCCTCCGACCCGGGCGCCTACTGGCGCGCCAACCTCGTGCTCGTCGCCACCCTGCTCGCGGTGTGGGCGATCGTCTCGTTCGGCCTCTCGATCGTGCTCGTCGAGCCGCTCAACGAGGTCCAGGTGCAGGGCTTCCCGCTCGGCTTCTGGTTCGCCCACCAGGGTTCGATCGTCACCTTCATCGTGCTCGTGTGGGTCTACGCCTTCACGTCCCAGCGCCTGGCGCGCAAGCACGGAGTCGACTGAGGCGTGCAGGGGGCGCTCGGGCAAGCCGTGGCGGGAACCGGATCCGGCGACCTGAGCCTGCTGACCTGGACCTACATCGCCGTCGGTTCCACGTTCTCGCTGTACATCGCCATCGCCTTCTGGAGCCGTGCGCGCACCACCCGCGGTTTCTACGTGGCGGGGCAGGGCGTGCCCGCCATCGCCAACGGCATGGCGACGGGCGCCGACTGGATGAGCGCCGCGTCGTTCATCTCCATGGCCGGCATGATCTCCTTCATGGGGTACACGGGCACCGTCTACCTCATGGGCTGGACCGGCGGTTACGTGTTGCTGGCCCTGCTGCTGGCGCCCTACCTGCGCAAGTTCGGACGTTTCACCGTGCCCGACTTCGTCGGCGAGCGCTACGACTCCCAAGCCGCCCGCAAGGTCGCCGTGTTCTGCGCGATCTTCGTGTCGTTCACCTACATCGCGGGACAGATGCGCGGCGTGGGCGTGGTCTTCTCGCGTTTCCTCGAGATCCCGGTCGAACAGGGTGTGGTGATCGGCATGGCGCTCGTCTTCGTGTACGCCACCCTGGGCGGCATGCGCGGCATCACCTACACGCAGGTGGCGCAGTACGTGGTGCTGATCATCGCCTACCTGATTCCGGCGGTGGCCATCTCGTACACCATCACCGGCAACCCCGTGCCCCAGCTCGGCTTCGGCGACACGATCACCGAGGGGCAACACGCGGGGAAGTTCCTGCTCGAAGCCCTCGACGGGATCCACCGTGACCTGGGGCTGCCCGAGTACACGGCGGCGTTCGTCCCGGGCAAGAAGAGCATGATCGACGTGACCGCCATCGTGCTGGCACTGATGGTGGGCACGGCCGGGCTGCCCCACGTGCTGATCCGCTTCTACACAGTGCGCAGCGCCAACGCGGCACGCTGGAGCGCCATGTGGGCGCTGCTGTTCATCGGCATCCTGTACACGACGGCCCCGGCCGTGGCCGCCTTCGCCCGGGTGAACCTGATCGAGTCCCTCAACGGCGTGGCCTACAACGACGTCCCCGAGTGGTTCAGCAACTGGGAGAACACCGGACTGCTGGCCTTCGACGACAAGAACGGCGACGGCCTGATCGCCTACCGCGGGGCAGCGGAGCAGAATGAACTGACCGTCGACCGGGACATCATGGTGCTGGCCAACCCGGAGATCGCCCGGCTGCCCGCGTGGGTCGTGGCGCTGGTGGCGGCGGGCGCCCTGGCCGCCGCACTCTCCACCGCCGCGGGTCTGCTGCTGGTGATCTCCGCCTCGATCTCCCACGACCTGGTCAAGTCGATCTACCGACCGCACCTCAGTGAGCGCAGCGAGTTGCGGCTGGCCCGCATCGCGGCGGGCGGCACGGTGATCGTGGCCGGCATCTTCGGCATCTACCCGCCGGGGTTCGTGGCGCAGGTGGTGGCGTTCGCCTTCGGCCTCGCGGCGTCGAGCTTCTTCCCCGTGCTCGTGCTGGGCATCTTCGACAAGCGCGTGAACAAGCAGGGCGCCATCGCCGGCATGCTGACCGGGATCGCGTTCACGGCGAGCTACATCATCTGGTTCCGCTTCTTCGACACCGCGGCCGGTGCCGAGTCGTGGTGGTTCGGCATCAGCCCGGAGGGCATCGGCGCGGTGGGCATGCTGCTCAACTTCGCCGTGACCCTGACCGTCAGCCGGCTCACACCGCCACCGAGCGCCGAAGTGCGCGCGATGGTCGACGAGATCCGGCTGCCCCGCGCCAGCGGACAGGCGCCGCCGGCGCACTAGCTCCCACGGCGCCCACGGCTCCCACCGCGCCGGACCGCACGGTCCAGTTCGAGCACGTTGCCCGTCGCCCGCAAGCGATCTGGAGCAGCCGCACGACCGGCCGGCACCCATCGCGAATGGGCAGGTCACCCCATGAGCACTTTCCCCTTATCCTGCAAACCGCTGCCCTGCGAGAGCGGATGCTCCCTTCCGTGAGTCTCCAGGGTGTGCCCGGAAGACACGCCCCCCAAGACAGCACGTGGAGAAGAGGATGATCTCGCAGCCCCCCCCAGTCGGAGTCCGTCCCTCGTTCGTTCGCCGCACGGCCCTCGCCGCGCTGGCCCTCGGCCTTGCCCTGCCGACGGCGCTGGCCCAGGTCCCCACCGTGACCACGCCGGAGGACCAGTCCAAGGCGGGCGAGTGCTACCCCGAGGTGGTCGTGGAGATCACCAACGGCACCGAGACCCTGCGCAAGATCACCACCCTCGACACCGGTGCCCAGTACGCGCTGCTCACCAAGAAGTGCGCCGACCTGATCAGCGCCGTCGACGGGACCGAGGTGAGCATCAAGCTCGGGCCCCTGTCGGCGCTCGACGACGCCTTCCCCGGCAACGGTGCGGACGGCAAGCCCAAGGTGCTGAAGGACAGCCAGGTCCTGGAAGCTGATGACGTGGACAGCGACGAGCTGTGCGACGCCGTGACCAAGAAGCTCGCCGTGGCAGAGATCTTCGATGCCATCGGCATGGCCTGGATCGACATGGCCGACAAGACCTTCGTGCTCGACCCCTGCTGCAAGAGCAAGCAGAAGTTCAAGCGCTTCAAGTCCTACGAGGTCAAGTTCTTCGACAAGGACAGCGAGGACATCCCCGACTCCACCGTGTGCGTGCCCGTCACGCTGACCGAGTTCGGCAACTTCCTCACGGGCGATGACTCGCCCCGTCCGCTCGCCTCCGGCAGTGCCCAGGACGGCACCAACGATGCCGAGGCCACGACAAAGATCCTGGTGGACAGCGGCGCCATCGGCTCGCGCATCACGCCCGACTACGCGGAGGCCGTCACCGGTATGACCCACAACGTCGGCGACGTGATCACGATCGACGAGATCGAGATCGGCACGGGCACGGACAAGGTCGTGATCAAGAACGTCAAGTTCACCGTGTCCAACGCGAACAAGGACCACCGCGACATGCTCATCGGCCAGAACGTGCTGCAGCACTTCGAGACCGTGTGGGCCCTGAACGACGCGACACCCAAGGTCGGCTTCACCAAGAAGATCAGCAAGGGCAAGGCCACCACGAAGCAGGACGTGAAGGCCGTGACCAAGGAGAGCAGCGGCCTCTGGGTGGAGCCTGTCGAGGGGGCCTCCTCGTTGCAGCCCCTGTCCGGCGGGCCGGCGGGTTACGTCCACCAGTCACCTGCCGGGCACCTGCTCGTCGGTCGTACCAACAGCGTCCAGCGCCTGTCCGGCGACGGCATCACGCTCTCGGTCATCAACAGCCCCATGCTCAACGACCCGCGCGGCATCGCCACGGACGGGAACCTGGTCTACGTCGCCACGGTCTTCGACCAGATCATGATCTTCGACGAGACCGACACGCTGCTCGGGCAGATCACCAACGTCTCGCTGATCGACATCCGGGAGATCGCCTTCGGACCCGAGGGCGACCTGTGGGCCGCGAGCGCGATCAACGACCTCGTGGTGCGCATGGACCCGACCACCGGCGCGGTGATCGACACGTTCTCCGACCCCGCACTCAACGAGCCCACGGGCCTGGCCTTCACGTCCGAGGGCTTCCTGTTCGTGAGCGGCAGGCTGTCGAACAACGTCATGCTGCTCGACCCGTTGGCCACCACGCCGAGCTTCGCGCCGTTCGTCTCCGGGCTTGCGCGCCCCGCCGGGATCACCGTCGAAGACGCGGGCGTCAAGGAATCGGCGCCGCGCGGCGTGGCAAGCGAGTACGGCATGGCCCAACTGTGGGTCGTGGAGGAACTCGCCAACCGAGTGCGCGGCTTCGGCGCGGAGGGTGACGTGGTCGGCACGATTCCGACCCCCGGGCCGGCCGACGACGTGGTGATCTTCACGCGCCGCTGGCCCATCGCGAACATGGGCTGCGCGCTGCCCGGCGTGAGCGGCGAGCCGGTGTTCGAGGGGTCGGGCTCCATGCTCGGCGGGTCGACGCTCGTGCTGGCGCTCAACGACGCGGCTCCGAGCACCCTCGCCGTGCTCTTCGGCTCGATCACCTCGATCCCCACCGCGTTCAAGGGCGGCGTGCTCAAGACGGTCCCGCCGATCCTGGAGATCTCGCTGGTCACCAGCCCGTTCGGTCAGGTCACCATCCCGGCGCTCATCCCCAGCGGCCTGCCGGGCGGTTTCGAACTGTTCCTGCAGTACGGCATCGCCGACGGAGCAGCCGTCGCCGGCGTGTCCCTCTCCAACGCGTTGGCGATCTCGTTCCCGTAGGCCCGTCCCGTGGACTCGGGGGCCTACGTGCCCCCGAGTTCGTCCGGCTTGGGGCCGGCGATCACCAGCGTGCGACCGCTCTGGGGGCCGGCCACACCGGAGTAGGCCGCGGTGATCAGGAAGTCGAGACCGCCGTCACCGTCCACGTCGCCGAGGCCGGTGGCGTCGAAGCCGAAGGTGTCGCCCTGCACGTTCCAGGTGTAAGTGGCCATGACGTCGCCGCTGGGCCCGTCGAGCAGGTAGCACTTGCCGGCCCCGAACGCGCCCTCGTCGTTCTGCCACGCGCCCACGATCAGGTCGTCCTTGCCGTCGCCGTTGACGTCGCCCGCTTCGGCCGTGCCGATGCCGAAGCCGTCGCCCGCCACCTCGCCGTCCCGGGACCAGAGGCGCTCGCCCGTCGCACCGGAGTGCACGTAGATGCGCCCCGAGCCCTGCCCGCCGGCTGCGTTGCTCTCCCAGTCGGACGCGTACACGTCCGCCCGCCCGTCGCCGTCCACGTCGCCCACGAAGGAGACGAACATGCGGCCCAGGTTCACGTCGCCCGGGCCGGACGCCACGCTGAAGACGCGCGTCGCCACGCCGTCCACGTAGTGGTAGGCGTGCACGGCGCCGCGCCCGCCGAGGTCGTTGGGCGCCCCGCAGATCAGGAAGGTGCCGTGCGCGTCGGTGTGGGCGCCGACCGCGTTGCCGAACTTGTCACCCGCGACCCCGCCCTCCAGCTTGAGCAGGCGTGCGCCATCCTTGCCCGAGTAGACGTAGGCGGCGCCGCTGTCCGGACCGGCGGCACCGTCGTGTTGGGGCGCGCCGATGATCACGTCCGTGTGGCCGTCGCCGTTCACGTCGCCTGCGCCGGACACCTTGCGTCCGAAGGCATCGCCCACGGCTTCGCCCTGGAGTTCGTGCAGCAGTTCGCCGTCGCGCCCCGAGAGGATCCAGGCGGCGCCCTTGCCGCCGGCAGCGCCCGATCCGCCGACGAGCACGTCGCCCGCACCGTCGCCGTCGACGTCACCGATGCCCTCGATGCCGACGCCGAGCGTGTCACCCGGCAGCCCGTCGCGCTGGAACACCAGGTCACCGCTGCGCGTGGAGTAGACGTAGATGCGGCCGGCGCTGGCACCGTTGAGCGCCTTGTAGGGCGCCGACACGAGCACGTCGTCCACGCCGTCCGCGTCCACGTCGGGGACGCGCCGGCCGATCCAGCCGAACTGGTCGCCCGCCGCCTCGCCACGCCAGGCGCGCAACACCCGCCCGCCCCCGACCAGCGGACCGCCGGTCTGGGACGCGAGCAGTTCGAAGTAGCGCGGGTCGCTGCGCAGATGGTTGAAGTCCGGGTCGCAGTGCAGCGCGACGATGTTGCTCCACCCCTGCTCGAGCGCTCCCGAGAGCCCGCGGAGCGCGGCGTCGAGCTCGCCTCGCAGCGAGTACAGGCAGCTCTTGTTGAACTGGGCCACGAGCGACGCCGGTGAACCGGGCGGCACCTGCTCGTAGGCCTCCAGCGCCTCGCCGTACTCACCCAGCGCGTGGTGCGCGTAGCCGATCAGCGCCCACGCGCCGCCGTGTCCGGGTTGTGCGGCAACCACCTGACGCGCAGCCGCGAGGGCGCCCTCGGCGTCACCCTGGGCCAGCGCGGCGCGCACCGGCGCGAGCGGGTCCGCGACCTTGGCGCCGACGGACTGCCCGGCCGCCTGGGCCATCCCATCCGCGTCGAAGAGCGACGTGACACAGAGCAGGCTGAGCAGACAGGCGGACAGTCGTTGCATGACGCGATTCCCGATCGTCGCTGGCCGCGCCCGTCGCGCTCGCGAACGGCGTGGCTCAGGCAGGAGCCGCAGTCTGGGGCAGGGACGCGGGCTGCGCAACGTGGGTGGTCGGAGACGCAACAGCGCCTCGTGGCAGCTTGCTAGGCCGTTCGTCGGCGCGGATGACTCTTCGCACGGGCTGCTAGGCCAGGCCGCCCATGCAGCAGCGCTTGTACTTCTTCCCACTGCCGCACGGGCACGGGTCGTTGCGTCCCAGTTTGGAACCGGGACGCACGATCGGCCGCACGCGCCCGGCGACCGCATCGGCATAGGCCGCGTGCCCGGCGGCCACCGAGAGGCCGAGCGTGCGCCCGTCGGCGAGGCGCCCGGTCTGTTCCAGGTCCGCGAGCAGATCGCGGCACAGTGCAGGCACGCCCTCGTGGACCGCATCGGGCAGGTCCAGGCGCGCGACGGTCTGCGTCAGCGCGGTGCGCAGGTCATCGGGCGCGAGGTCCTCGGGCTCGACGTCGCGCAGCTCACAGGCAGCCACCAGCCACGCGGTCAGGAGCGCTTCGCCGTGTTCGCGGACCGGTGGCGGATGGACGTCGACCCCGTCACCCGCGCAGAAGTCAGCGACCCAGCCCTGCAGACGCTCGCGGGTGAGGTCGTGGATCACGGATCGCGGTCTCCGGTCATGCCACGCACCAAGCGGTCGAGCTCGAGCATCTTGCCCGCCGAGTAGCCACGGTCGTGGAACCAGCGCACCGTACCGTTCTCGTCGAGCAGGAGCACGCGCACGTTGCGCGGGCGCGTGTTGCCGGTGAGCGCCACGATCGCGTCGGCATCGTCGTACACGGTCACCACCGCACCCCAGTCCTCGCTGGGGATGCCCGAGCGCATGCCCTCGTCGATCGTGCCGGCGAACATCCCCGGCATCAGACCGGCGATCGTCGGCAGCTCGACCAGGCGCACCGGCGTCTCGGCCTGGAGCGCGCCGAACAACCAACGATCGGCGTCGAACTGCGCCTCCTGGACGTAACCCACGATAAGCAGGGTCGGATCACCGGCGAAGTCGGCGGGGACCTGCACGGCGTCGCCCGCCAGCGACTGTCCGCGGACCGCGGGGAACAACTCGCCGACCGGATCGCGGTTGGCCAGAGGCGACGAGCAGGCGCCCAGGCTGAGCCCGATCAGGATGGCGAGCACGATCCCGCGCGAGGCGGAGGGGACGGAACGGAGCGTCGTCTGGGTCATCATGCTGCACTGTTCGACGGCCGCAGGCGCCCGGATGCGCCGGGCAGCAACTCATCCCGCGACCACCCTCGGCAGGTTCGGGCCGTGGACCTCAGGGCGCCGTGCCGGACACCGCGTTGCTGGCGCTGAAGCCCACGGGGCCGGCGGGATCCTGGATCCAGTACTGCACGTAGAGCGCGAACCCGGAGGGAACGCCCGCGGGCCAGCCCCCGGTGATCACCAGCCTGCCGCTCGCACCGACCGGCAGCGGAATCGGGAAGCCGGCGAGGTTCACGTCGGGGACGAGCACACCGCCCTTGAACGGAGCGTTCAGCGTCTGCGTCCCGACCACCAGCCAGGCCGTGGACGAGGCCAGCGCGTTCTGCAGTGACAACCGCAGGGGTGAGCCCGCCGCCATGGCGCCCTCGCCTCCGAGCGTCGGTGATCCCGACGTCCCCGCCAGCGCAGCCCCCAGGTCGGACCAGGGTGAGCGCGGCACGCTGAACGCGACGCTGTCCACGGCGAAGGTGTAGAACGAGAGCGCCGTCGTCACCTCGAACGAACGGATGCCGGGGCCCGACACTGCCAGCGGTTGCACGAAACCCGGCGAGCCGAACGGCGCCACGCCGACCGTGTCACTGTCCACCACCGCGCCGGTGAGATCGAACGCGGTGAGCGTGAACAGACCGGGCGAGGCCACGCCGTTGAACACGTCCAGGGAGACGGCGTCGGCCAGCTCGGTGAACGTGCCGCTGATCACGCCGGGCAGGCCGCTCCCGTCACCCAACGTGCAGGTGTCGCACGTGGCGTAGATGTTGGGGGCGGTCGTGGCGCTGTTGCCGAACAACACGTCGCTGAGGATCACACCGCCGTCGAGGCGCACGTCCGGGTACACGAGCAGCGGCCCGTTGTCGAAGCCGGGCACGATGAACTTGAACGGCCCCGGGGCGCTCACGTCGTCGAAGTCGACGGAGCCCGCGGTGGTGCCGGAGTCGGCAGCGGCCGGAGTCTCGGATTGCGCCGTGGCAACCGGCGTGAGGCCGGTCGACAAGGCCAACAGGCTCGCCAGGAAGCTCAACAACAGGGTCGGGTCGTTCGATCGGTGTGTCATCAGGTCGTCTCCGGTCCGACCGAGCCTAACGGCGATCCGGGCGTCGGCCCAGGGCGCGAGCATGTCCTTCGGCCGCCGGGCGCTCGGCCTTCGGGGCACCGTGGCCGTCGCGCACCCGAGCTGCGAAGATGCAGCCCCTCGCGAGGGCGGCGCCATGCTCATCGAATCTCTCGTCGTACCCCCGGGCGGCCCCCTGCTGGCCATCGCGGCCGGCGTGTTGCTCACGCGACGTGCCCACCGGCGCGGGCACGTAGGCTGGGCGGGACGCACGCTGCTCGCCGTCGGCCTCGTCTCGCTGTTCCTGGCGAGCACGCCGCTCGTCGGTGGCGCGCTGCTGCGCTCGCTGCAAGGCGAGCCGGGCCTCGACGGGATGCTGCACGCCCGACCTCCATCGATCGGCGACGAGCCTCGCGCGCTCCGCAACCCCCAGGGCGATGTCATCGGCCCCGACGGCGTCGCCATCGTCGTGTTGGGTGGCGACGTGCTGCGCGATGCGGAAGGGGTCGGCCGCTCCTCGGTCGGCGCGCTCACCTTGCAACGGCTGCAGGGGGCGGCCGCCCTGAGCCGGGTGACGGGCTGGCCGATCCTGGTCAGCGGCGGCTCGGTGGAAGGCGTCGAGCCGATCGCCCGACTCATGCAGCACAGCCTCGAGCAGGACTTCGCGATCGACGTGCGCTGGGTCGAGGACCGCTCGGCCAACACGCGCGAGAACCTGATACGGACGGCCGAACTCCTCGCGCGGGAGGAGATCGAGGAGATCGTGCTCGTCACGCACGCCTGGCACCTGCGCCGGGCGACGCTGCACGCCGAGCGCGCGGGCCTGAGGGTGTGGCCGTGTCCGGTGGCTCCCCATCCGGGCTGGCGCGGGTGGTTCCCGCTGGTGCCCTCCAGCCGCGCGCTGCGTGACACGGCCCTGGCGTGTCACGAGTGGCTCGGCATCGCCTGGGCAACCGTCCGCGGCGATTGAACAGGAGCATCACGCCAGGGGACGCCCGCTCGAGGTCAACCGTCCGCCGTCGACGACGACGGGTCCGACCCTTCCGCCGTGAAGCCCCTCAGCGGGCCCAACCGACGCCGCAGTTGCTACGCTGGCCGCCCAGAGTTCCCACCCCGATCCGGGGTCTACCCATCTCTCGAGAACCGGCATGTGTTCACGTCTCGCGCTCTCCTCCGTGGTGCTGCTCGCCATCTCGCTCGGTACGTCCTGTCACGCCACTGACGACGCGCGGCCCCTGGAGCACGCGGCCTCCGAAGTCCGCGAGGGGTGGTCGCTCGGTTTCACCGAGGGGCGACGCTACCGCGTCATGTTCCGCAGCAACCCGGCCCCGATCCCACTCGCTGCTCCCTTCGACCTGGAGATCGAAGTGTCGCGTGGCAGTGGCCTCCCGATGATCGGCACCAAGGTGCGCATCGACGTCGAGGCCACCCAGCCCCACGCCGAACTCACCCGCCAGACGGCACAGATCCACCCCCTCGGCCCCGGCGTCTTCCGGGCGACGGGGCTCGTCTTCCGGAATCAAGGCAAGTGGGTGCTCACGGTCTCGGTCTACGTCGGCACCGAGTCCGGGCGCGCGGTCTTCGACGTGTCGCCGAGAGCCCCGCTGTGACGCGTCTGCGACGCGCCGCCTGCGCGCCGCTCCGAACCCAACAAGACGCTTGGCTGCCGCACGGGAGCCCTGCGCCCGGGAGCCCCGAACAGGAGCCCGCGCAGGACTCGAAGCGGCGGACCCGGGCAAGCAAGGGGAGACACCGCGCGCGCGATCTGTGCAGCGGATCGAGTAGTCTGCCCCGAACCGAACTGGAGAGCACGCGCATGTCCCTTCCGTCACGACACCCAGCAAGCAACTCGTTCCCGAGCGCCACCGCAGCGCCGGCGCCACGCCGCAGCGAACGGGGGGCCGTGGGCAAGGGCTGCCTGATCGCCGTGGTCGTGCTGCTCGTCATCGGCTTCGTGGGCTGGCGCATGACAGTCGGCTCGTACAACACCATCGTCGCGAACCAGGAGGTGGTCGACGAGAAGTGGAGCGGCCTGGGCAGCCAGTACCAGCGGCGCTTCGAACTCGTGCCGCAGCTCGTCGAGACGGTCAAGGGCGCGGCGAACTTCGAGAAGACGACCATCACCGAGGTGACGGCGGCCCGGGCCCGGGTCGGCCAGATCAACCTGAGCGGCGCCCCCACCGACGCCAAGCAGGCGCAGGCCTTCCTGGCAGCCCAGGAGGGACTGGGTTCCGCGCTGAGCCGACTGCTCGCAGTGAGCGAGAACTACCCCACGCTCACGGCGACGGCGGGTTTCCGCGACCTGCAGTCCCAGATCGAGGGCACCGAGAACCGCATCAACGTGGCACGGCTCGACTACATCGGGGCCATCCGCGCCTTCAACACGTCGATCCGCAAGTTCCCCGCCAACATCATCGCGGGCATGTACGACTTCGAGCGCTACCCGCAGCTCGAGACCGACGAGGTGAACCGCGAGGTGCCCGACTTCTCGTTCGGCGACGACAAGACCGGCGACGACGGGGACAAGTGATCGGCACAGCCGGACACACCGCCTGGCTCGCCGCCTGGACCCTGCTCGGCACCCTCGTCCTCACCACCCCGGCCAAGAGCCAGGTGGAGGTCCCCGCCAACGACGGCTGGGTGACCGACCTGGGTGGTTTCCTCGATGCACGCGAGGAGCAGGAACTCGAGTTGCTGATGGAGTCCTACCGCACGGGTTCGGGGCACGAGATGGCCCTGCTGACCGTGCCGGATCTCGGCGGTCGCTCGCTCGAGGAGTACGCCCTGGCCGTCGCCCGTCAGTGGAAGGTCGGCGGCGAGGGTGAGAACGACGGCGCCCTGCTGTTCGTGGCAAAGGCCGAGCGCAAGCTGCGCATCGAGGTGGGCTACGGACTGGAGGGCACGCTCACCGACGCCATCTCCGGCCGCATCATCCGCGACGTCATCAGCCCGGCCTTCAAGGCGGGGCGCTTCGGCGAAGGCCTGCGAGCCGGCATCGTCGCCATGCACGCCGCGGCGGGTGGTGACTACGCCCCCATCGAGCAGGCCCAGCAGCGACACCGACGCCGCAGTTCCGGCGGCGCCCTGTCACTGATCCTCGTGTTCCTGTTCATGTTCTTCATGCGTTCCGGCTCACGCAGATCGCGCAGCGCGGGCATGGGCGGGATGTGGCCCTGGATCATGCTGGGCTCGATGGGCAATCGTCACTCCAGCAGCCACTCGTACGGCAGCGGTGGGTTCGGGGGCGGCGGCGGCTTCGGCGGTGGGGGTTTCGGCGGCTTCGGTGGCGGCGGTGGTTTCGGCGGTGGAGGTGCATCCGGTGGCTGGTGATCCGATCACGATGGCTGCGCACGGCCTACCGTTGCTCCTGCAGGACACGCCCATCGAAGGCGAGTGGACCGAAGGCGCCGCGTGGCTGCACGCCCTGGGCGACGTCGGGCCGTGGTTCTTGCTGGCCGCGGCGCTGTTCTTCATCGCGCGCGCCGTCGCCAACCGGCACCGCTACCGCGCACTCGATCTGCTCGGCCAAGCCGAACAGGAGCGCGTCCACCAGGCCATCCGGGAGGTCGAGGCCCGCACCGTGGGCGAGATCCTGCCCGTCGTGCTCGAGCGCTCCGACCCGCACCCGGCCACCGCCTGGCGCGCGGCCTGCGCGACGTTGCTGGTGGGCTCGACGCTGCTGGTACGCATCCTGCCTTGGGGTGACCCTCTGTGGCTGATGGCTTGCCAGTTCGCCCTCGCAGCCGCCGGCTTCGCCCTGGCCCGCAAGCTGCCCCATCTGGCGCGCATGTTCGTGTTCGAGACGCGCGCCAGCAGCGTGGCCGAAGAGCAGGCGCTGCAGGAGTTCTACCGCGAAGGCCTGCACAAGACCGAGGCCGCCACCGGCGTGCTGCTGTTCGTCAGCCTGTTCGAGCGACGCGTGATCGTGCTGGCCGACGAGGGCATCGCCGCCCGCGTCCCGTCCGACACCTGGAGCAAGGTCGACGATGCCATCCTCGACGGCGTGGCCGGCGGCAACCTGGCCGACGGGCTGGTGAACGGCCTGCACCGTTGCGGCGACGTGCTGGCCGAACACTTCCCGTGGACCGACGGCGACCGCAACGAAGTCCCTGACCGCCTCGTCGTGCGACGGGAGTAGGCCTGCCCCTCCGGACCGGCCGACCCGGCCCCTTGGCGGCCCGGGCCGGCCTTGGCGATCCGCCCGGCCTTGGCGATCCGCCCCGGCCCTCGGCGATCCGCCCGGCCCCGTGGCGATCCGGCACGAATCCGGGTCGCGCTGAAAGGTCGCGACCGCGAGCAGCGGAGACATGGGAGACCGCAATCCGCGGCACGCCTCGGCCTCCCCCCCTCCGGGGAGCCCTCCCCACGACACCGGTCTCGACCGGACAAGGAGCCCTCCATGGCCGTCATCAACCGCCTGTTCCTCTCGGTCTTCAGCGGCGACCCCAAGTGGGCCAGCACGAAGAACCGCATGTACCTGGTCGTGAACAACCGCGGCGTCGACGAGCAATTCCTCGCCTTCGCCACCGACCGCACGCGCATCACCGACCCGGGGCTGGGGCACCTGTTCGTGTGCATCCATACCGAGTCGGACCTGCGCTCGCGCCAGGGCAAGACCTATCAATGGGACATCGCCGAGGCCGGGATCGACACCGACGACCTGATCAACGAGTACTTCCGCCTGGGCACGACCGGCTCGGACGCGTGGATCCCGCGCCACGCCTTCGTGTGGGGTGAGACGGACGAAGGTCCGGTGCCGCTCGCGCTGACGCTCGACGCTCCCGGCCCGGTCCTGAGCACGGACTTCGGCGAGGGCGTCCCCTCCATGCCCATCGGGCTCGTCCGGCCGAGCTTCAGCGACACGCCCTTCGACCGCCTGCTGCTGGTCGCCGGGACGGGAGGTGCCGATGACTCGGAGTCCGACAGCCCCTTCGACGTGCTGATCCTCGACAGCAACGACGACGTGGTCGAGTCGTTCCGGGTCGCCCCGGACGCCAAGCGTCACGGCGGCCGCTCGCTGATCCAGGTCCTCGACCTGAGCCAGACCCGGACCCGCAACCAGCTCACCCGCGTGGGGGCCCGGGTGGTCGTGCGCGCCGCCGGCAACGACTGGTGGCACCCGAACCTGCTGGCCGTGTTCGGCATGGCCGGCGGGACCCAACCGCCCATGGTGCCGCTGGCCTACGACGCGAACATGAGCCGCGGCGGCATCAGCACCGACCCCAACGACGGCACCGGTGCGGCCGAGTTCCAGCTCCAGCTCGTCTCCTGAGGACGCTCCCACCCGAAGTCGAACGGGCCTCCCCGGCAGCCCACCGGACAGCGGGGAGGCCTGGCGAACTCAGCGACAAGGACCACCGCAGGTGCCCCTCGGAAGCCCGGTGCGTAGTTGCTAGCGTGACGCGCTCACCAACTCACACGCACCCTCGGGGTCCACCAGATGTCCATCCGCTTCACTCCATGCGTTGCCACCGTCGCGCTGACCGTCGCCGTCACCGGCGCCCCCATCCAAGCCGACACCCTCAAGGTGCCGGCCGACTTCGAGACCATCCAGGCGGCCGTCGATGCCGCGGTGGCGGACGACGTCGTGCTGGTCAGCAAGGGCGTCTACGAAGAGAACGTCGTGGTGACCACCAGCGGCATCACGCTGCAGGGCAAGGGCGCCATCATCGACGGCGGCTCCGAGGAGGACACGATTCGCATCGCCGGCACCGACGTGACAGTCACCGGCTTCACCATCGTCAACGGGCTCAACGGCATCCGGGCCGACGTCCTGCCCCTGCGCCCCGACGGGGACCCGCCTCCGGACGGCGTGGTGATCACCAAGAACCGCATCTCCGGCTGCGAGTTCAGCGGCATCCTCGTCATCGCTTCGGACGCCGACATCTCGCAGAACGGCGTCAACTCCTGCGGGAGTGACGGCATCCGGCTCAACGACCTCGACTTCAACAGCGAGAGCGTGATCTCGAAGAACACGATCCGGCTGGTGAACGACGACGGTATCTGCACCAGCGGGACCGGCAGCATCGTCATCGAGCGCAACCGCATCGAGTTCGCGGAAGGCGAGGGCATCGACGTGGACATCCAGGCAGCCATGGTCGACGGCATCGCTCCCGTCGCCACGACGATCCGGCAGAACACGATCAACGGTGCAGGCAACTGCGGCATCGAGGTCGACAACAATGGTTTCGGCGACGTGACCATCGACAAGAACAAGATCGACACGACCGAAGACGACAACATCGACTGCTTCGGACCCAACTTCACGATCACCGGCAACCGTTGCAACGGCGCCCTGCAGCACGGCATGGACCTCAACGTCGGCGACTCGACGATCTCGAAGAACACCGTCCAGAATTCCGTCGAGAACGGCATGAACATCGGCCCGTTCCTCGAGCCGGACGGCGAGTTCACCGCGAGCAACAACACGGTCGAGAACAACACGCTCAAGAACAACGGCCGCGACGGACTCCACGTCACAGGCGACGATCACACGCTCACCAAGAACCGCTCCCAGGGCAACGCCGGCGACGGCATCGACCTCAACGACAACGGCATGACGGGCGCGGTGTTGGATGGCAACACGTGCACCAAGAACGGGCACCAGGGCATCAGCAACAACGGCAACGCCACCGACATGACCAACAACAAGTGCAAGCAGAACGGGAACGGTCTGGGCCCCGACATCGCGGGCGCTGGTGACGAAGGCGGCGGCAGCGTCGACGTCTTCGACAGCAACGTCTTCGGCACGGGCGGCGCCAAGACGTCGTCACGGGTGGATCACACCGACGAGGACTGATTCCTCGCGCGCCACGGCTGACAGCGTCGGCCGTCGACGTCACGCGGGCCCCGGTCGCCACGAGTTCGGCCGCCGGGGCCCGCGGTCCGTTCCGCGGTCGGGGCCGCTGGCCGTCAGTCCTGGTCGACGTAACCGAGCTGGCGCAGCGACTCGAGCGTGGCCGGGTCCAGCTCGTCCTCCTGCCGGGACGCGCGCAGAGCCTCGGCGAGCTGCTCGTAGCCGCGCAGCGCACGGGCGAGGCGTGCCACGTCTTCGCTCCGCTGCGGCGCGAGATCGGTGCCTTCCAGCGCATCGGTCGACAGATCGAACAACTGCGAGGTGCCCTCCTGCCCGCGCAGGTGTTGCTCCACCACCCGTTCGACCTGCAGCAGCTTGAGGTCGTCCTCCACGTACGCGCGCTGGTGCCGCGAGCCGGTGGACAGGTCCAGCACCACGCGCCGGCGCCCGGGCGGTGACGTGCGCTCGGCACCGAGCGGCGGAGCGGGCTCCATGCGCGGGTCGGGCGTGAGCCCCACCCGGCGCAGGATCCACGGCGCCACGTCCACCAGGCTCACCGGCATGTCCACCACCGCGGGTGCCAGCCCCGGGCCCCGGGCGATGAGCGGGATGCGCGTGGCCGGCTCGTACAGCGAGCGACCGTGACCGAAGTGGTCGTGTTCGCCGAACTCCTCGCCGTGGTCGGAGGTCACGATCACCAGCGTGTCCTCCGCCAACCCGGCCTGCTCGAGCGCTTGCAGCAACTCGCCCACGAAGGCATCGGCCATGGCGACGGTGGCGTCGTAGTAGGGCAGGTAACGCGCGCGGGCCTCGTCGCGCAGTTCGCGTCGGCCGTCGTTGAAGCCCTTGCTGGAGCGGTGATCGAAGGGCCGTTCACGACCTTGTTCGTCCAGCAGTTCGAAGTCCTCCAGCCAGGTCCGGCCGGGTGCGTAGTTGTGCACGATGTAGGTGTGCACGAAGGCGAAGAAGGGCATCTCCGGCTGCTGCCCGGCGATCCAGTCCGTGACGGCGCCCGTGTCGTAGCGCGCGAGCAGCGCGCCCTGCAGCGCGGCCGCCGCGTCTCCGCCGCCGGAGGCCGTGAGCAACTCGCGGCCGCGCAGCGTCTCCAGGGCCCAGACCGGATCGTTGAGGCTGTAGCGATCGAAGCCCGCGCCGAAGCCGAAGTCGGTGGACACGAAGCCGCCCGCCGTGAACGCGGCCGTGGCGTAGCCCGCCGCGGCGAGCTGCTGCGCGAGGATCGGCGAGCGCGTCGCGTCCATGGTCGTCGTCATGTCGACGGCGCCGTGGTAGGCCGGGTACTGCCCGGTCATGAGCGACGCGTGGCTCGGCAGCGTCCAGCTCGACGTGGCGTAGCCCCGGGCGAAGCGCAGCCCCTGGGCCGCGAGTGAGTCGAGGTGCGGCGTGGCAACCGGGCCGCCGTAGCAGCCCAGACGATCGGCGCGCAACGTGTCGAGGCTCACGAGCAGCACGTTGGGCCGCCGATCGCTGCGCGCACTGCGCAGGGTGGGATGTCCCCATGCGGCCAGGGGCGCCTGCTCGCCGCCCGTGGACGTCTCCAGCACCAGCACTGAAGACGCCTCGGCGGGCGGGATGATCAGCGAGCGGTCGCGCCAGGCCGGCTCGGAGGGGTTCGACGGCGGCGTCACGTGCTCGTCGAGCAATGTCCGGCTCTGCTCACCGTCCACCCAGCGCACGGCGAAATCGACCGCGCCCGGGAGCGAGGGATCGCGCGGCGCCACACCCAAGGCGAGATCGAGCCGACGCGCGACAGGGCTGGGACCCAGCGTCCAGCGGTAGCTCGACCCGGGCACCGCCAGCAAGCCCTCCCGCTCGTCCTGATCCATGCGCCAACGCACGGCCCCCTCGACACCGCCCGCGAGCGGCGTGCAACGCGGGATCAGACCGCCGCCCGCAACGTAGTCCGCGAGCGGCCGGCGCCACAGCGTGAGTTCCTCGAACACGAGCGCAGGAGCCTCGGCGGCGACCGGCGTCACGAGGAACACCAGTACTTGTTGCACCAGACGCCCCACCAGCATCTCCACGTCGAAGCTCTGCGTCTCGGCGCCGGGCCGGCCGGCGATGCCCACGTTCAGGCCCGCGTTGCGCTCGGTGAGCAGCGCCGACAACGCCGCGGGATCCAGGCTCTCACCCGGATCGAACGGGTCGCGTCGCTGCACGACCACGACCAGCGGCGGGGCGTCGCCCGGGACCCCCTCGCCCGCAGCCCCGTCGCTCGCGGCGTCGTGTTCACCCTCGGTCCGGTCCTGCGCGGCGCGCACCACGACCCGCAAGCGCAGCGCTTCGCCTGGGACGACGTCGACGCTGGTGGCGTGAGCGAGCGCCCCCCCGGGTCGCGCCTCGCCGTCCCATGCCACGGGCTCGTAGCGCATGCCCTCGGCAGCCGCGATGACCGCGTACCAGTTCGTGTCGTCCGTGGCTTCGAAGCGCGTCGCCAGGTGCACCAGGCCGTCGCCCCCCGCGGGGCCGGGCAGGGGGGCCGGCTCATTCCCCGCGGCGCGCGCAGTCATGGCCGCCATCACCGTGCCGACCGCATGCTCACCGGCGACGGTGCCCGCGGGTGTCCCGTCGCGCCACAAGCGGACGAGTGCCGTCTCGTCGTGGGCGCCGTCACCCACGGTTGCGTCGCCGCACGCCGTCAGCAACGCGACGCCCAGTGCGAGGCGGCGCGCGAGGCTGCTGATCCGACGGCGCTCAGTCACCGAACAGGTACTCGAACACGCCCTCGCCGATCAGCCGCTGTCCGCGGTCGTTGGGGTGCTGGTCGGTGGGATGGACCCACAACTCGCGCTCGTCACCGACCAGCACCCGCTCGCGCAGGTCCACGTGCTCGATGCCTTCGCTCGCGCAGAACTCGGCCACCATGTTGATCAGCGAGTGGTACGGGTAGTCGTCTCCGAAGCCCGACACGACGGGCAGGATCACCACGACGAAGCGGATGCCCGCCGCACGCATGTCGTCCCGCGTGCGGACCAGGGCCGCGGACGTCTCGTTCCAGTACGACGGGTCGTGCTTCACGTACCCGAAGAAGCGGCGCAGCTCCGGATCCCGATTGACGTGCCGGCGTTGAACGTAGTTCAGCAGCTCGAACGCCCCCTCGAACCAGGGCACCGGGCGGACCTTGCGGTAGGCGTACAGGCTGATCTTGGGGTGCAGGTCGTTGAGACAGAGCCCCACCAGCACGACGTCCGGCTGCAGGCGCACGCCGTCGCGCGCGAGCCACGGCGCGTAGCCGGGCGGCTTGTGGCCGGAGACGAAGCCGGCGTTGATGACCTCCACCGGACCCTCGTGCACGGCCTCGAGCTCCCGCTCCAGCACCTCGGTCCAGCAGTCCTGGAGTTGCACGCCCGCACCAAAAGTGAACGAATCGCCGATGGCGACGACACGGTACTCGTCCGGTCGCGGTTCGAGCTCGAAGTCGTTGTCCCGCAGCCCGTGCTTGTTGAAGACGTAGTCGACGCAGTCCTGCTCGTCGAAGTAGTCCCATTGCGGCCGGTCGTACCAGCCCTTCATGAACAGGTATGGACGGAAGCGCGCGGCCAGCCCCTCGCCGGCCTCGGGACCGCCCTCCGGCCGCAGCAGGGCGATCTCCGACAACGGGATGCGCTCACCACTGGGCAACAGCAACTTCGGGTCGACCAGCGCCCGCGGGCCGAGCCAGCGGAAGCCGTACTCGCACACCAGCAACGCGACCGCGAGCGCCCCTGCACCCAGCGCGATACGACGCACGAGCGACGCGCGGCGCGGCCCGTCCGCTCCACGGGGCGCGTCCCGACCGCCCGGCATGCGCGCACGGCCCAGCGCCCAGCGCATGATGCCCGCCAGCAGCACCAGCCCCACGGCGAACTCGGCCAGCTGACGCCCGTCGGCCACGACGGGGAGCAGGGCGACGGCAGCACCGTCGGCCTCGGCTCCGAAGGTCGCCCCGCGCACCCTGTCGGCGGCTCTCCAGAAGCCGTCGTTGGGCTTGCGCAGTCGCGACAGGGCATACCTCGCGGTATGACGCACGTCCTTGTGCTCGTCCTGGAGTGCGCGCTGGAGCGCGGGCTCGGCCTCGACCGCAGCCGGGCCGAGCCAGGACAGGATCCACGCCGCGGCAGCCCGGGTGGACGGATCGGGCGCGACCTGGAGCCGCTCCGTCACCGCGGGCAGCACGTCGGTCCCGATGAAGGCCAGCGTCATGCCGGCGTAGTGACGCTGCGCCCCCTGCTCATCATCGAGCGCATCGATCAACGCGGGCATCACCGTCTCGCGATCGAGGTCGCGCAGACTCATCATGATGCCGGGCAGGGCGGCCGCGAACGCGGGCTGCTCGGCCAAACGTAACGCGTCCACCAGATCGGGGACGGCGCCGTCTCCGGCACGGGCGAGATGGGCGTAACCCCAAGCGCGGCGCCCGGCGTCCTCGGCGGCGAGAGCCCGAATCGCTCGCTGCGTACCGCGCCCCGCGCACGCCTGCCAGAGCGTGAGGACCGCCGCCGTTCCCAGCACCGCGAAGACGACTCGCGAGGGCCTGCTGATGATCGTGCTCCGGGGGGCGTGGGACGGCCGTCGACGCGGGAAGGCGGGGATTCTAACCGGAGCAGGGGGATTCCCACCGGAGCAGCGGCCAGGGGGCCGGGCGCCGAGGAGCTTCCCCGGCCGTCGACGCCTGCGGCGAGTCGATCGGGAGCCGTCTTCAGGACGCGCTGTGGAGCAGCGTCTGCTCGTCCCGGCCTGCTCACGCGATCTGCGGGGCGCGAGTCTGACCAGGGGCGCTGGCCCCCGGCAGCGACATTCGCTATGCATGCGTGCTGCCCACTCCGTTGTTGGCGCAAGTTCGCCTCGACGCGCCCCCCATCGACCCGGAACGCCATCGACACGAACTCCGAGCCAGCCGCCGCGCCCCCCTCCCTCGCGGTCTCACCTGCACTGCGCGCGGTCTACCTGACCCTGGGCTGGGTCTTCCTCCTCCTGGGAGCCATCGGCACGCTCCTGCCGGTGCTGCCCACCACGCCCTTCCTGCTGCTGACCGCGGCGTGTTGGGCGCGCAGTTCGGAGAAGTTCCACGGTTGGCTCGTGTCGCACCGCGTGTTCGGTCCGCTGTTGCGCGCGTGGGCCGAACACCGCGCACTGCCCTACGGCGTCAAGGGGCGCGCCATCGCGTTGGTGATCCTGACCATCGGCGCCTCCGCCGTGTTCGGCGTGGACAACTGGGGACTGCGGACCATGCTCACGGTCATCGGCCTCGGACTCGTGGTGTTCCTGGCGCGCCTGCCGGTGCTGCCGCCCCAGCCCGCCGCCTGACGCCGCCCGTTCGCGGTCACCCGCGCCGGGTCCCGGGCATACGGTCGGGCAGGTCGACGACAAGGCGGGCGAAGCGCGGCCCGGCGAGGGGCAGCTCGCCGGGCCGCGCACACATCAACACCGGTCGCACAGCATGCGGTCAGTTGAACTCTGCACGGAGCGACCCGACCGGGCAGGCCTGCTTGGAGTCGTCAGTAGCGAAGCCCACCACCTCCCCGCTGCAGATGACGGCACCGGCTGCGTTCGTGTGCTTCCAGTTCCGACCGGCCCAGTCGGGGCAGGTCCCCGCGCCGGGGCAACGGACACACAGCGTCCCGATCAGCGAGCCGCCCAGCGGGCCGCAACCCGCGCCGATGGGCCAGGGCCCGGTACCCGGCTTGCGCCGCACGGTGTACACGCACCACACGAGATCGCCCGGGTCAGCACACACGGCCGCGCCCCCGGGGGTGAAGGCCGAGAGCTTGCAGCCTTCGGTCTCCGCCTGCGGATCAGCCGACGTGCCGGCGTGATCGGCCTTCACTCCGGTCCAGTTGATGTTCTCGAACCGGGTCTCGAAGCACGGGCCGCGACCGGCCACCGGGTCGATCTCGCCGTACTTGGAGCTGGCGAGCCAGGTGATGCCGCGCTCGAACCCCCGCGGATTCGTCTCGGCACAGAAGCGTACCGGGACACCGGCCTGGAACGGGCCGGGGGGATCCTGCGAGACGATCGTCACCTCGTAGGTCTGCAAGGCGACGCCGCGTTCCGCACCAACCGGACCGGCCGACACCAGACGCGCACCGACGTCCTCGAACGCACGCACGAACGTGGAACCCAGGCCGATCGGCACGCCGTTCTCGCGCACCTCGACCAGCGCACCGAGCGCCTCGGGCACGACCTCGGTCCGGAACACGAGCGGGTTGTCGATCGACGTCACGTACTCGAACTGACCGATCTGCTGCAACGCGGCGACCGAAGGGCCCGCGAAGAGCGTCATGGTCTCCTCGTTCGTGAGGTCGCGATGGACCTCCATCCCGAGCGGAACCACCTCGAACGCGCGCACGCGCACCTGGTCGAGCGCCACGTCCACGCCGTCGATCGCACACTCGAAGTCCTCCCAGAGTTGACCGTAGGAGTCGAACACGTCGACACCCACCGAGTGCGTCCCGATCGAGTCGATCGAGCAGGTGGCGAGGAGCCGACCCTCGACATCGCTGACCTCGTCCGCGCCGACCCACTGCACCGTCATGCCGACGGGTGCGAGCAGCTCGAACGTGAGCTCGGTCCCGAGGGGAACGGCAAACACATCGGGCGCGTTGTGCCACCCGGTCGTGAGCCCCTCGACGGGCCCCAGCAACAGCGGCTCGATGGCCTGGTCGTAGATCGCCGAGTCGATGCTCTGATCGAGCTGCGCCCACGCGCTGCCCCCCCACGGCAACGCGAGCAACACGGCACCCGCAAGAGCGCGCGTCACGCTGCTGCCAAGGGTCAAGTGACATGATCTCATCTGTTCTCTCTCATCTGAGACAGATGGGCACCTGCGCTCTTCGGGCGCGGCGCCGCCCCACGACGCCACCAGTGCGTGCTCCTCGTGCTCCCGCGTGGAAGCTCCCCCGAGGAGCGATGCCCATCAAGGTCATGAGCGCAGGAATCACGCGGCGCGAACCGTGCAAGCCGGAGCAAACTGCCCGTCCGCGCACGCACGACGAGCCGGCAACGTCGTCGGTTCGAGGCGGACGGGCAAACGCGCCCGCAGACGCTGCACTCCGGCGTCGCGGCGGTTCAGTCCGGCGTCGTCGTACCGACGACGCGCCCGCCGCTGCGCACCGATCGATCCCCCGCCGGCGCGCGCCAGGTCGCGTACAGCGCGAGCGCGCACACCGCGGCCACGACGATCAGGAAACGCCAGCGTCGCAACCAGGTGTCGACGCTCACGGTGGCCAGCAGCTCCGGATACGTTCGCTCGAATCGGGCCAACCCCGCGGCCGGCTGCAGCTTGAAGACCAGGCTGCGGCCCCGCCGCCAGAGGGGCGCGAGTGCATCGGCGGCCAGGGAGTCGCGCAGTTCTCCCAGGTTCACCGCCTCGGGTACGCCGAAGCGCTCCATCAACTGCAGCGCCGCAGAGTTCGCCCCCGCCGCCGGGCCGCGCCCGTCGCTGTAGGGGTAGGCCGTGAAACCCGCGCGCGAGTAGACCTGCTCGTCCTCCGGGATCCAGGCGTCAGCGAGCAACTGCAGCGCGCCAGCGCGCAGGTCGGGGACGCGCTCCCCCGCGCCGAGGGCCTCGAGCGCCTCGACGAGCGCCTGCAACTGATCGAGCCGAGCGAACTTCCCCTGCGGCTCCCAGAGCACCAGCATGCGATCGGCCAGCTCGAGCCGCTCGCTCGCCGTGCGCCCCGGCACGGCGATCCAGGCCGAGAGCCGGGCGCCGGACTGCCGCAGGTTGGGGAGCACGCGGCCGCGGTCGAAGGTGCTCATTCGAGCGGGCTCCTGCAGCGCAACCAGGTCCGCCGGCCGCAGCCAACCCAGCTTGTCGGCCTGGGTCAGGATGAACCCGCTGATTCGCTCCTCCCCGTCGAGACGAACGCGGAGTGCATCCCTGGCTGCGTCGACCTCCGGCTCACGGCCCTCCACCTGCAGCCAGCCGACGACCGCGGCATAGCGCCGGAACAACGCCGAGTTCTCGGTGTCGTCGTAGGCACGCACGTACGCCGCCGCCTCGCCCAGACTGGGCGGTGCCTGCCAGATCACCGACAGCAGCAGGCCCTGCACGAACAGCAGCGGCAAGGCGAGTCCGACCCAACCCACCGTTCCCAGGCGCCAGCCGCGGTGCACGCTCTCGGGCACGGCGCGCATCCCCGTGATCATGCACACGACGGCCGTCAGCAGCAGCAGGCCCGTGCCCAGCACGTTGCCGTTGGAGCCGAGCGAGTTGGTGACGTAGGCACCACGGGAGAGCATGGCGATCACGCCGACGTGCAGCAGCAACTGGCCGCACATCGTGCCCACCTGGGAACGACTCGCGAGACCGCGAGCCGACATGGCGCGCAGGCTCCACACCAGCAGGCCCATGGACAGGATCAGCACGATCAACGCACCGTCGGTGAGCCACTGCGGCAACCAGAAGCCGGCGGCGAGCAGCAGCAGCATCAGGATCGAGAGGCCGGCCGCCAGCAGCGGGCGGGGCGGACCCTCCGGTCGCACGGGCTGCCCGGCACGACTGCCGTCGAGACGTCGCACCCACCCGCACGCGCTGATCAGCGAGAGCAGGGCGAGGGCCGGCAGGA
>JAJDEQ010000144.1 GCA_029259695.1 Planctomycetota bacterium
GACGCCAGACGGCGAAGGCGCCGGGCCGCCCGAACGCAAGACGGCGCCAGACGGCGAAGACACCAGGCCGCGAAGACACCAGGCCGCGAAGACACCAGGCCGCGAAGACACCAGGCCGCGAAGACACCAGGCCGCGAAGACACCCGGCCACCAAGAGGAGAGAACCCCATGCCGCGACCGGATCGCAGCACCGAGCGGCGCGCCGAGTTGTTGCCCGTGGTGGCGGCCACCTTCGCGGAGCTGGGCTACCGGCGCACCTCGACCGCCGAGCTGGCCGACCGCTGCGGTGTCCGCGTGAACATCCTGTACCGCCTGTGGCCGGACAAGCAGGCGATGTTCATCGCGGCCATCCACCACGTCTTCGATCGCTCGCTCGAGACCTGGGAGTCGCTGCTCGCGAACTCCGACGACGCCGGGGCCACCGAGATCCTGCGCTACGAAGCCAAGCACCTGGGCGAGCACGGCTTCTACCGCATTCTCTTCTCCGGCCTGGGCGAGACCGACGACCCGGCGATCAAGACCGCCCTGGCCGAGACCTACAGCAACTTCCTGACCTTCATCCGCACCCAGGTGGCCGCCCACCGCGGCACGACACCGCGAGCCGGCGGCGCCTCCGTCGACCTGGCCGTCTGGGCCGTCCTCGGCCTCGGCACCATGGCCAACATCGGCCGCGAGCTCGGACTGCTGTCGCCACGCCTGCGCGAGCGCCTGCTGTCCGAGATGGGCAACCTGATCCTGGACGGGTGACGTCTGTTCGCTCTAGGCCTGGCGACCGAGGGACGGGTGGTGGCGCTCGTCGAGTGGTCAGGTCTTGGCTTTCGCGTCGGCGGCGGAGTCCCAGGCACTACCGCCGTCGGCTGCCTCGGTCGGGTTCGGCGCGCGGCCCGGTAGCTTCTTGAGCTCGGATCGCGCACAGTCGCGATGGTGGCTCTGACGTTCCGATCCTCCCCCCCCGCATTGGCGGACGGCTGCCAGGCTAGAAGGGAGCTGCCCCATTCGCGCCTAGCCATTAGCTACCATGAGCGATCGGCACGCCGATTCGCTTTGTCCCCATGCCCACCGGCCTCACCCAGCAACCCTCGGAGGGCCGACGGTCTCACCCCGCCCTCGTCGCCCCGGTCAACCACCGGCTCGATGGCGGTGTTCATCCGCGAGGCCGGCCGTGTGGCGGTGTCTTGGCGACACGCTGTTCGATGAGTTGGAGATGGTGGCCAGAAGGACGTTGAACTAGAGGGGAGATGGAACGAATGGCCGATAACTACCTACAGCTTCTTGCCGAGGCATCTGTTGTATTCACGCCCGGCGCACCGGTAAGCAGAAAGGACTTGTTCTCAGGTCGTCACGATCAGCTGGTTCGGGTCATCGAGACGATTCCTATGCCGGGACGTCATCCAGTCGTGTTCGGCCAACGCGGAGTCGGCAAGACATCCTTGGCGAACATCCTGGCAGAGTCGATTGAGGGCATCTACCCGCTTCGTACGAGCTGCGACGGGTCTGACACATTCACCACGATTTGGCACAGGGTCCTGGCAGCGGTCCCTCTTCAGATCGATAGAGAACAACCTGGTCTTAGCCGGCAGGTGATTAGCGAGATGGTTTCCCTTGCGAGCCTACTCCCTTCGCAGGAAGTCACGCCGGCCCACGTCGCCGCTGCACTCGCTAGGCTTTCTGCGCCTGGTTGGATCGTTGTCGTCCTCGACGAATTCGACAAGGTCCGAGATCAAGGTACCCGCGCGAAGACCGCAGACTTGATCAAGGTCCTCTCCGACAGTCCTCGGAGTCGAGTCAGTCTTGTGGTCGTTGGTGTGGCACGGAGTATCGGCCAACTGATTGGCGAACATCCGTCGATTGATCGCAATCTCGTTCATATTGAGTTGCCAAAAATGGTCGATGAGGAGATTCGTGACATCCTCACGAATGGATGCAATAGACTCGGGCTTGATGTAACGCCCACAGTTCTAGACGAAGCATGCCTGCTTGCCGACGGCTTCCCCCACTACGCTCACCTGCTCGGACTTCAGGCCGCAAAGGCCTGCTTTCAGAGCGCCCAGAAGGTGATCGACCACGCAGAGTTCACTGTTGCCTGCACCACGGCTGTGGACGACGCAATCGAGAAGTACCGAGATGCGTACGCTTTCGCTACGTCAACAACTCAGCAGAGCCGATACCCACAGGTACTGTGTTCGTGCGCGCACGCCGACCACGACGATCGGGGCGCGTTCCGAGCCACAGACGTTGTCGACGCTATGAGTAAAGTCTTCAATGTTGACGTATCCCTACAGTCAGTTGTTCCCGCGCTAGGAGAGTTTTGCAAGCGAGAGCGCGGTGAAGTGCTGGAGAAGGTCCCGGTAGGAAAGCGCCACCGGTACCGCTTCCTTGACCCAATGCTGCGACCATTCCTGCGGATCAAGACGCAATCAGTTCTCGCAGAAGCGCTTCAGCGGACCTGACGCATCGCAAAGCGAAGAGTTGTTGCCCGTGTTGGCAGCTGCCTTCGCGGAGCTGGGCAACCTCATCGTCGAGAGGCAAGCGAGATGGCCCCGCCTGGAGTTGTGGCGCTCTCTACGCTCGGCTTGGCGACTGAAGACTGAAGTGCCAGTGGAGCATCCGGCTGACTCCTTGCCGACCCATCACATGGGTTGCGCTCGTGAAGGCTGCATGGTCGGAGTGTGCTGGAACTCCGTTCGCGGCGGAGGCCCGTCGTCGACCCTGGCCTCGCCACTCGTGCCAGTCGCGCGGGTGGGCGCAGTGCACGCTGGGGCGCTGGGGCGTGCGTGGGGTCTTCGAGAGGGGGAGCTGCCAGGAAGCGCGATGCGTCATCGTTGTGTGCGCGGGCACCGCATTCAGCCATTCAGCTACCGGGGCTCACTTCTCGTGAGATTGCTCGATTCTGGACCAGATCTTGTCCACGAGTTCGTCCACTTCTTCTGCCGAGAGGAACGGGCTGTCATCTACTCCAACGGGACGTTCCACCAAGAACCAGGAACAGAATGCAAAGTGGGTCGCGATCAGCCCGGAGATAGCAAGGCGACCGATTCCGGAGGACCTACCGAGAACGTACAAGCAACCAGCGAATGCGATCAGTGAGAGGGTAGTTCCTGTCGCCTCGAACACTTCCCAGGGTGGAATAGGACGACCGGTATCCGGGTCACGCATCCATTCTTCCCAACCCGGCGCAGATTGGTAGATTTGCGCCGATTGCACGAGGAGAAACGCGCCGCATAGCCCAAGGGCGCCAAGTAGATTGCCACGAAGCCTCAAGCGACGTCTGAGGGCGGCGCGAGCAGCGACCTCCCGATGCAGCCCGCCGATGGGGTCGTCGAGGGCTTGGCTCTTGACCAGAAGTGCAGTCAGTTGGTTCCGGAATGACCGCGCCGCCTCAGTTGTGTTGCCATGGCAAGGGGCTCTTAGCGGTTCATAACTCAGCAAGTTGCACTGCAGGGCGTACTCACGACCAATGGTCGCTTCAAGTTGTTCCCAGACGCCATGAGCAATCTTCGCCGTCTCATGAAGAAGAACGACGCGCTCAGGTTCGCAAGCGGCCGAGACCTTCGCTAGCTCCCACAAGACACTCCCTGTCAGCGTGCTGATGTCGACGATGATGAAATCAGCACACTCGATGAACTCTTCGACGACAGACTCCCAGACGTCGTCGTCACAGCGGACGATAGACAACTGCGTCCCTCGTCCGGTTCCTCTGCCTATGTCGCACAGGATCTCTTGCACCTGTTCCTCCGCACCCTCTCGCTTGATTCTCGAGAACAGTCGGCGACGGAGAGCGAAAATGAGCAAGGCCACGATCAGCAGTGCGAGGACCCATAACGTGACAAGATCGAACAGAGATTGAGAGCTCGTGCCAATGCCGAACCGCTTGAATGAGTGCCCGACGCCGAAGACGATCGTCGCGTAGACTCCTGCCGCTACCAGAATCGGAGATGCGAGAGCGCTGGGGTCAGACAGTGCCCAGCTCCACGAGAAGCGGAAGGTGGAGTCCTGGAGCGTGATGGGAACCGCGCGTCCTCTAAGGGCACGACGAAGTTCGGTGTCGAGCCGTATCTCTTTCACACTAGACTGGTGAAAACGGCGGAGCCAGAGTGCCAGCCGCGCTGGTCGCCGCTTCCGCCCAAACTGGAGCCACAGGAGCCCGGCAGCGGCGATTCCGACCACCGCGGAGCCATCTGATCTCAGGCTGATGATGAGGCCAAGAGCGAGGAGGGCTACGCTAGCTTGGCGCAGGCGCTCACGAAGTGGGTTTGGGCGCTCGTGCCTCCACCCATCGATTGCTGGAGATCTCGAAGTGCCCGTCCAATCCCGGACCCGGCGTCCTCGGCTGTCCTTGAAGAGTCCGGTCGCCACGAGCAGGACGTCGATCCACCACCAAATGCAGACCCCTCCGAGCGAAACGGCCTGGAGACTCCCCGTTACCCAGCGGCCGACATAGAAGCGGTGGATTCCGAATGCTCCGAGAACGACGGCTCTCCAGAGCGTCGAGGTGCGCGTTCGGGCGCTGCTAGTACCTGTTTGTCCGTTGAAGTGCAGGGCTCCTCTAAGCTTCCGGATTGCTGGCGTTTATAACGACCTCAAGCGCCCGGTGGATCCGCTGGGAGGAGCTGGATGATAACGCTTGGCGATCGCGCGTGGGCCAGCGACGTCCCGCCGTCTCGAACTCCGCCCTCCGGCTAGCGCGCAGGCAGGGCCTGACCTTGCCGCGAGATTCCACAGCGAGCCCCGATGCGAGTGCACGCGCTGCGCTGCGTGCATCACCATCACCGCTCACCCGAAGTTCGCTCGCGAGGACTGACCGTAGCGGCAGGGTCAGGCCCTGCCTGCGCGCCCCCCGACGCGCCGGCCCCGAGCCCTATCCGCTCAAACGCCCTCGCCCCTAATCCGACTCCGGATCGAGGAAGCCCTGGTCGGTGTCCTCCATGGGCGTGAAGGTGAGCAGCAGGCTGTCCGTGTCGCCGGTGAGGGTGTGCTCGACTACGGCGAACTCGTCGTCCAGGTCGGTGGCGAGCTGGAACTGGTAGGTGCCGGGACTGAGCGAGTCGAACTCGAAGCGCATGTCGTCCTGGTCGGGGCGCGTGTTCTCCCGCGCGCTGCCGTCCGTCTGCTCGGCGATCAGGAAGATCCACTGCGGCTTCTCCGACACGCCGTCCACGACGACGCGGCCGGCGATCGAGAGCGCTCGCGAGAGCGTCAACTCCATGCCCGTGCGCGACTGCAGGGCACGCAGCTCGAAGGTCTCCGAACTGGTCGAGGCGAAACCCTCGAGTTCGGCGCGGAGCTGGTACTTGCCCTGTTCGACCATGTCGAACAGGAAGGCGCCGTTGCTCGTCGTGACCGTCGACTGGGTGCCGAAGAATCCGCCGTCCTTCTCGTCGCGCACGGGCACGAGTCGCAGCCGCGCGTTCTCCAGCCGGCTGCCGTTCAGGCCCGAACGCACCCAGCCCGAGACCGAACCGGTCTCCACGTTGATCTCGACGAAGCGCCGCTCGTCGGGCTCCAGCTCGAGCCGGCGGGACGCGATGCCGCCCCAGCGCGACATGCCCGCACCCGGCGGCGACACGGCGAGCTGGGTCTCACCCGACGCCACGATGCCCAGCTCGAAGTTGCCCTCGGCGTCGGTCGTCGCCGAGCGTCGGATCTGGCCCCAGCAGCGGATCTTCCAGCCCGGGACGGCGGAGCCGTTCACGCGCAGGCGGCCGGTGACCCGGGCGGTGTCCATGTCCTCGTACTCGCTGCCCACGATCAGCAGCGTCTCCACCTCGCCTTCTTCGGGGACCTCCACCTGGGCCTGGGCCAGGGGGCTGTTGACGAACGCCTCCCAGAAGCTGAAACCGGAGATGTTGGTCACGCGGTCGCGCACCTCGAGTTGGACCTCGCCGGGTTCGACCTGGTGGAACGAGAACAGGCCGTCGGCGTCGGTGATCGCCAGGCGCGGCATCTCGGAGTCCAGTGCGTCGGAGTTGGAGCCCTGCATGGAGACCAGCACCGGGATGCGGGGGGGCTCGCCGTTGTCGAGCACGGTGCCCAGGATCGAACCGCCCGGCGTCAGGGCGACGTTGAGCTCGTCCACGTCCGGCACCTCGAACTCCTGCCACGCGATGGCGTAGGCGGGATGGGTGACCATCAGGGCGTATTCGCCGTCGGCCAGGGCCGGGAGTTCGGCCCAGCCGTTCTCGTTGGTGCGCGCCGACACGAGCGGGAAGTCCTCACCACGCTCGAACACGGTGGCCCTGGCCCAGTCCACGGGGTCGCCCTTGCCCGCCGGCGGGCCGAACACGGTGACCTCGAGCGTCGTGGCCGGTTCGAAGGTCAGCGTGACGTTGGCTTCTTCGGCCGTCTCGAGCAGCACTTCGACCTGGGTCACCGCGCGGCCCTCGGAACGGCCCTGGATCGTCCAGGGCGCGGGCGTCAGTCCCTCCACGACGTAGAGGCCGTCCTCGTCCCGTCGCGTCCGGTCGCCCAGCGCGTGGATCGGCTTGAGATAGGAGGGCAGCGCTTCGCCCACGTCGGATCGCAAGGCGCGTCCGAACAGTTGCACGTCGTCCACCGTCTCGCCGAACTCGTCCACGGCGAGGATCTTCAGCTGCGTCTTGCCGGGCAGTTGGATGATCGCCTTCTGGTCCGGGGACAGGTCACCCAGGAAGACGTGCGCGGCGTCGCCGGGGGCGCGGGCAGCCACGTAGACCGACTCCATGCGCATCCCTTCCATCTGGAAGTTGCCGTTCTCATCGGTGCGCGTGGGTGGGCGCATGATCGAGACCGGTGCGAGGCTGAAGGTGTTGCCCACGTAGACCTCGGCGTCGACCACGCCCGCGCCGTCCCGGTCGACCACACGGCCGTTGAAGGTGGTGCCGTCGTAGATCGTGATGGCGCCCACGTCGCGTTCCCCGCCGGCCGCGCCGGTGGGGAACGGGCCGGCGCTGTTGGCGGCATGGCGCCCGTCGTCGGCGATCATGGTGACCATGCCGGGCGGCACCTGCAGCGAGAAGCGCCCGTCGGCGTCGGTCTGGGTCGTGGGCAACGGCAGGCGCGAGGTGAGCCTGTCGATCGAGCCCGGCGGGTCGATCAGGATCGGTCGTTCGAGGTTCTCCTCGTGGATCAGGATCGCCCCGCCCTCGCGGTACTCGGCGAACAGGATGCCGACGCTGACCCAGGTGTGCTCCAGATCGGTGGCGCGCACGCGGACGCCGGCGACGGGGCGGCGCTGGTCGTCCACGATGCGCCCGCTCATGGTGACCGTGCCGGGCAGCACGATGTCGCCGATGTCGCGCACCGCGCCGCTGCTGGGTGTCATCTCCAGGATGCGCAGGACGGTGCGCGGGCCGCCGGGGTCGAGCAGCAGTCCGCCCAGGATGCGCGGATCGAGGTGCTCGAAGAAGAAGCGCCCTTCGGCGTCGGTGACGGCCGTGCCGGCGATCAGATCCAGGTCGGCCTGCAACTCCTCCAGCATCTCCATGCGCGGCATGAGGAACTGCGACGGGCGCCCCGCGATGATCTCCAGCGGGAGGTCGGGCACCGGCGTGCCGTCCTCTTCGAGCACCCGCCCGGTGATGCCGCCCAGGGCCGCGGTGTACGAGGCCGGCGGGCCCCGCCCCTGCTCGAGTTCCGGCACGACGGTCGCGATCGTCGGGGTCTGCAACTCCGTCGGCGCCGCGTCATCCGTCAGGGCCAGCGGGTCGATCTCCGGGAGGTCCCCGGCCGTGCTCTCGGCCGTGACCGTCTGCATGTCGCCGTCACCGCCCGAGTCGGTGAAGAGGTCGCTCAGGAAGTACCCGAGCGCGCCGAGAACGATGATGATCGCGCCGCCGACCAACCACGTCGTACGGCGCCCTCCGTTGGATTGTCTGCCCTTGCGCATCGCCCGAGGTTAACAGTCGGGGCCCGCGGCGTCGGGCCCTCACGGGTTGGATCGCCCGCTCCAGGTGTGGCGATGTGATGACGGCCCGGTCCGGTCGAGGCCGCCCTGTCGAGCCCGGGTGGGGCCCGGCGGCTCAGTCGACCCGTTCGTCGGCGTGGGGCGGGTGCGCGCGGTCGGCGGTCCAGCCCTCGAGGTCGTGGCGCTGCATGAGTGCGACGAACTCATCGCAGATCGACGGCGGCCCGGCCACCAGGGTGCGCGTCTCGCGCGACACCGGCCGCCCGTCCGCCGTGACGATGCGCCCGCCCGCCTCGCTCAGGACGACCATGCCGCCGACGATGTCCAGCAAGCGTTGGGGCGTTCCGCGACCCACGACCAGCAGGTCCGCCTCCCCGGCGGCGAGCAGGGCCAGGTCGAGGGCGATCGACCCCATGCAGCGGATCTTGCGCGTGTTCCAGAGCACGTCCTGGAGCACGTCGGGCAGACACACCAGCGGACCGCGACGGGAGAGGTGGGCGATGACCATGGCGTCGGCCAGCGCCGTCGTCTCCGCGATGTGCGTGGGGCGCACGCCGTCGTCGTCGTGCACCCGGGCGCCGCCGCCGCGGTGAGCGGAGAAGGTGATGTCGCGCACGACGTCGTGCACGACGCCCACCACGGGTTCGCCGTCGATCATCAGGCCGGCGGTGACGGCGACGTAGGGGATGCCGCGCAGGTGGTTGGCGCTGCCGTCGATCGGATCGATGTACCACTCGTGCACGCCGTCGCCGGGCACGGGGTCGCAGTCCTCCACGATCTGGCCGTGGCTCGGGAAGCTCTCCCCGAACAGCTTGATCAGCTCCTGCCCGGCGCGGTGGTCGTCGACCGTGAAGACCTGGGCGTGGGACATCCAGTGGTGCTTGCTCTGGGGGCCGCCCAGGCTGGGTCGCACGATGTCGCGG
This sequence comes from Planctomycetota bacterium, assembly GCA_029259695.1. Classification (GTDB taxonomy): domain Bacteria; phylum Planctomycetota; class B15-G4; order B15-G4; family B15-G4; genus OFTM49. Next base: position 8,806 of record JAJDEQ010000144.1, read on the forward strand.
GCCACCTGACGGACCAGGGCCGCGGCCGTCTGTTCGAGGCCGGCGAGGTCGGGAGACGGCTGGGCGGGGGGCGGCGACATGAACTCACCGTAGGCGGAGTCGCATCACGAATCTATGCTGTGCGCCATGTCACGCCCCGCCGCACTCTTCGCCTTGCTCGTCGCCTGCCTGGGCGCCGGCTGCTGGGCGCTCGAATCCACCGTGCCGGTGGGCGTCACCGTTCCCACGCCGCGAGGACTGCTGCTGGTGAACGTGCCGTCGGACACGGCGGCGCAGCTCGAGCAGGCGCCCGTCGTGGAACAGTTCGAGCAGGCGGTGCGGCTCGGGCACCTGCGCGCTCCGGCACTCGAGCCGTTGCTGCGCCAGCACATGGTGGTGACGGGGATGTCGCAGCAGGAGGTCATCTGGGCCTTCCGGGCCCATCCCTCCAGCGTGCGCTTCAGCGGCCCTCCCGGCGGCCGGACCTTCCACTGGGAGCCCGGACGCTACTGGGTGCGCTTCGACGAGACCGGTGCGGCCGTCTCGGCGGGGCGTTACTGAGGCCGCGCCCGCTGGTGCAAGTCGCTTGCTCCCGGGCAGGCTGCTCGCCCCGTCGGGTGGCGTGTTCCCGGCGCCAGACCGGTGGAGGCTGCGGTCCTGAGGGCTGCATGACGCGCTACTGATGCCCGCGCCATCCCGCCGATAGGAGCTTCGGACGGGCGCTGCACGATTTGCGTGCCTCGTGTTCGTCCGGCAGACAGACTCCCCCAGCGGCGGTAATCTGTAGACCCCGGTCCAAGTCGCGTGCTGCCCCTCCCTGCCCGGCGCCGACTCCGCATCCCCCCCGAGCCCCCCGATGCTGCGCCTCGCCCTGCCCGTCGTCTGCACCGCCCTCGCCGCGTGTTCGTCTGCCCCGCACCAGCCGGCCCCGCAGGTTGCCGCCGCCCCCGAGGCTCCCCGCGTTGCGGCGCCGTCCGAGGACGGTTCTGCGGCAGGGCTGCTCGACATGGGCTTCGTGCGCAACGACGGCCAGCTCGATCCGCGCGCCCGCTTCAGCTGGCGGCGCGGTGCGTCGTCCGCCTATGCCACGGACACCGGGTTCGCCCTGCAGTTCGTGGCGCCGCGCGACGACATCGGCGGGGCCAACCTGCTGTTCACGTTCGAGGGTGCCGCCGACGGTGTGCAGCTGAGCGGCGACGGGGAACGGGCCGGGCGCGTGCACGTCTACCGCGACGAGCACGCGTTCGTGCAGATCCCCAGCTTCGATCGTGTGCACTACACGGGCCTCTACGACGGCGTCGACCTGCGGCTGCGCGACCACGACGGTCGCCTGGAGTACGACCTGCTGCTCGAACCCGGCGTCGACGCGAGCACCGTCGTGGTGCACTGCGACGGCGCCCGCTCGCTGTCCGTCGCGGACGACGGACGACTGCTGATCGAGACCGACGCAGGGCTGGTGTCCCAGAGCATCCCGGCCACGTGGGAGCGCACGGCGACCGGGGAGCAGCTGGCGCGGGAAGCGCGGTTCCGGGTGATCGACGCTGAACACTTCGGCTTCGACGTACCCGACCGCGAGCCGGCCCACGCGCTGGTGATCGATCCGGACATCACCTTCTCCAGCTTCCTGGGCGGCATCAACCGCGACGAGGCGCTGACCGTGGAGGTGGGGGCCGATGGGAAGGTCTACCTGGCGGGCCTCACCGGGTCGCCCGACTTCCCGGTGAGCGGCGGTGCGTTCCAGCGCACGCAGCTCGGCCTGACCGATGCGTTCGTGGCCAAGGTCGATCTCGACAGCGGGGCGATCGATTGGGCCACCTTCCTCGGCGGCACCGACGCCTTCATCCTGCAGAGCGACACGGCGTCGGACGTCGCGGTCGACGCCGCCGGCAACGTCTTCGTCACCGGCTGGGCGCCCGAGGGGGACTTCCCCACGACGACCGGCGCGCACGCCGAGGTCTCGGCGGGAGGCGTGGAGGCCTTCGTGGCCCGCTTCGGGACCACCGGCACCCTGACCTGGTCCACCTTCCTGGGCGGGGCGGACAACGACTTCGCCAACGCCATCGCGCTCAAGCCCAACGGCGACGTGGTCGTGACCGGGCACACCTTCTCGGACGGTGCCGGCGCCACCGCGGCCTTCCCGACGACGGCCGGTGCTTACGACGAGAGCTTCAACTCGGTCTTCTTCAGCAACGACGCCTTCGCCAGTTGCCTCTCCGCCGACGGCACGACGCTGGTCTGGTCGACGCTGCTGGGCGGCAGCCTGCGCGACGAGGCGACCGACATCGTGGCCGACGGCAGCGGCGACCTGTACCTGTCCGGCTTCACGCGCTCGAGCGACTACCCGTCGACCGTCGGCGCGTACGACGAGACGTTCAACAGCGGCACGCCCAACGAGTCGGACGCGTTCGTGGCCAAGCTCAGCGCGGACGGCTCCACGCTCGCGTGGTCCACGTTCCTGGGCGGTGTGGACGACGTGGAGGCCCAAGGCATCGCCTTGGGGGCGGCCGGCCTGCACGTCACCGGGCGTACGGTCACCGGCGACTTCCCCACGACCACCGGCGCGTTCCAGGAGACGTTCGGCGGCGGAAGCGCCGATGCCTTCGTGACCCAGCTCGCCCTCGACGGCACGGCCATCCTGTGGTCGTCGTTGCTCGGCGGGACGGGTGACGAGTGCGGCCTGGACCTGGCCATCGACGGGGCCGGCGCCACGACGCTGGTGGGCGTGACCACGTCCACCGACTTCCCCGCCGGCCAGCAGACCAACGACGCCACGGCCAACGGCCTGGAGGACGGCTTCCTCGCCAAGCTCGACGGGCCGGGCGGCAAGCTGCTGTTCAGCAGTTACTACGGCGCGGCGGACAACGACACCGCCCTCGGCGTGGGGCTGGACCTGTTTGGCGCCGCGGTGATCGCCGGGCGCACGACGTCGGCGGGCCTGACCCAGACGAGTCCGGCGCTGCAACCGGGCTACGGCGGCGACGGAGACGGCTTCGTGGCGCGCCTGGAGCTGCCGCCGTTCAGTGACCGCGGCTTCGGGCAGGCCGGCACCGGCGGCATCCAGCCGTTGCTCGTCGGCACCGGATCGCTCGAGCCCCTCAGCGCCGGCGCGCTCACCATCAGCGGCGCCCTGGCCAGCTCGGTGGGCATCCTGTTCATCGGCTTCAGCGAGAACCCGGCGCCGTTCAAGCAGGGCTTCCTGGTCCCGGTACCGTTCTTCCTGGACCTGACGCTGCCCACCTTCGGTGGCACCCTGCCGCTGGCTTTCGCCGAGTGGCCCGCCGGGATCCCCGCCGGCTTCCAGTTCATCTTCCAGTTCGCCATCTCGGACCCGGTCGCACCGGGTGCCGTGTCCATGACGAACGCGCTGCGAGCGATCACGCCGTAGGCGCGGCACGGGGCGCCGTCACGGGCCCCTCGGGGGGCCTCGCACACGGCGGAATTGTGCCCTGACGGGCGGTCGGGCGTATTCCCAGGGGTGCCTGGGTGCTCTATGATCTCCCGCTTTCCCCAAGCCTCCACAACTCAGTATGTGTGGGGCGGCCGGGAAGGACGTTGCAGGGAACGCGTGCTCACCAGCCGGGGTTCATTGCCCGGGGCGCGCTGCTCTCGGCCGCGTCCCCCCCCGATCTCAGGGCCCCCGCAGGGCGGGGCAGATCACCGGGGCAAGCTCGCGCGCCCGCGAACTCCCCGAACACGAGCATCAACGAAACGACGGAAGCTGCATCACCATGACGACGAACCAGACGCTGAAGAGTTGGGTCGACGAGGTCGCCACGCTCACCAAGCCGGAGAAGATCCACTGGTGCGACGGCAGTCAGGCCGAGTACGACAAGCTCATCAGCGAGATGGTCGCCGACGGCACGATGCAGGAGCTCGACCAGCAGAAGTGGCCGGGCTGCTACTACCACCGCAGCGCCTCCAACGACGTGGCGCGCGTCGAGCACCTCACCTTCATCTGCTCCGAGAAGGAAGAGGACGCCGGCCCCAACAACAACTGGGGCAACCCGAGCGAGTGGAAGCAGAAGCTGACGGGCCTGTTCGACGGCTGCATGGCCGGCCGCACGATGTACGTGGTGCCCTACTGCATGGGCCCGCTGTCGTCGCCCTACAGCAAGGTCGGCATCGAGATCACCGACAGCCCCTACGTCACCGTGAACATGCGCGTCATGACGCGCATGGGTGAAGGCGCCCTGAACAAGCTCGGCGACAGCACCGACTTCGTGCGCGGTCTCCACAGCATCGGGCAGCTCGACCCCGACAACCGCTACATCTGCCACTTCCCCGAGACCCGCGAGATCATGTCGTTCGGTTCGGGTTACGGCGGCAACGCGCTGCTGGGCAAGAAGTGCCACGCCCTGCGCATCGCGTCGGCCCAGGCCCGCGACGAGGGCTGGATGGCCGAGCACATGCTGATCCTGGGCCTCGAGAGTCCGCAGGGCGAGACCAAGTACGTCTGCGCCGCGTTCCCCAGCGCCTGCGGCAAGACGAACCTGGCCATGCTCGAGCCGCCGGCCGAGTACAAGGGCTGGAAGGCCTGGTGCGTGGGCGACGACATCGCCTGGCTGCGTTACGCCGACGACGGTCGCCTGTGGGCGATCAACCCCGAGTCGGGGTTCTTCGGCGTGGCCCCCGGCACCTCCGAGAAGTCCAACCCCAGCGCGCTGGCATCGCTGCGCAAGAACAGCATCTTCACCAACACGGCCATCACCGATGACGGCCAGCCGTGGTGGGAGGGTCTCGGCGAGCCGCCGGCGAAGGCCACCGATTGGAAGGGCAACCCCTGGACGCCCGCCAGCGAGGGCAAGGCGGCCCACCCCAACAGCCGCTTCACCGCGCCGGCCGAGCAGTGCCCGGTGATCAGCCCCGAGTTCGACGCGGCCGACGGCGTGCCGATCGACGCGTTCATCTTCGGCGGTCGTCGCGCGCGCGTGGCGCCGCTCGTGTTCCAGGCCTTCGACTGGAACCACGGCGTGTACGTGGGTGCCATGGCGGCGTCCGAGACGACGGCGGCCGCGACCGGCGCGGTCGGCGTGGTGCGTCGCGACCCGATGGCCATGAAGCCCTTCTGTGGCTACAACTACGGCGACTACTTCGCGCACTGGCTGAAGATGGGCGCCAAGAGCGAGAAGGCGCCGAAGATCTTCCACGTGAACTGGTTCCGCCAGGACGACAACGGCGACTTCGTCTGGCCGGGTTTCGGTCAGAACATGCGCGTGCTCGAGTGGGTGCTCAAGCGCTGCGCCGGCGACGCCGAAGCGGTCCAGACGCCGATCGGTTTCGTGCCCGCCGAGGGCGACGTGAACCTGGACGGCAGCGGCGTGGACGAGGGCACCATGAAGGACCTGCTCGACGTCGACCCCGAGGAGTGGCAGAGCGAGCTGGCCGGGCAGAAGGAGTTCCTGGAGCAGTTCGGGGACAAGATGCCCAAGGAGATGTGGGACCAGTACCACGCGCTGGCCGAGAGGTTGTCGGCTGTAGGCGCGCGCTGATGTCCCGGCGGGCCACCCCGTGGCCCTGACACGCGACGAGCGAACCGTCGTCGGGTTCGCGTCGGCGGGGCACTTCATGTGCCACGGCGCGAAGATGGCCCTGCCGGCCCTGACGCTGTCGCGGCCGGCGCGCGATCTCGGCGTGTCGCTCAGCGACATGTCCCTGGCCATGGTGGCCTTCGGCATCAGCATGGGCTGCGCGTCACTGCCGGCCGGCCTGATGGCCGATCGCTTCGGCGCGGCGCGGGTGGTCAACCTCTTCTTCTGGGCCACGGCACTGGGCGCGTTCCTGTGCTGGTCGGCGACGACCTACCAGAGCTTCCTGTTCGCCAACATCGTCCTGGGCGGCGCCGCGGGGCTGTATCACCCCGCCGGCCTGGGGCTGCTCTCGCTGACCATCGACAAGCCCCGACGGGGCTTCGCCATGGGGCTGCACGGCATGGCCGGCCCGGTGGGCATGGCGGTCACGCCGCTGCTCATGGGGCTGCTCGCCGCCCAGGGTGACTGGCGTACGGGGTTTGCCGCACTGGCCGTTGCGGCCGGGGCGTGCGCCATCGCCGGGCACGTGTTGCGCGGGCGCGGCGCGATCTACGACGACGTCCCGCGCCGTCACGACACGGGGCCGGCCCAGAGCGTGCTGCACACACGGGCGGTGCTGCTGGTCGCGGTCGTGGCCGTGAACGCGTTCATGCTCGACGGCTTCTCGGCGATCTACGGTGACTCGGTCGAGTTGCACGGGGTCTGGATGTGGGACCTCGAGGTGGTGTTGTTCGCGATCCTCGCACTCGGCGCCTCGGGTCAGTTCGCCGGGGGCCTGATCGCCAAGGGCGACGGCCGTCGGCGTCGCTACGCGCTCGTGGTGACGGTCCAGCCGATCCTGTTGCTGGGGGCCGGCTTCTTCCTCGGCGAACCCCTGCTGCCGTTCGTGCTCATGGCCGGCTTCGCCTTCGCCAACTTCATGACCCAACCGTTGGAGAACGAACTCCTGGCCGGGTTCACCGCGCGCACCAGGCGCGGCACCGCCTACGCGTTGAAGTTCCTCGTGGGGCTGCTGGTGGGGGCGCCGGCGCCGTTCGTCGTGGCGCGCATCGCCGAGACGCGCGGTTTCGCACCGGCCTGGACCACGCTGGGAACCATCGGCCTGCTGGCGGTTGTGCTGGCGGTGGTGTTCACCGCGGTCTCACGCCGCATGGCGATCGAGGACGTGCACTAGCAGCGGCGGCAATTGCTCCCGTGCCGCCTGTCGGCGCGGAGGACTCTTCGCACCGGGCTAGCCGTCGTCGCTGCCCGTGTCGAGCAGCTGATCTCCCGGCGGCAGCTCGCGACGCCCGCGGCGCTTCTCCCGGCCTGCCATGCGCCCTTTGTGGGAGAACCACGAGCGGCGCATGTCCTCGAAGCTGCTGCGGAAGTCGTCGCGCCGGTCGGCGGGGATCTGGGCGGCGATCTCGTCGGTGAAACGATCGAGTTCCGGGTCGACCTGGGACAGCATGCTCTCGCGTGCCTGCATCAGCGCCTGATGGCGGCGGCGCACGACCTCGCGCACGCGCGCGGTCTGCTCGTCGTCCAGCTCGAAGCGCTCGGCGATGCGGCCCGCGATGCGTTCGGACATGCGCTCGGGGTGCTCCCAGGCCTCACGGCTCTGATTCCGAATCCACATCATCGTCGCGCCGCCGCCGACGATCGCGCCGGAGACGAAGATCACCACGCTCAGGAGCACCACGAGCCAGGTCCGTCCGTGAATCCTGCGTTCGGTCGTCATTGCAGGCTCATGTCCATGGAGCGCAGCAACTCGGCCAGCGGGTCGGTGACCCCGTTCCAGCTGGGGAGCGAGACGAAGGCCACGATCAGGGCGACCGCGACGGACACGCCGGCGCAGGCCAGGACGACGCGGTCGGGGACCGCGGACACGCGCCGGTCGCGCGCGCTGCGGATGCGGGTCATGACCGTGCCCGTGACCTGCACGTGTTCCGGGGCGTCGTGTGCCGCGCGTGCCGCGAGTCGCTCGAAGTCGGGGATGTTGGTCATGCTGCCCGCCCCTCGTCGAGCGCCTTGAGCCGCTTGCGCGCGCGGTGGGCCTGCACCTTCACCATGGTGCGGCTCCAGCCGGTGAGCGTGGCGGCTTCTTCCACCGTGCACCCCTCCAGGTACATCAGCGTCAGCACGAGTCGATCACGAGGGCGCAGGCGGGCGAGCAGGGCGTGCACGTACTCGGCGGTGTCGTGAGCTTCGGCGCTGCGGCTCTCGGCGCCGCTGCCGTGGCCGGGGCTTCCGCCGGACGGCTCGGGGAGTTCGGCCAGGGGCAGCGGGTTGCGGGCGCTGCGTCTCCAATGGCGGTAGCCGACGCGCGTGGCGATGCGGCGCAGCCAGTGCACGAGCGGCGCGTCGCCGCGGTAGCTGTGCAGGCTGGAGTAGGCCTCCACGAAGACGTCCTGCACGAGTTCTTCGTAGGTGGCGGGGTCGCGCGCGAAGCGGTACATGTGCCGGGCGATGGTCTGCTGGTGACGTTCCACGATGCGCGCGAAGCCGTCCTGATCGCCGCCACGGACGGCGTCCAGGTCGAGGGCGTCGGCTCGCTGGGTGAGATCGGCGCCGGTCTCGCCGTCGGTCATGGCGCTCTCGTCACTCACCTGGACGGCGTCTTGCGCGGAGGGCACCCGGGCTCGTGGCTGCAACGCCGAGGCGAAGGGCGCCAGGCAACGTTCCAGTTCACGCCAGGCGAGGGCGAGGCGTGCCGCGTCCGCAGATGCGTGGGGCACTCGGGCGAAGTCGGCGGTGAGCGAAGTCATGACGGGTGTCGTGGGCTTTCGGGGTCAGCGTCTCGCCGGCCGTCGCCGGGTCGCTTGCTCGGCACGTGCTGCGCGCAGGGATTGCAGGCGCTGCAACTGCTCGCCGTCGAGCACCGTACGCAACTCGGCGCCCAGGCGTGCGCGCCGGATGGCTGCTTCGCCCCGGGCGCTGCCCAGACGCTGGGCACTGTCGCGCACCAGGCCTTCTTGCAGTGCGTCGGCGCGGGCGGCGGCGTGCAGGGCCTGACGGGCGGCGCGGAGCGATTCGCGCGTCGTCTTCAGGCCCTCGCGATGCTGTTCGACGACGGCGCGCACCCGGCCACGTTGCTCGTCACTCAGCTCCAGTCCGCGCAGGGCGCCCCTGCGGCCGGCTCGTTCTGCACGCTGGCGGATGGGCCCGGCAGCCTGGCGGCCGCCGGGCAGGCCGCGGCGCCTGGCTCCCCGGCGGACGTCGTCGCCGACCACGGCTGTGCCGGGGCCGGGCCCGGCGAGGCGCCCAGCGGAGGCTGGCTCGTCGTCGGCGTGGGGCGCGGGCGAGCTCGTCATCAGCCCTGCACCGAGAACCGCGGCGGCGAGCGGGGCGAGCAGGGCGGGGAGCGGCATGGCGCTGGTTCCGGAGGGTCGAGAGGGCCGGAGCGGCCGGAGCGGAGAGGGGTGTCAGGCAAAGCTGCGCTGGAGCCCGGGGGGCGGGCGCAGGCCCCTGGTGTGGTGCGGCCCGGTCCAGGTTACAGCGCCTGCGCGGGCGGTGGGGCCAGGCGCCTCCCGTGCGCGGGCGACCGGCTCACAGCGCCGCCAGCGCCTGATCGAAGTCGGCGATCAGATCCTCGGGGCCTTCCAGACCGATCGAGACCCGGATCAGGCCCTCGCCGATGCCGCCGCGCGCGCGCTCCTCCGGCGTGAGCGGGGCGTGGGTCGTGGACGCCGCGTGGACCGCGAGGGTCTCGATGCCACCCAGGCTCACCGCGTGAGTGGCCAGGCGCAGGGCTTCGAGCACGCGTTTGCCCGCTTCGAAGCCGCCCGCCACCTCGAAGGCGAGCATGCCGCCGAAGCCCTTCATCTGCCGGCGCGCGATGGCGTGTCCGGGGTGATCGGGCAGCCCCGGGTAGTGCACGAGGTCCACGCTCGGGTGTGCGGCCAGGAAGCGGGCGATGGTGAGTGCCGAGGCGTTCTGGCGTTCGACGCGCAGCGGCATGGTGCGCAGTCCGCGCAGCACGAGCCACGAATCGTGAGGGCTCGGACAACCGCCGAAGATCTTGAGGTAGGGCCAGACCTGGTCGATCCAGGTCTGCTTGCCCACGACGGCCCCGGCGATCACGTCGCTGTGTCCGTTGAGGTACTTGGTGGCGGACTGCACGACGGCATCGATGCCCAGTTCGATCGGGCGTGTGTTGCAGGGTGAAGCCCAGGTGTTGTCGGCGATGGTGAAGACGCCGCGCGCGCGGCCCAGTGCGGCGACGGTCGCCAGGTCGGTGATGGCGAGCGTGGGGTTGGCCGGCGTTTCGACGTAGAGCAGCTTCGTGTTGTCGCGCACCGCGGCCTCGAAGGCACCTGGTTCACCGGGGTCGACGAAGGTCGTCTCCACGCCGAGCGGCGCGAGCACCCGATCGAACAGCTCGGTCATGCCGGCGTACAGGCAGTTGGCCGCCACCACGTGGTCGCCGCCGCGCACCATCGCCATCACGGCCGTGACCCCGGCGGCCATGCCCGAGGCGAAGGCCAAGGCCGCCTCGCCGCCCTCGAGTTCGGCGTAGGCCCGTTCGAGCACCTTCGTGGTGGGGTTGCCCCAGCGCGTGTAGAGCTCGCCCGGAGCGACCGAGCTGCACATCCCGGCGCCGTGTTCGGCGGAGTCGAAACGGAAGGTCGACGTCTGGAACACCGGCGGCGACAGGGCGGAGCCGTCGTGGGCCGAGGCGCCGGCGTGCACGGCGAGGGTCGAGGGGTCGCGCCGGGGGTGGTCATCGCGCGGGCCGTGGTCACCGTCCGCGGTGGGGGCATCGGTCATGTGGGCTCTCGGTTGCCGCGCGTCGGCGCCCGGGTCCGGGGAGGCCGTCGGCGGTCGTGATCTGGTACGGGCATGTGTGCCGCACACGATCATGATGTCATCTGAGTCGCGTTGGCAACACGAGCAGCGCGCGTCTGCGCCGGTCGCTATAACGGGCGCCCATGTCCAAGACACCCGCTGCTTCCGAACACACCAACCGGCTCGTCGACGAGACGAGCCCGTACCTGCTCCAGCACTGCCACAACCCGGTGGACTGGTACCCATGGGGACCGGAGGCCCTGCAACGGGCGAAGGACGAGGACAAGCCGATCTTCCTCTCCATCGGCTACTCGGCCTGCCATTGGTGCCACGTGATGGAGCGCGAGTCGTTCGAGAACGAGCAGGTCGCCGCGGTGATGAACGAGCACTTCGTCAACATCAAGGTCGATCGCGAGGAGCGGCCGGACCTGGACGACGTGTACATGAAGGCCACCCAGGCGCTCAGCGGGCAGGGCGGCTGGCCCATGTCGGTCTGGCTCACGCCCGAGCTCAAGCCGTTCTACGCCGGCACCTATTTCCCGCCCGACAATCGCTGGGGTCGGGCCGGCTTCGTGCACGTGCTGCACAGCCTGACCACCACCTGGGACAGCAACCGCCAGTCGATCGTCGATCAGGCGGACAAGGTGGTGGAGGTGGTGGAGCGCATGTCGCTGGCCGGAGACAACCTGCCGCTGCCCGCACCCGACGCAGCCGCACCGTCGCTCGACCTGGTGGACGGCGCCGTCGAACACGTGGCCGGCAACTACGACCACCGCTGGGGCGGCTTCGGTCAGGCGCCCAAGTTCCCCCACGCCGACGACATCCGCCTGCTGTTGCGCCAGCACGTCTCGGTGGGAGACCACCCGGCGCTGCGCATGGCTGAGCACACGCTCGACTGCATGGCCCGCGGCGGCATCTACGACCAGCTCGGCGGCGGCTTCTCGCGCTATTCGACCGACGAGAAGTGGTGGATCCCGCACTTCGAGAAGATGCTCTACGACAACGCGCTGCTGGTGCCGGCCTACCTGGAGGCCTACCGCATCACCGGCCGCGAGGACTTCGCCCGGGTCGCGCGGGAGTGCTGCACCTGGGTGCGGCGGGAGATGGTCGGGCCCGAGGGCGGGCTGTACTCCACCCAGGATGCGGACAGCGAAGGCGAGGAGGGCAAGTTCTTCGCGTGGACCCGCGACGAGCTGCTCTCCGTCGTGGGGGCGGACGCCGCGCGTCTGGTGGACGTCGCCTGGAACTTCGGGGACGAAGCCAACTTCGAGGGCAAGTACGTGCCGGTGCGGCCGAGGCCCGATGCCGAGCTGGCCTCCGAGCTGGGTCTGGACGTCGCGGCCATGCACGCGGCGCTCGAACCGTTGCGCGCGCGCCTGTTCGAGCACCGCGAGCGTCGCGTCCACCCGGCCACCGACGACAAGGTGCTGGTGGCCTGGAACGGTTTGATGATCGGTGCGCTCGCCCAGAGCGCGGCGGTCTTGGACGAGCCTTCGTTCCTGGAGACGGCGCGGCGGGCGGCGGACTTCTGTCTCACGACGATGCGCCCCGACGGCGAGCGGCTGCTCGCGACCTACCGGGACGGCAAGGCCCATCTCAACGGCACGCTGGCGGACTACGCCTACCTGGCCAACGGTCTGCTCGATCTCTACGAGGCCGATGGTGATCCGCGCTGGCCCGAGGCAGCCCTGTCCCTCACGCGCTACGCCGGCGAGCACTTCGCCGACGACGAACGGGCCGGGTACTTCTTCACCAGCGACGACCACGAACAGCTCATCACCCGGCCGCGCGACCTCTACGACGGTGCGGTGCCGAGCAGCAACGGGGTCATGGCCGAGGTGCTGGTGCGCCTGGGCGAACTCACCGGTGACGGCTCCCTGGGCAAGCGCGCCGAGCGGCTCCTGACCCTGCTCGAGCCGCTGATCCGCGAGACCCCGAGCGCGTTCAGCCGCCTCATGCTGGCGCTCATGCGGGCCGCGGGGGACGGCATCTCGGTGGTGGTGACCGACGGCGACGGCGCCGACGCGCTGCACCGGGTGCTGGCGGCACACGCGGATGCCTCGGTGGCGGTGGCGCGTGTCCCGTCCGACGGCGTGACTGCCGCGGTGGGCGAACGCTTCCCGCTGCTGGCGGGCAAGACCGCTCAGGCAGGGCGTGCGACCGCGTACCTGTGCAGGCACGGGACGTGCAAGGCGCCGACCAGCGACCCCGCCGCGTTGCAGCGGGAGCTGCTGGCCTGACCGTTGATCGGTTGACTGCCGGGCTGACGCCCGTTCAGCTCTCGAGCGACTCGCTCAGTTCTTGAGTGACTCGCTCAGTTCTTGAGTGACTCGTATGTCGACGCGTCGCTCTCGATCGGCAGCCCCGACGCCTGCCAGCCCTCGACGAGCACGCTGCCCATGGGGTCGCGTCGCCCGCCGAATCCACCGTCCACGTTCACCAGGTCGCCGTAACCCGCGGCTTCCAGTTCGTGACATGCCTTCAGCGAACGCCCGCCGGCCTGACACGAGATGAACAACGTCGTGTCGCTGGCGTAGTGCTTGCGCATGGTCGGCAGGAATCCCGCGTTGTGCGCCATCTGCCCGCTCGCGGGATCGATGATCGCCCAGGGCACGTTCACCGCGCCGGCGGGATGTCCCGCGTCGTACTCCTGCACGGTGCGCACATCGACGAAGACGTGGCCATCAGTGCCCGCCATCGCATCGCGGGCGGCCTTGGGGTCGAGGCTACGGATCGGCATTGTCAGTTGGCAGCGACGCGAACGACGTGCTTGGCACGATCGCCGTTCGACCCCGCCTCGATCTCGAACTCCACTTGCGCGCCCTCTTCGAGCGAGCGGAATCCCTCACCCTCGATGTCGCTGTAATGAACGAAGACATCCTTGTCCCTGCCGGGAACCTGAATGAAACCGTAACCCTTCTCGTCGCTGAACCACTTCACGCTACCGACAGGCATTCCAACGTCTCCTGGGAAAGTCACCCGCACGCTCGCAAGAACACAAAGGGGGGGCGAGCGCGACGCGCTGCAAGATAGCCGCTCCGGGCGAAGTTGATAAGAGGGCCAGGAGCCGAATCAGCGCCGGATACGGGCCCCTTGGGGGCACCAAGGCCGCCCGAAACGCGTCTCGGCGGCTCTCGGCGCGGTGAGCGGCCATCGATCCACCGTGTTTCCACAGCCGCGCGGCGGGGCGACGAGCCCGGGCGCCGGGAGTCAGGAGCCGGCGTCACGGCCCGGGGGCGGGGTTGCGAGCCCTGCGCACGGGAGGTCTCCGCCGACGGTCGAGCGGCGGGACGCACGACGGCCCTGAGGTGCGCACGAGCCAGGGTGGTAGTCACCCAGGTGGGTCGATAGTTTGGCCGCATGCTGCGCGGAACGATTCATCGCCTGGGTCACGACAGCGACGTGCTGCGGGGCAACCCCCTGGGTGACCCCAGCGCGCGCAACGTCCCCGTCTACCTGCCGCCCGGCGGGGCCCAGGCCGGCATGCCCTTGATCGGCGTGCTCGCGGGATACACCGGGCGCGGGGAGACGTCGCTGGGCGGCACACCCTGGGACCCGTCGTTCCCGGAGCGATACGAGCGGCTGCTCGAGCGCGGCGACGTGGCACCGGCGGCGTTCGTGTTCCCCGACGGCTTCACGCGACTCGGTGGCAGCCAGTACATGAACAGCAGCGCGACGGGGCGCTACCGCGACTACCTGGTGCAGGAGGTGTTCCCGCTGGTCGAGGGGGAGTTCGGTGTGGGCGGGTCGCGCGAGCGTCGCGGGTTGATGGGCAAGTCGTCCGGTGGGTATGGCGCCCTGCACCTGTCGTTCGAGCATCCCGATGTGTTCGGCGCGTTGGCCAGCCACGCGGGCGACGCGGCATTCGACCTCTGCTATCGACACGACTTTCCGCTGCTCGCCGGACAGATCGAGCAGCACGGCAGTGTCGAGGCGTTCGTCGCGGCGTTCGATGCGGCGCAGGTCAAGACCACGCCGCTGATCCTGTCGCTGGCGGCGCTCGCCATGGCGGCCTGCTACTCACCCGACTCGAGCGAGCCGATGGGCATCGCGCTGCCCTTCGACCCGCGCACCGGCGCCATACGTGACGAGGTCTGGGCGCGCTGGCTCGAGCAGGACCCGGTGCAGGTGGGCCGACGACTGGGGAGCGAGCTGCGCGACTTCGCCCTGGTGTACGTCGACGCCGGCCTGCGCGACGAGTACCACCTGCAGTACGGCGCCCGGCAACTCGTGGACGTGCTGCGCGAGCAGGGCGTGAACGTCCACCACGAGGAGTTCGACGGGACGCACCGGGGCATCAATTATCGCTACGACGCGTCCCTGCCGCTGATCACCCGGGCGCTCGCGGGTTGAACGGCTGGCGATTCATCAGGGGCTGGGGCGGGCGGCGACGCTTTCAGGTGCTGCTGCTGTCCCTGCTCGCGCTGATCGTCCTGGCGCCGCTGATGATGCCGAACGAAGGCGGGCAGCGCGGGCACCCCTTCCTGCTCAACCTGCTCAGCAGCGGTGTGCTGCTCAGTGGTCTGTACAGCGTGAGTCGTTCGCGCGGCAAGTTGCTGGTCGGCGCGTTGTTGTTCCTGCCCACGGCCGTGACGACCTGGTTGGAGCTGGTCCCCTCCGTCGACGTGCAAGACGGCGACCTGATCCAGTACGTCGACCATGCCACGTCGGCGGCCTTCTTCGTGTTCCTCAGTTACGTGATCCTCGACCGTGTGTTCCGCAGCCGTCAGGTCACGAAGGACACGCTCTACGGCATCGCCTGCGTCTATCTGCTGGTGTCGCTCGTCTTCCAATCGCTGTTCATGCTGATCTACGTCGACTATCGCGCGCAGCTCGTGGCCGCGGCGGGCGACAGCGGGCTGGCCGCCGCGCTGACCTCGCCGTTCACCAACGTCACGGGTCCGGCGGCCCTGGTGTGGGACGACCTGCTGCACTTCAGCTTCACCGCGCTCACGACCGTCGGCTACGGGAACGTCTCGCCGGTGCATGAGTACGCGCGGGTGCTGGCTGACCTCGAGTCCGTCTTCGGGGTGCTCTTCACCACGATCCTGGTCGCGCGCCTCGTGGCGCTCTATCGACACGAGGCGGAGCCGGCGGACAGCGCGTAGGGGGACGGCATCGGACGGGCGGCTGACCTGCCCGTGGCCCCGATGCTAGAGTGTCGGCCCGTCCCGGCGCAGCGCGAACGCGGGCGACCCCACGACCGCGCCGCCCTCGCGGCCAGGGACCCGAGCGAACCGATGCGCACCCTCCGCTTCCAACTCAACGGCGACGACGTCGAGATCGCGGCGCCCGACCACTGGACCCTGCTCGAGGTGCTGCGCTACCGGGCCGGGCTCACCGGCAGCAAGCAGGGCTGCGACAAGGGCGACTGCGGGGCCTGCACGCTGCACGTGGACGGCCGGGCGGTGCTGTCGTGCCTGACCCTGGCGGCCGAGGCCGAAGGTCGCTCGGTCACGACCGTCGAGGGGCTGGTGGGGCCCGGCGGCCCCGATGTGGTCCAGGACTGCTTCGACGAATCGGGCTGTCTGCAGTGCGGCTTCTGCCAGCCGGGGATGATCATGGCGGCGCGCCAGCTCGTCACCGAGAACCCCCAGGCCTCGCGGGACGAGATCAAGGCGGCCCTGTCCTCCAACCTGTGCCGCTGCACCGGGTACACCAAGATCTACGAGGCGGTGGAGAACGCCTGTCGCCGCACGTTGCAAGCGGCGCCGGTGTCCGCCGGTTCGGCGGCGGCGGCGCCCGGTGGGAAGGGGCGCGGCTGATGGAGCGCAACGTCATCAACCGCACCCACGGGCCGGACGCGCCCCACGGCGAGTTCCACCGGGTCGGGCAGCGGGCCCGCAAGGTCGACGCGATCGGCAAGGCCACGGGCCAGGCGATCTACACCGACGACATCCAGCTCCCGGGCATGCTGCACGCCAAGACGCTGCGCAGCCCGCACCCGCACGCGCGCATCCGCTCGATCGACACGTCCGCCGCCGAGGCGCTGCCCGGCGTGCACGGCGTGATCACCGGCAAGGACATGCCCACGAAGTACGGCGTGATCCCCTGGACGCCCGACGAGAACGCCCTGGCCGTGGACAAGGTGCGCTTCGTGGGCGACGAGGTGGCCGCCGTGGCGGCGGTGGACGAAGACACCGCCAACCGCGCCCTGCGACTGATCGAGGTGGATTACGAGGTGCTCGAGTCCTACCTCGACCCGCACAAGTCGCTGCAGCAGCACGACCCGGTGATCCACGAGGGCAACAAGCACGGCAACGTGTCCAAGCACGTGCGGCTGGAGTTCGGCGAGGTCGACGCGGCGCTCGAGGCGGCGCCGCACGTGGTCGAGGACGACTACTTCTTCCACGGCACGGCCCACGCGCCGATCGAGCCCCACTGCGCGGTGGCCCAGTCCGGTCACGACGGGGTGATCACCCTGTGGTCGTCGACCCAGATCCCGCACTACGTGCACCGGGCGTTGGCACGCGTGCTGGAGATCCCCGCGCACCGCATCCGCGTCATCCAGCCCCACCTGGGCGGCGCCTTCGGCGGCAAGAGCGACCCGTTCTTCTTCGAGTTCTGCGCCGCCAAGCTGGCCATGCTCACCGGCCGCCCGGTGAAGTTCCTGCTCACCCGGGAAGAGACGTTCTACACGCACCGCGGGCGTCACCCGATGGAGATGCACTTCACCACGGGCTGCGACGACGACGGCAAACTCACCGCGGTCGACAGCAAGATCCTGATCGACGGCGGCAGCTACAGCAGCTTCGGCCTGGTGACCACGTACTACGCCGGGCAGTTGCTGTGCGGGCCCAGTCACTTCCCCACGTACCGCTTCGACAGCACGCGCGTGTACACCAACAAGCCGCCCTGCGGACCCAAGCGCGGACACGGTTCGGTGCAGCCGCGCTTCGCCCTGGAGATCCAGCTCGATCGGCTGGCCACGAAGCTCGGCATCGATCCCCTGGAGATGCGGCGCCGCAACTTCCAGGGGGCGTTTGCGCGCACGGTGAACGGCATGACCGTCACCAGCAACGGCTTCATGGAGTGCCTCGACGCGATCGAGCAGGCCAGCGGCTGGAAGGACAAGCGCGGCAAGCTGCCCTTCGGACGCGGCATCGGCGCCGCGGGCTCGATGTACATCTCGGGCACCAACTACGCGGTGTACCCCAACGACATGCCCCAGGCCGGCATCCTGGTGAAGCTCGACCGCTCGGGGCTGGCCATGGTCTACACCGGCACGTCGGACATCGGCCAGGGCAGCAGCTCGGTCATGGCCACGCTGGTGGCCGAGGAGCTGGGGCTGCGCATGGACCAGGTGCGCGTGGTGGCGGCGGACACCGACCTGACACCGGTGGACCTGGGCGCCTACAGCAGCCGCATCACGCTCATGGCCGGCAACGCCGCCGTGGACGCCGGGCGCAAGCTGCGTTTCAAGCTGCAGGAAGCGGTGGGCGAGAAGCTGGGCGTGCCGGCCAAGCAGGTCATGCTCGCCGACGGCTTCGCCTTCGACAGCCAGGACGGTGACAAGCGCATCACCTCGCAGGAAGCGTTCGAGCTGGCCGAAGCGAAGTTCGAGACGCTGGCCGCCACCGGCAGCTACAACACGCCCGAGCGCGGCGGCGACTACCGCGGCGGCACGATCGGCGCCTCGCCCGCCTACTCGTTCACGGCCCACTGCGCCGAGGTGGAGATCGACGTCGAGACCGGCGAGATCACCGTGCCCAAGCTGTGGATCGCCCACGACTGCGGTCGCGCCATCAGCCCGGTGCAGGTCGAAGGGCAGATCGAGGGCAGCACCTACATGGGCGTGGCCGAACTGCAGATGGAAGACCACGACGTGTACACCGACCCGGCCCACCCCGAGGCCGGTCTGCACCGTCGTCCGTCACTGCTCGAGTACACGATCCCGACCAGCCTCGACACGCCCGAGCTCGAGGCGATGATCGTGGAGTCGCTCGACCCGGAGGGACCCTACGGCGCCAAGGAAGCGGGCGAGGGTCCGCTCCACGGCAGCCTGCCGGCCGTGGCCAACGCGATCTACGACGCCCTCGGCGTGTGGATGACGCACCTGCCGTTCACGCCGGGCAAGGTGCTCGAGGCGTTGCGGGAACAGGGTGTCGGTGGCGGCGCGGCGAGAGCCGGCGGTGCCAGCGCGGGCGAAGCCGGTGCGAGCGGTACCGGTGCGAGCGGTGCTGGTGGCGGCGGCAGTGGCGCGAGCGGTACCGGTGCGAGCGGTACCCGTGGCGGCGGCGGTGGCGCGAGCGGTTCGGCGCCGGACGTCGCGGCCATTCGCGCGCGACTCGCCGGCAAGCGCGACAAGCCCGAGGGAGACGCCTGACGTGTTGCGCCTGCCGAGCTTCGAGTACACCGCGCCGGACAGCGTCGATGACGTGCTGGCCCTGCTGGCCCACAACCCCCGCGCGCGCCTGGTCGCCGGCGGCACCGACCTGGTGCCCAACCTGAAGCACGGGATCGAGGAGGCCGAGGTGGTCGTCTCGCTGCGCAACGTGCCGGGCCTGCGGGACGTGACCGAGCGCGCCGACGGCGGCCTCGACCTGGGCGCCATGCTCACGCTCGAAGAGGTGGCCGAGCACCCGCTGGTCCAGGCGAAGTACCCGTCACTGTCGCAGGCCGCCGGCGTCGTGGCCGGCCCGCACCACCGGCGCATGGGCACGCTGGGCGGCAACGTCTGCCTCAACACCCGCTGCGTCTACATCAACCAGACCTACTTCTGGCGCGAGTCGCTGGGCTTCTGCCTCAAGAAGGACGGCGAGCTGTGCCACGTGGTCAAGGGCGGCAAGCGCTGCGTGGCCGCGGCCAGCAACGACACCGCCACGGTGCTCATGACCCTCGGCGCCGATCTGGCCTTCGCCAGCCGCGACCGCGGCGAACGCCGCCTGCCCATCACCGACTTCTACGTGCGCGACGGCGTCTACAACAAGGACATGCAGTCCGACGACCTGCTCACGGCGGTCTCCCTGCCCGCACCCGCACCGGGCCTGCACGGTGCCTACGGCAAGCTGCGCCCGCGCAACAGCATCGACTTCCCGCGCCTGTCGGTGGCCGTGGCGTTCACGCTGCGGGGTGCAGGTGGCGGTGGCGACAGCGGTGGCGACAGCGGTGGCAGCAGCGGTGGCGACAGCGGTGGCGGCAGCGGTAGCGGCAGCGGTGGCGGCAGCGCTGACAGCGGGGACTCGAGCAACGGGGGTGCCGACAGTGGCGGTTCGGGCAGCGGCGGGACGGTGCACGACCTGCGCGTCGTCGTCTCGGCTCTGGCGGCCGTCCCCCAGCTCATGCGCAACGTCACCGAGTTGGCCGAGGGCCGGGTGGCGGACGAAGAGCTCTTCGCCGAAGTGGCCGCCGCCTGCGCGAAGCAGTGCCACCCGCTCACCAGCATCGACGGCGACCCCACGTACCGCCGCGAGATGGTGCCGGTGTACGTGAGGCGCACGCTGCGGGCGGCGCTGGCCGAGGGGCAGTCGGCGGTCTGAGACCCGCGCTGCGGGGCCTCGAAATATGCGCTCCGGCGCCGGGCTGGATTCCTCCGAGTGCCAGTTCGTCCAAATAAAGCGCCAGCAAACGACGTTTTGTTCGAAGTGCATATTCACTCCCCGCTTCGCAGGAGAGCCGTTAGGATCGGCTTCGCGCAGGCGGAAGGCCTTCGGGAGCCCCCGGCGCTCACCCTCGGAATGGGAGGTTGGCATGTCGCCGTCGAGCCCCGCATCGTCCGTGTTCCGCCCGGCCCGCCGCATGCGGCGCCTGCCCGCCCTGGCCGTCGCGCTGGCCCTGTTGCTGAGCGCAGCACCCAGCGCGTGGGGACAGGGCGGACCTCTGTTCCCCCGGCAGTTCTTCGAGTTGGGCGACAACCCCCGGGCCGTGGTGACCGGGGACGTGAACGGCGACGGAGCACTGGACGCCCTGGTGGCCAACAGCGGTTCCGACACGATCACGGTGCTGCTCGGGGACGGCCTGGGTGACTTCACCGCGGTGGCGCCGGTGCCGGTCACGGATCAGCCCCAGTCGCTCGCCCTGGGTGATATGGACGGCGACCTGATCCCCGACCTGGTCGTGCCGAGCCTGCACGACGACCTGATCGACGTGTTGCTCGGCAACGGAGACGGCACCTTCGGCGCGCCGACGCCGCTCGCCGTGGCCGGCGGCCCGCGTCGCATCGTGATGGACGACTTCGACGGCGACGGCGACCGGGATGTGGCCGTCAGCGTGGGCAGCCTCGACGGCCTGATCATCGCCCTGGGCGCCGGCGACGGCACGTTCTCGAGCGTGCGTTTCGAGACCTCGGGCGGCCTCTTCCCCGATCGTCTGGTGGCGGGCGATGTGAATGGCGACGAGGTCGTGGACCTGGCCGTGATCCACCTGACGAGCCTCGACACGACGGTGCTGCTGGGCGACGGCCGCGGCGGTTTCGACGTGAGCGCTGTGCTGCCGTCGGCGGGTGACCCCACGGGCCTGGCCCTGGCCGACCTGGACGGCGGCGGGACGCTCGACGTGATCGTGTCCAACGACGGCGCCACGTCGCCCCAGCGGGTGGAGCTGTTCCCGGGTGTCGGTGACGGCACCTTCGGCCCGGTGCAGTTCCCCATTCCCTCGATCATCCAGGACGCTGGCGACGTGACCGTGGCCGACCTCGAGAACGACGGGGACCTGGACCTCGTCGTGGCGGAGAGCGCGGCCGAGCGTATCGGCTACTCGCTCCAGGGCCCGGGCGGTGTCTTCGGTCCGCTGGTGGAGTCGGACCTGGACGACGACCCCGAAGCGCTGATCAGTGCCGACCTCAACGGCGATGACCAGCCCGACCTGCTCGCCGTGCTCGACGACGACCGCGAGGAGCTGGTAGTGGTCCTGGGGCAGCCGCAGGGCGCGCCCTTCGCGGAGGCCGCCGTGCTGGGCACCCCGTTCGTCACGCCCAAGGCAGTGGGTGCCGGCGACTTCACCGGTGACGGCTTCAGCGACGCCGTGGTGGTGGGGACCTTCGCCGACGTGAAGCGCGTGCTGGTCTTCCCCGGCGCGGGCGACGGCACCGCGGGGGCGGCGGTCGAGACGTTCCTCGACGCCCACACCGACAACTCCGTCACCGACCTGCTGGTGGCCGACTTCGACGGCGACACGCAGCTCGACGTGGCCGTCGTGAACCAGACCAACGACCGGGTGGCGATCCTGCTGGGCCAGGGCGACGGCAGCTTCGGGCCCCAGGCCGACGTCTTCCCCGGCTTCGACCCCACCCGGGTCGTGGCCGGCGACGTGAACGGTGACACGATCCTCGATCTCGTGACGGCCCACGAGGACCTCGACCTGGTGGCGGTGATGCTCGGCGCGGGCGACGGCAGCTTCGGCTCGGGCACCAGCTTCCCGGTGGGGGACCGCCCCGAGCAGTTGGCCCTGGGCGACTTCGACGAGGACGGTGATCTCGATCTCGTGACCGCCAACCAGCTCTCGGACGATGTGTCCGTGCTGATCGGCGGGGGCGACGGCAGCTTCGGCCTTGCCACGTCGATTCCCGCCGGCAGCGATCCGCTCGCCGTGGACGTGGGCGACTTCGACAACGACGACCACCTCGACGTGGCCGTCGTCGTCGACGCGGGTGTGCGCCTGCTGTTCGGCGACGGCACCGGCGCCTTCCCGACCCAGTCCACCGAGGGCGGCTCCTTCAGCCAGCGCTTGCTGGCGGTCGACATCACCGGCGATGGGGAGCTGGACCTGATCACGCGCGGCGGCGTCCACACCCAGGTGCTGGTGGGTGACGGCGCCGGTGCGTTCGTCGCACCCGACGCGTACGTCCCCGACGGCACGGGCCAGGCCGCGCTGGCGGACTTCGACGACGACGGCGCGCTCGACCTGCTCGTGGGCAGGCGCATCGTGCTCAACCGCGCGGGCCTGCCGTCGGCCTTCGCCGACGTGGGCCAGGGTCTGGCCGGCACCCACGGGCTCCCGTCCCTCACTGGCGACGGCACGCTCGAGCCCGTCACGCCGCTCACGCTGGCCCTCGCCAACGCCCTGGAGAACACCACGGCCTGGATGGTGCTGGGCGTCGCCGAGTTGAGCGCGCCCTTCAAGGGCGGCGTGCTCGTCCCCGACCCGGCGCCGCCGGGCTTCCTCCTGCCGCTGCCCACGGGCGTCACCGGCACGATCGAGATCGCCGGCACCTGGCCCGCCGGCGTGCCCTCCGCCTTCGACACCTGGTTCCAGTTCTGGATCCAGGACGCCGCCGGCCCGGTGGGCTTCGCCGCCAGCAATGCGCTGCGCGCCACCACGCCGTGATGTGGGTGGACTCGTCGGGTAGAGCAGGACGAGTCGCGTGGAGCTGGACTAGTCAGGTAGAGCTGGGCTAGTCGGGTAGAGCAGGGAGCGCGTAGAGCGCTTCCGGTGCGAAGTCGGCACCGTTGGGCCAGACGACCGTACCGGCATCTGCATCCACCCGCACCCGCGCGAACTCCGCCGGGTCGTGAAGCGGTTCGAACACCGGGCCCTGCAGCAGAGGTCGCACGTCCACACGCTTGATTGTCCCGTCGTCGAAGGACAAGCGGAGTTCGTGAGCGCCACAGGGTGTCGCGGCTTCGATGTGCAGGATGCGTGTCACGAAAGTCATTGTCGTGGCTCGATCTTCTTGAGTGTGTGGCCGGCGCGGGCGCGCGGCGGTGCATGATCACTGTAGTCCATGTAGATCTCGAACCCATCGAACTCCGATATCTTGGGCAACGTTGTTCCCCGGACTGCAACGTGAGCACCGCCTCGTCAGAGGCTCGTCGAAGGAAACGCCGTGCTGTTACCCGTGATCGAGACCGAGCGGTTGCTGTTGCGGCCACCGGTGTTGGACGACGCGCAGGGGATCTTCGATGCCTATGCGTCGGACGAGGAGGCCACGCGTTACCTTGTGTGGTTGGCGCACGATTCGGTGGACTCCGTGCGGCTGTTCCTATCGCAGGCGCTGAAGGGGCTCGCGAACGGCACGACGTACCTGTGGGCGATCACGCGGCGGTCAGCGGACGGCACGAGCGGCGAGCTGATCGGCATGATCGGCCTGGACCTGAGCGCCATGCCCCACAACGCGCACCGGGCGAGCATGGGTTACGTCCTCTCCCGTCGCCAATGGGGGCGGGGGCTCATGACCGAGGCCGTCAGCGCCGTGGTCGACTGGGCGCTCCGCGACAGGGGCAGCACCGACCGCGCTGACACCGTTCCCCTCGCCGGCGGCGGCTTCGAGCGCGTGTGGGCCGTGTGCCACGTCGACCACAGCGCGTCGGCGCGCGTGATGGAGAAGGCCGGCATGCAGCGCGAAGGCCTTCTGCGCAAGTGGATCCGCTTCCCCAGCCTCGGGAACGAAGCGTGTGATTGCTGGTGTTACGCGCGGGTGAGGTAGCGACCTCAGTCAAGCGTGCGCAAGAGCAGGTCATCGCCTGGGGTCACGCTGAATGCTTTCGTTCGACGGTAGGCGAGTCCGCCGTCGGAGGCCGGTCGAGGGAGCGTGAGCGTGTATCGCCCCGGTGCCACGTAGGTGAAGACCACGCGACCATCGGGTGGGAGACGCACACGCCGCACGTCGAGTTCGCCGGCCACAGGGGAAAGCAAGTGGGGCAGCGCGCCGTGCAGCGGTTGCTCCTGCTCCGTGTCGAGAATCACTTCCGGTTGGCCGCCGCGCCAGTGGGGCGCGACCGAGGTCCCCAGGTCGAGCGTGATCGTGCCGAAGTCCCTGGAAGTCTTCCCCGGCGAGACGACCCGACATTGGCTCTCACCGCCGGACGCAGGGATGACCCCGGCCTCGATCGGGTCGACGCGCGGCTCGACCCGGAGCCCGAGTGGCGCTCCGAAGCGCGGGGCGTCGTCGATCGCGTGCTCCTCAGGCTCCTGTCGAAACAGGAACCAGGTCGCCGCAAGCAGGCCGGCAAGTCCGACGACCAGCAGGGACGAAGTGCGGTGACGAGTCGTCATGAAGTGCGTTGTCAGCCGAGCCGCGCTTCTCAGCAGGGGCAGAGCTGTTCGGGGTGCAGTTGTGAGAGCAACGCCAGGGTCGTGATGAGTTTCTCGTGTGTGCAGATTTGTTGATCGCTTGTCGCATCTTGCACGCTCTGTTCCGTGAAGAGGAACAGTGGGACTGCCGTGTTGCGTCTCGCCGTGCGACATGCCTCTGCCACACGCCTCAGGACCACGGCCCGGCAGCGGTCGCCCCGGTTCACCAAGGGCGGGCCGCACCCGGCGGCCGGGTGACACGGCCTCGCGCATTGTTCCAGAGAGCGGAACTGGCGGCCAGTCGGGGCCTCCCTCCTTCCCGGCGTCGCCGTGTTTGGCGACTTGCGATGAGGCCGGGTGTCACGCGGGCGTCCGCGGGCCGACAGCCATGCGGCGAGGGGTTGCCGCTGATTCGCGCAGAGCAGGTCAGGCGATGAGTGGTGTTCCCTCGACAGCAACTTCAACTCGAGGAGACACACGATGAGATCGAAGACCTGGATGATGCTGTGCGTCGCGGCCATGCTGCTGGGAGGCTGCAAGGTGATGTTGGCCAAGACCGACTGTTACAAGGGCATCGCGACCGGTGTGAAGGCAGCGGGTGGAAGCCTGAGCGCAACGGGCATGTCGGTGACGACCAACGCCGAGCGCGGCGATTGTCCCAAGCTGAAGAGCATGAAGCTCAAGACCTACCACGATCTGGGGTTCCAAGGGGGAGGGGGGCACGCGGGGTTCAACCCCGGCGCCGACATCTGCGTCGACGCGCTCAACGCGGATGTCGCCACGCCCTCGAGCGAGCTGAAGATGGGAACCATCAACCTCGACCTGTTCGACAACGGCATCGCGGCCACGCACTGGGAGTTCAGTTTCGTCGACGAGAACGGTGGGGTCTCCACGTTCTCGGGCAACTTCAACTGATCGGAAGGGGGAACACATGAACGTGCTGAAGAGATTGGTCGTCGTCCTGCTCGTCGCGGGCGCCATCGGCCCGTACGCGTATCCGCAGGTGGCCATGCAGGGGAAGAACCAGCTCCTGCGCTTGAAGGTGGAGCTGCTGGCCCTGCTCGGGAACGGTAACTACCGCGAGTTCCAGTGGAACGCGCACCAGTACGGCAACGGGTTGCGCGTGCTCAACCCCGCCGCGCCGCACTCCCGGGACGAGTACCGGTTGGTCTGGATCGAGGACCTCGGCCGGGTGAAGGACATGCAGGAAGACGTTCCTGCGGCGTACGCCTGGATCTGGGTCAATGGCGTGCAGGTGGACTTCGTGCGGGACGAGTTCACCGGCCGGCTCGAGGTGCTCGTGCCCACCGACCTGCTCGGTCTGCTGCACAACGAGGTGCGGGTCGAGGGCTACGCCGTCGACGACCGCCTGGTCCTCGCCTGGGAACACGACGACTTGCCGATGTTCTTCTGAGTGGCGACAGTGGATCGAGAAGGACGGCGCCGGCGGCTCGGGGGAGTCGCCGGCGCGTTGTCAGGAGAGAACCTCATGGGAGAGAAGACGATGCCGTTCGTACTCGCGCTGTGCCTGTTGGCCTCCGCCTGCGTCTCGCCGTCGGCACCGCCCGCGGTGATTCACACGATGGCGGACGGGAAAGTCACTTTCGCTCACGCGGCGCCCGAGTGGCGAGAGGATCGGATCGTGCTGACCTGGCTCGAGGCCGAGGGCGTCGGGGGGGTGGCCATGACGAAGATCGAAGTGAACGTCGCGCTGGCCGAGTCCGGGCCCTACGAGCGCGGGGTCGGTGCCTCGAGGCTCCGGCCGTCGCGCGGACTGCAGTTCGGACCGCTCGCTCTTCCTCCGGGGGCGGAGCAAGCCTGGCTTGAGGTGCGCGTGACGACGGACGCGGGTGTGGTGGAGCAACGCTTCCCTGTGCGTCGATAGCCGTCAATCGCCCCAAGTCGCGTGTTGTTCGACGCGCCCGCAATGCCGTTCGGCGGGGTAGCTGGAGCATGTGAGGCAGAAGACGAACTCGGTGGGGTACTCCCACGGAAAGAGCTTCCACTCGATGCGCTCGAGCTGGGTGCGGTAGCTGTCCAGCCAGGCATCGAGATTGGCGGACCGGCCTTCGGCGAGTCGAGCGGCTTCATAGGCGCAGCGACCGTCCTTGGCGGTGTGGCATTCGCTGATGAGCCGGAGCCACGTCTCGTCGTCGAGGATCTGGTGCGGGACGACGTCCTGCTCCAGCACCTCCCACGCGGCACGGCCGGCCGGGTCCACGGGCTCGGTGATGGACTCCGCGCGGACGATGGATCGAATGAGGGAGACCGTGGCGCGCCGTGCGAGGAGGGTGTCGTTTGTCTCGAGGGCGGCGTTGAACGCTGCCTGCGCGTGGTGGTGAGCGCCCGTGTGGTCGTCTTGCCAGAGCGCCTCTCTGGCGAGCGCCATGTGCTGCTCCGGGGTGGGTTCGGTGCAGGCGGGGAGGGCGCCGGTCAGGGTCGCTGTCAGGAGCAAGCCGGAGCAGATGCGCAAGGGAGGTTCGTCGCGAGTGGAGGGGCGTCACACCTCGATCTTGGTGCCCAGCACCTCCAGGAAACGAGCGATCCACTCGGCGTGGGCCGGCCAGGCCGGGGCGGTGACGAGGTTGCCGTCCACCACGGCGTTGCTGAGGGTGTCGTTGGGTTCGGCCCACTCGGCGCCGGCGCGCACGACTTCCGGGCGCACGGCGGGGTAGGCGGTGCACAGCCGGCCCTGGAGCACGTCGGCGGCGGCGAGCAGTTGCTGGCCGTGGCAGATCGAGGCGATCGGTTTGGCCTGGTCGGCGAAGTGGCGCACGCAGGCCAGCACCTGCTCGTCGAGGCGCAGGTACTCGGGGGCGCGGCCGCCGGGGACGACCAGGGCGTCGTAGTCGGCGGGGTCGAGCCGGTCGAAGTCGGCATTGAGCACGAAGTCGTGGCCGCGCTTCTCGGTGTAGGTCTGGTCGCCCTCGAAGTCGTGGACGGCGGTCCGGACCTTCTCGCCGGCGCGCTTGCCGGGGCAGGCGGCGTGGACCTCATGGCCCACCATGCCCAACATCTGGAACGGCACCATGACCTCGTAGTCCTCCACGAAGTCGCCGACGAGCATCAGGATCCTGCGGGCGGCCATGGGGGCCTCCGGGGTGTTCAGGGGCACACAACGGACCATTGTAGGCCGGGGCTCTCGGGGTGGGGGCGGCGCGGAACGGCTCCGGCTCGGCTGTGGGAGCGGAGTGTGGTGCGTGGCCCGGGCCGGAGCTCGGAGTCCTCGGCCGGGGGTGGCTCGAGTGCCCCTCAGGCCCGCCGGGTCGTCTTGCCGATGGACGGGGCTGCCGCTATTCTGCGCCATCCCTCTTCGCGCGCCACGTCCAGAGGCGCCGGGCAGCCCCGCCCCTCCGTCGTCGGTCCCAACGCCCGTGTTCCAGCCCGTCACTCAGTTTCTCGAGCGTTTCGGCAACGTCGTCGGGCGCACACTGCTCTCGGTCATCTACTGGGTGGCCCTGGCCCCGATCGCGGTGTTCTACAAGCTCTTCACCGACGCGCTCATGGTGAAGTCGCCTCCGTCCTCGACGTATTGCGACTGGAGCCAGGTGAACGAGACGCTCGACGACGCGCGGCGTCAGGACTGAGACCCATGTACATCCTCGGCTTGTCGTTCTACTACCACGACGGATCCGCTGCGATCATCAAGGACGGCGTGGTCCTCGCCGCGGGTGAGGAAGAGCGCTTCAGTCGTCGCAAGCACGACCCGGGCTTCCCCGGCAAGGCGATCGACTTCTGCCTGAAGACGGCCGGCATCACGATCGACCAGGTCGACTACGTGGTGTTCTACGAGAAGCCGTTCGTGAAGTTCGAGCGCCTGCTGCTCACGGCCTTCTCGACCTTCCCGCGTTCGCTCAAGGTCTTCCGCGAGGCGATGCTCGCCTGGATGCAGAAGAAGCTGTGGGTGCGCAGCCTGATCCTGAAGAACCTCGGGATCCCCAAGAGCAAGCTGCTCTTCGCCGACCACCACATGAGCCACGCCAGCGCGGCGTTCTTCTGCTCGCCCTTCGACGAGGCGGCCGTGCTCACGCTCGACGGCGCCGGGGAGTGGACCACGTCCACCCTGGGGCACGGCAAGGACACCAAGATCGACCTGCTCAAGGAGATGCGCTTTCCGCACTCCGTGGGCCTGCTCTACTCGTCCTTCACCGCCTACTGCGGCTTCGAGGTGAACGAGGGCGAGTACAAGCTGATGGGCATGGCGCCCTACGGCGAGCCCAAGTACATCGATCGGATCAAGAAGATGATCCGCATCAACGACGACGGTTCGCTGTGGCAGGACATGAAGTACTTCGCCTACCACTGGTCGGCGACGAACAGCTACACGCCGGCCTTCGAGGAGGTCATGGGGCGGCCCGGGCGCGACCCGGCCCTCGAGGACAAGAGCCTCGATCCCTTCTACTGCGACGTGGCCATGTCGATCCAGAGGGTGACCGAGGAGATCGTGATGCGCATGGCGCAGAACGCGGTCAACGTCACCGGCTGCAAGCGGCTGTGCATGGCGGGCGGCGTGGCGCTCAACTCGGTGGCCAACGCCAAGATCATCAACGAGACCGACGTCGAGGAGCTGTACGTGCACCCGGCGGCGGGCGACGACGGCGGCGCGGTGGGTGCGGCCATGTGGGCCTACAACCACCTGCTCGGCAAGCCCCGCGCTCCGGCGCTCGATCACGCCTACCTGGGCAGCGAGTACTCACACGCCGAGATCGAGGAGTTCCTCAGCGAGCACGACATCGCCTTCGAGAAGTACGACACCGACGAGGAGTTCTTCGATGTCGTCACCGAGGACCTGATCGCCGGCAAGGTCGGCGGGTGGTTCCGCGGTCGCTTCGAGTGGGGGCCGCGTGCGCTCGGTTCACGATCGATCATCGCCGATGCTCGCAGCACCGAGATGAAGGAGATCGTCAACGCCAAGATCAAGTTCCGCGAGGCGTTCCGGCCCTTCGCTCCCAGCGTGCTGCACGAGCGCGCCGGCGAGTACTTCGAGATGCCCAACGACCCCTCCGGTGAGCACTGGCCCGCGCGCTTCATGCTCTACGTCGTGCCGGTGCGCGAGGAGAAGCGGGACGCGATCCCGGCCATCACCCACGTGGACGGCTCGGGCCGCCTGCAGACGGTGATGAAGGACAGCAACCCCGACTACCACCGCATGATCGAGCTCTTCGGCGAGAAGACCGGCGTGCCGGTCGTGCTGAACACCTCGTTCAACCTGAAGGGTGAGCCGATCGTCGAGACGCCGGCCCAGGCCTTCAACACCTTCAGCCGCAGCGAGATGGACGTGCTCTACCTGCAGAACTACGTCGTCCGCAAGGAGGCCAAGAAGATCATCCACGACACGCCCTTCATGCTGCGGCACGAAGGTGATCGCGTGGCCGAGATGGTGTCCTGATCATGGGTACGCTCGAAATCGTCTTCCTGGTCCTGCTCGGCGTCTTCGGCCCGCTGTACTGGCTGAACTACCGCAAGGACGAGAACCTGCCCGTGGCGCTGCTCAAGGTGGCGGCGTTGCTCGGCTTCGTCTACGCCGTGATGAAGGGCTTCGACTGGATGGCGGCGGAGGTCCCGGCCGAGGAGGTGATGACCTTCGGCGAGCCGGCGACCGAGGCCGGGCCGCGGATCCCGCTGGCTGCGAACGCGTTCACCTGGTTCGCGGTGTTCATCCTGGTGATGATCACCTGGTATGCGCGCGACAAGTTCACCACGGTCGTCTCGCTCATGCTGTCGACCTGGGACCGGGGCAACTGGTACGTGCTGCCCGTGCTCGTCGTGCTGATGACGATCGGCCTCGCCCTGGCGGCGGCTGCGGCCTCGCCGGTGCTCTCGCCGTTCATCTACACGCTGTTCTAGAGCGCGCGCCGCCCCGCTCAGCGAGGGGCCGCGTTCTCCTTGGCGCGCTTGGCCTTGGCCTTGGCCCGCGCGTTGTTGACCTTGCCGCGCTGCTCCGGGGAGAGCGTGTGCCGCAGGGCCTGCAGGTGCGCCGGCGGGTAGAGGTACGCCATGTGCTCGGCCAGGCGGATGGCGACGGCCGGTGCGGCGGCGGTGTCGTAGCTCTTCGCCACGAATTCGAAGCGGTGGGCGTAGGGGCAGCTCAGCGTGAAGAAGAGGCAGGCGCAGACCACACCCACCAGCGAGCCGAAGTGCTTGTTGTGCGGCTCCTCGCCGCCGGCCTGCTTCTTGCCGTCGCGGCCGCCGAAGATGCGACCCAGGATCGGCAGGGCCAGCAGCATGCCCGTCACGCCCCCGTAGGCCATGAACTGGGTGTGCCAGTTCTGGGCGTCCTGGGGGTCGGCCACCCAGCCGAGGAGAATCGGGGCCAGGCTGCGGCCGATCCACATGGCGGCGATCAGCCAGAGCATCATCCCGAACACCGGGCCGAGGCCCTTGTTCAGGCCGTAGAAGTACCCGAGAACCAGGGCGCCGACACCGACCCAGTCGATGAGCGCGAGCTCGACCGATACGGTTTCCACGATCCGATGGACTCCGGCGGGGTCGGTTGCGTCGTGGCGAACGCCAGGGGGCTGACGTGGAGGGGCTTGGCTGACAGTGGGGCGGTGTAGGTCAGGAGCCCCAATCCCCGGCGCAGGGGCCTATAATGCGCCGTTCCGGCTCCCCCATCAGAATCACGCCATGCGACCCCTCGATCAACTCCGCTCTGAAATTCCCTTCTGGGAAAAGACCGCCGATATCGTCGATGAGTGCCTGGATCTGGCGTTGAACCTGAGCCAGAGCGGCCACCCCGGTGGCAGCCGGAGCAAGGTCCACGCGCTGCTCACGCTGATGCTGTCGGGGGCCATGCGCTGGGACATCCGGCACCCCGAGGAGCGCTTTGCGGACCGTTTCGTGCTCGTCGCCGGACACTGCAACCCGGTCGTCTATGCCGCGCTGGCGGTGCTGAACGAGGCCATGCGGCTGCGCCACGAGCGCACCGGGGACGCCCGTTTCGCCCATCCGCTGGGCCGTGACTTCACCCTGCTGCCGGCCGACCTGCTCACCCTGCGGCAGAACGGAGGACTGCCCGGCCACGCCGAGATGGAAGGGCGCACGCTGTTCTTCAAGGCCAACACCGGGCCCTCCGGTCACGGGGCGCCGATCGCCGCGGGTGAGGCCATGGCGCTGAAGCACGCCGGCGCGGGCGAGGTGCGTGTGTTCGCCATGGAGGGCGAGGGCGGTCACACGGCGGGTGCGCACCACGAGGTCAAGAACAGCGCCTGGGGGCTGGGGCTGGGCAACTTCACCTACCTGCTCGACTGGAACGACTGCGGCATCGACGACCACCGCATCAGCCACGTCGTCCACGGGACGCCCGACACGTGGTTCAAGAGCTACGGCTGGCGCGTGGCTGGGGCCGAGGAGGGCAGCGACTTCAACGCGCTGATGACGGCCTTCCACGAAGTGCTCGCCAGTCGCGACCAGTCGGTGCCGAGCTGCGTGTGGTTCCGCACGCGCAAGGGGCGCGGGTACCTCAAGTACGACAACGCATCCCACGGCGCGCCGCACAAGTTCAACAGCGAACCGTTCTGGACGCTGCGCAACGGCTTCGGCGAGAAGTACGGCGTGCAGTACAGCGGTGAGCAGGTGCAGGTCCCCTCCGACCGCGAGGACCGCGTCGCGCAGGGTCGTGACCACCTGGACGTGGCCCTGTCCGTCCTGGCCGGCGACCAGGCCCTGGTGGACTTCCTCTCCGATCGCCTGATCGACCTGGCCCAGGAGGTCCCGCGCGAGATTCCCAGCTTCCGTTGGGACACCGCCAACGACCCCTGGCAGGACGCGCGCCTCACGGATCCCGAGGCGCTGCCGGACGAGCTCTTCTTCGCGCCCGGTGAGCAGCAGCCCAACCGCAAGGGCTTCGCACGTTTCGGTGCCTATGCCAACGCGATCGGCAGCGAGGACTACGGGCGACCGCTGTTCCTGGTGTGTGCCGCCGACCTCGCCGACAGCACGAACATCTCGGGCTTCGGCAAGCAGTGGGGTGACTTCCCGGGCTACGGCTGGTACCAGCGCGACGAGCGGCAGGAGGGCGTGGTGCTGCCCCAGGAGATCACCGAGTTCACCAACTCGGGCATCGTCTGCGGCGCCGCCAGCGTCAACCTGAGCGACAAGCCGTTCGAGAACTTCCGCGGCTACTTCGCCGGGTGCGCGACCTACGGCTCGTTCAGCTACCTCAAGTACGGCCCCATGCGGCTCTTCAGCCAGGCCTGCCAGGACAGCCAGATCAAGCTGGGCAAGGTCATCTGGGTCGCCGGACACAGCGGGCCCGAGACGGCGGAGGACAGCCGCACGCACTTCGGCATCTTCTCGCCCGGCGTCACGTCGCTGTTCCCCCGCGGGCAGGTGCTGAACCTCCACCCCTGGGAGGCCAACGAGGTTCCGGTGGTGCTCGCCGCAGCCCTGGCCACCGAGGTGCCGATCGTGGTGTTGCACCTCACCCGGCCCCCGATCGAGATCCCCGACCGCAAGGCACTGGGCATCGACGACCACCGGGCCGCGGCCCGTGGGGCCTACGTGATCCGACCCTTCGACGAGTCACGCCCCAAGCAGGGTGTGGTGATCGTGCGCGGGACGAGTTCGACCGCCAGCCTCGTCCAACTGCTGCCCTGGCTGCAGAGCGACGGGCCCAACCTGAAGGTCGTGGCGGCCGTAAGCCACGGTCTGTTCCGGCGGCAGTCGGACGAGTACCGCAACCACGTGCTGCCCCCGGCCGAATGGGCGCAGGCGATGGTCGTCTCCAACACCGCGCGCTGGAACATGAACAACTGGATCCCCCACGCCGTGTCCGCCGACTACGCGATCACGCCCGATTTCGACGATCGCTGGCGTACCGGTGGCTCGGTGGCGCAGATCGTGGCCGAGTCCCATCTCGACCCCGAGCACCTGCGGGCCGGGATCCAGCGGTTCGTGGACGAGGCCCCGGAGCGGCACGAGCGCACCCGGGAGTTGCTCGCAGGCTTCCCGCCGGCGGAGTTCGTGGAGGCATGATCGCGCTCCATGGTTTCGTCACAGCCGGAGCAGTCCATGGGGCTCGAGGCGCTGAGCAGGTCTGTGTAACGGACTCGCATGGCATCCGACTCCCCAGTGGCCGCCGGATGCCGCGCCATCGCGTCACGGTGTGGAGATCCCGTGGATAAACGGCACGACTGACGGATCGACGAGGCTAGAGCAGGGAACCATCAGGACTTCAGGCATGGACAAGGTGCAAGAAACCACTCAACGTACGGGACATCGAGGAGAACGGCGTGCGGGCAACGGGCAACCCGGGCGGCGCCAAGAGTGCTGCTTTGGTGGGTGGCTGCCTGGTGGAGTGCACCCGATGGGTGGGTACCGAGTGGAGGGGATGTTCCGATGACAGCGATTGAATCTGTTTACAGCCTGCGCGTTACCGAGAAGGTTCCGCAGGCCGTGGCGCTCGCGTTCCTCAAGGGCGAGCCGCGGGAGAATGTCTTCCTGATCTCCCGCATCGGTCGGGGAGGCATGGACAGCACGCGCCAACCCTCCGGGGGAACGTTCCTCG
Source organism: Planctomycetota bacterium (assembly GCA_029259695.1). Taxonomy (GTDB): domain Bacteria; phylum Planctomycetota; class B15-G4; order B15-G4; family B15-G4; genus OFTM49. The sequence continues at coordinate 42,538 of JAJDEQ010000144.1, forward strand.
GTGTGTTCGACGAGGACCAGTCGCTGCGCGGCCTGGCGTTCCTGGGCAACGGTGGCGCTCTGGTCATCTCGGTGGACGAAGCCAAGGTGGCCGGCATGTTCGCGCGGCCGATCGCGGAGCGCGGCTACCGTTTCACCATCCTGATCGGTGAGAACGAGGCGGGGCGCGAGTTCCTTGCACGCTACAAGGGCGAGACGGGCGCCGTGCCGACGCTCAGCCGCAAGCAGCCGTTCTACGTGCTGACTTCCAAGGGCGTCGCGAAGGGCCTCAAGGAAATCGACATGGAGCAGGCCAGCCTCGACTCGATCGACGAGTTGACGGAACTGTCCTGTGCCATGGTCACCGAGGACCTGCGACTCAAGCCCTTCCAGGTCGACCGCAAGCACTACCGCATCCGCATGACCGAGAAGGTCATGGACGGCCGCGCGTTCCTTTGTCGCAACGACGAGGGGCGGCCCGTATTCAAGTGCGACCTCGCCGTGATGGGCCCCGAGGGCGCCCTGCTCGAAGGGGTCTACACGCCGAAGGAGTGCCGCAAGCAGGGTCTCGCGACACGCGCGCTCTGGACGCTGTGCAAGGACCTGGTCAACCGCGAGGGCGTCCCCTTCATCGCGCTCCACGTCGACGAGAAGAACAAGGCGGCGCGCAAGGCCTACGAGAAGGTGGGCTTCGAGCACAGCAGCGACTTCCGTCTCGCGCTGATGCCACCGCTCTGATTCACCGCGGGACCGGCCGTCGGGGCGCTGGAGCGGACTCCCGGAGCGGGACGATCAGTGCCCGGCGAGGAAACGCTCGGCGTCGAGGGCGGCCATGCACCCGGTCCCGGCGGCGCTGATGGCCTGACGGTAGATCGGGTCGGCTACGTCTCCGGCGGCGAACACGCCGGGCACGTTGGTCCGGGTGGCGCCGTCGACCTTGAGGTAGCCCTTCTCGTCCAGGTCGAGCTGGCCGGCGAAGACCTCGGTGTTGGGCTTGTGCCCGATGGCGACGAACAACCCGTCCAGCTCCATCAGGCTCTCTTCGCCCGTCTTGAGGTTGCGGACGCGCGCGCCCCTGAGGCGCCGCTTGTCGTCCAACGACACCATCTCGTCCACCACGGTGTCGGTGACGAACTCGATCTTGGGGTTCTCCTGGGCGCGCTTGAGCATGATCTTGCTGGCCCGGAACTCCTCGCGGCGGTGGATCACGGTGACCTTGCTCGCGAACTTGGTCAGGTAGTCGGACTCTTCCATGGCGCTGTCGCCTCCGCCCACCACGCCCACGTGCACGTCGCGGAAGAACGCCGCGTCACAGGTGGCGCAGGCCGACACGCCGTAGCCCATCAGGTGATCCTCGCCCTTCGCGCCCAGCAGCTGTGCGGTGGCTCCGGTGGCGACGACGACGGTGTCGGCCTCGAGGCTCTTGCCGTCGCTGTCCTCGAGGGCGAACGGGCGCTTGCTGAAGTCGACCTTGTTGATCCGACCCGGGTGGATCTCGGTGCCGAAGCGCTCGGCCTGCTGGCGCATGCGCTCCATCAGGTCGGGGCCCATCACCCCCTCGGGGAAGCCCGGGAAGTTCTCGACGTCGGTGGTGATCGTGAGCTGGCCGCCCGGCTGGAGGCCGGCGTAGAGCAGCGGCTGGAGGTCGGCGCGGGCAGCGTAGATGGCGGCCGTGTATCCGGCGGCTCCCGATCCGATGATGACGATCTTGCGCGACTGGCTCATGTACACAATTCCTGCTCGGGGACCCACGAAGGCGCGGGATGATAGCACGCGCTCGGTCCGGCTCAGCGGGGTCGGTCAGCGTGGGCGCGGTGTTCCGGGCGGGCGTCGCTGGAAGGGGGCGCGACACCTGCGGGGCCGGCGTCGAGGGCTCCGTTCCGGGGCGGCGCCGCTCGCACGAGCCGCTACAATCGCAGCCGACCATGCCTTCCCCCGACGAGTACGACGACGCGTTCCTGTGGGAGCTCCCGGGCACGACCTCGTCGTCCGCGGAGCAGGGTGCGGTGCCCTCCCAGCCGGCGCGCAGGCGGGCCGGCGAGCCGGGGCCCCGGGAGCCGCGCGCCGTCGCGGAGGATGTGCCGTCGCCGACGAGCGACGAGCCGCGCACATGGACCGTTCCCGAGGTGGGGGAGCACATCAGCTCCCTGCTCAAGTCGGGCTTCCCCGAGCCGTTCTGGCTGGTGGGCGAGACGTTCGAGCTGGAACGCACCTCCCGCCGCGGCGGCCCCCACTGGTACTTCGCCCTGGTCGACGAGCAGGGCGCTGCGGGCACCGGGCGCGGACAGCCGAAGCGCGCGACGCTCTCGGTGAAGATGTGGCGGCGGACGGTGGAGGGCCTCTTCGGGCCGCGCGGCAAGCTCGCCGGGGTGCTCGAGCCCGCCGATGGCGTCGTGCTGCGAGTCCTGGTGAAGCCGGACTTCTATGCCCCCAAGGGCGAGATCAGCTTCACCATCAGCGACATCGACCCGGAGTTCACGCTGGGCAGCCTCGACCGTCAGCGGCGCGAAGTGCTGCGCCGACTGGAGCTCGAAGGTGCGTTGCGGTGGAACAAGCAGGTGAGCCTGCCCGACCCGCCGCTGCGCATCGGGCTGGTGACCGCGGCCGGCAGCGCTGCCCACCAGGACTTCCTCAAGGAACTGGGCGCCGCGGGGATCGGATTCCAGGTGCTGGCGTGCAACGCGCGCATGCAGGGCACCACGACGAGCGTCGAGGTGTGCGCGGCGCTCACGACGCTGGCCGGCCTCGACGTGGATGCAATCTGCCTGGTGCGCGGCGGCGGGTCGCGGCTCGACCTGTCCTGGTTCGACCAGGAAGACATCGCCCGGGCCATCGCGACCTGTCCGGTCCCGGTGCTCACCGGGATCGGGCACGAGATCGACACGTCAGTGGCCGACGCGGCGGCGCACGCCGGCTTCAAGACGCCGACCAAGGTCGCCCAGTGGCTGGTGGAGCGGGCCCGTGAATGTCTGGGCCAGGCTGAGGCGGTGTGGACCGCCATCTGCCTGCAGGCGGACGAGAGGTTGCGCGCCGAGCGCGAAGGGCTGATGGACACGGCGCGACGCGCCCAGATCTCGGTCGTGGAAGGGCTCGACGAGGCCCGCGGCCGGCTCGATCAGGCCGGTGAACGGCTGCCCGCCCTCGCGCAGCGCCGACTCGAGCGCGAGCAGCACGGTCTGCAGCGGGCCGTCGCGACCGTGGGCTCGGGCGTGCACACCGAGGCCCTGGCGCGTCACGAGTCGCGCATGGGTGCGGCGGTCGAGCGCCTGGGGCTGATCGCGCGCCGCGGCAGTGATCAGCAGGATCAGGCCCTGCGCGACGTGGAGGAGCGGGTGCGCCTGCTCGATCCGCGGGCGATCCTGCGCCGCGGCTACGCCTGGCTCCGTCGTCCCGATGGCGCGATTCTGAAGGACGCCTCGGATGCTCGGAAGGGTGAGGCGCTCACCGCCGTGATGCGCGACGGCGAACTCGACCTCACCGCCGGCACCGCCCGCCCGGCTGCCGAGGATGGGGCGAGCGCCACGACCGACGAAGACGCTTCGTGAGCGGCGCACCCACACCCCGGGCCGCGGACCGCGGGCTGCTTGCCGCGCGGTCTGCGCTCGCGCCTGCCGTGCTGCTGCCTACCGTGCTGCTGCGGGCTGGCGTGCTGCAGCGGGCTGCCGTGCTGCTGCGAGCTGCCGTGCTGCAGCGGGCTGCCGTGCTGCTGCGGGCTGGCGTGCTGCTGCGGGCTGGCGTGCTGCTGCTGCTTGGCGTGCTGCTGCTGGCTGCGGGCTGCGCGCCCTCCGGACCTCAGCCCATCGTGCGCTCGCCGTCGCCCACCGCCCCGGTGATCATGATCCTGATCGACACCCTGCGCGCCGACCACACGAGCATCCACGGCTACGCCCGCCGCACCACGCCGTTCCTGAACGAACTGGCCGAGCAGAGCATCGTCTTCGAGCGCGCCTACGCCGCCGCGAGTTGGACCCGTCCGTCGATCGCGTCGCTGTTCAGCGGTCGCCTGCCAGAGAGCCACGGTTGCGAGGGTCGCGACGGACGGCTCGTGCCCGAGGTGCTCACCCTGGCCGAGGCCTTCACCGACGCCGGCTACGAGTCGCGCGGCGTGATCGCCAATGGCAACGTGCTGGGCAAGTACGGCTTCGACCAGGGCTTCCTGCAGTACGCCCACATCAAGGACTGGCCGGCCTACCCCTATGCGGACGCCGTGCGCATGGAGGAACCGGTGGATGACGCCTTCGCCGCCATCGAGCGCGAGGCGTTCTTCGTCTACCTGCACTACGTCGACCCGCACGACCCCTACATCGTCCACCCGGAGACGGACTACAGTCCGGACTACGAAGGTCCCATGGACGGCGCACGGGAGACGCTCAAGCCGTTCAACGGCAAGCGTCCGCCAGCGGCCGAGATGGCCCGCGCCATCGATCTGTACGACGGCGAGATCCTCTGGTTCGACGGCTACATGCGCGAGCTGTTCGGCAAGCTGGAGGCCAGCGGCATCCTCGATCGCGCGTGGGTGCTGATCACCAGCGACCACGGTGAGGGCCTGTGGGACCATCGGGTGCAGTCTCACGGGCAGGAGGTCTTCGAGGAGCAGATCCACGTGCCGCTGGTGGTGCGCCCTCCCGGCGGACTCGCCGCCCGGGCGTCGCTGCCCGATCCGATCTCGCTGATCGACGTGGCACCCACGCTGCTCGACCTGGTGGAGGTGGAAGTCCCCGCCGACTTCGAGGGCCGCTCGTGGGCTCCGTTCCTGCGCGGACTCGAGGACGCACCCGTGCGGCCGGTGATCGTCGACGAGGAGATGGACATGTTCCACATGGCCGCGATCATCGAGGGCGAGGACAAGCTGATCGTCGACTACGGCCGGGAGACGCGCCGCCTGTACGATCTCGGTGCCAACCCCGATGAGATGGGCGCGCAGGCCGTGGATCTCGATCGGCGCCCCACGACCAGGGGCAACCAGCTCGAGCGCACGCTGCTCGAGGCCCTGGCCCGGGCGGCCCGCGCCCGTCCGCAGAACACCACGGGCGAGGAGACCGACCCCGAGCAGCTGAAGATGCTCGAGGCCCTCGGGTACGTGGGCGACGACGACGACTGAAGCTAAGATCCTCCCACCCATGCGCCGCCCGATCCTCATCGTCATCACCTGTTGCGCCCTGGGCGCGGCGCTCGCCTGCAGCCGCGGCTCCGCCGAGCTCCAGACGCTGGGGCAGCCCAAGTCGATCGTGATGATCCTGATCGACACCCTGCGCTCCGACCACATGAGCCTGTACGGCAGCGAACGCACGACGACGCCGTTCCTCGACGGGCTGGCCCGGGAGAGCATCGTCTTCGGCAACGCCTACGCGCCCGCGAGCTGGACCCGTGCTTCGGTGGCGTCGCTGTTCAGCTCGCGTATCCCCGAGAGTCACGGCTGCGAGGGCCGCGACGGCATGCTCTCGTCCAGCGTGGTCACCCTGGCCGAGGCGCTCGCCGCCGAGGGCTACGAGGCACGCGGTGTGGTCGCCAACGGCAACGTGCTGCCGCGCCACGGCCTCGATCAGGGGTTCGTGCAGTACGACTTCATCAAGGACTACCCCGACTACCCGTACGCCGACGCGCTGGAGATGATCGAGCCGGTCGCCGACGCCCTGGGGCAACTCGGCCCGGGCCCGCACTTCGTCTACCTGCACTACGTCGACCCGCACGATCCCTACACGCCGCATCACGACGCCGACTTCGACCCGGACTACACTGGGCCCATGGATGGCTCGCGCGAGCAGCTCGAGCCGTTCGGCTTCAAGCGTCCGCCCGAGGCCGAAGCCCAGCGCACGATCGACCTGTACGACGGCGAGATCCTCTGGTTCGACCGCCAGCTCGAACACGTCTTCTCCGACCTGGAGGCGCGCGGTCTGCTGGACGAGAGCTGGGTGGTGATCGTGAGCGATCACGGAGAGGGGCTCTGGGATCACGGGGTGATGACTCACGGGGCCGACGTGTTCCAGGAGCAGCTGCGCGTGCCGCTGATCATCCGGCCGCCGGGCGGGCTGCGCAGCGGACACCTGTGGATCGACGAGCAGATCTCGCTGATCGACGTGGCGCCGACGCTGCTCGAGTGCGTGGGACTGGCGCAGCCGGAGGACTTCGAGGGGCGCTCCTGGGCGTCCTTCCTCGATGGGCGCGAGGAAGCGCCGGTGCGTCCGGTGGTGATCGACGAAGAGCTCCAGAACGTGAACCTGGCGGCGATCGTGGACGGTGACCACAAGCTGATCGTGGACTTCAATCGCAACCGGCGTCACCTGTACGACCTCGCGACCAATCCACGCGAGGAGCCCGAGGGCGCGATCGACCTGCAGCAGACCCACTCGGAGGTGGGGACGCGGCTGTGGCGCGAACTCGATCGGGCACTGAGTCGTGCGCGAGAGCGGCGACCGAACGACAATGTCTTCGTCGAGGAGGATCCCGAGCAGCTCGAGATCCTGCGCCGGATGGGCTACATCGACGACGAGACGGACGCTGTCCCGCGCGACGACGGGCGAGCGGGCGGGGTCGAACCCGAGGGGGCCGACGACGGCCCGGACGGCTGACGGTGTCTCGACCGCGCGTCGGCGTGGTCGTGCAGGAAGGACCAAGCGGTGGCGACGGGCAAACAGACACGGGCGAAGCACAAGACGTTCCGGAGCGCGCGGGAGCGGCTCGACGAGATCCTGGACGAACTCGAGCACGACGCGGGCGACGTGGACCAGTTGGCGGCCCGGGTCAAGGAAGCGGGGGAGCTGATCCGCTTCTGTCGTGAGCGGCTCCAGGCAGCGCGCCACGAGGTGACCGAGGTCGTGGCGGCGCTGGGCGCGGAGGTGGACGTCGAGGCGGCTGCGACCTCCGTGACCCCTGCGACCCCCGCGACGGCCGGTGATGACGAGCGGCCGCCGGACGTCCCGCCCCCCGACTACGAGGCGGGCGACGTCCCGATCGCGGAAGACGACCTGCCCTTCTAGCGCCCCCGCCGGTCGACAGTCCCGGTGCGGAACTCAGCCCGGTGCGGAACTCAGCCCGGCGCGGAGACTCAGCCCGGCGCGGAGACTCAGCCCGGCGCGGAGACTCAGTCCGCGAGCAGTTCGCGCAGGGCCGGCACCAGCTCCCGTGGGGCGAGCCGGCTGGGAGGCTGCTCGCGCAGGTCGGGGTCCTCGAAGAACGCGTTGCCCACCAGGCCGGCGTCCCCGAAACCGAGCAGGGCGACCGGTGCGGCCAAGGCAGTGTGCCACCACACGCCCTCGCGCGGTCCCGGCCCTTCGAGGGCCTCGAGGGCGGCGGCCACCGGCTCCAGCGGACGTCGCGCCAAGGGCGTGAAGCTGACCGTGTCGAACCACGATTCGTCACGGTAGGCGAATCGGTAGCGGTAGCCGTCGCTGCCGGGTTGGATCAACAACACGCGGTAGGCCGGGCCGGCGGCGTGGTGCAGGGCGATGGCGGTGAGCGGCTCGGCGCTGGTGACCACCGCCAGATCCTCGTCGGGGAAGCGCTCCACCGGCGGTCCGCGCCCGGCATCGATGTTCTCGACCTGCCGGCTGATGAGCTCGTGCCGGGGCTCCCACAGGGCGCGCCACGCCCAGGGGTCGTCGAGCACGGCGTCCATGCGCTCCAGCAGCCAGTCGTAGCCCCGGGCCCAGCGGGTCTCCTGGTCGGTTCCGGCGGGGATCTGCGCCGCGAGCGGGGAGGCCCGGTGCTTCGTGATCGACATCACCGTGAGCTCGACCGCCAGGGCATCGGGACCGTGCCAGGTGGCGAAGTCGCCGGTGGCAGCCGCGCGCAGCATGGCGTCGGCCCGGGGCAGGGCCCGATCGGGGTGCATCACCGCGAAGGCCGACAGCACCCCGTCGGTGTCGAAGTGGTTCTGCGCGAAGACCTCCACCGGCCCCACGAGCCGCCGCTGCTCCAGGGCCGGGCGCCCGGCGAAATCGAGCGCGATGCCCGTGCTGAGGTCGTGTTTCAGCTCAGCGGGGGTCGTGTTGCCCGGCCAATGGCTCAGGCTGCGGAAGCCGGCCTCGGTTCCGTCCACATAGACCGTGACGGCCGGGTCCGGCTGCCGCGGGAGGAACTCGAAGCGCGCTGTCGTCTGGATGCCCACAAGCAGGCGCCGGATAGCACACCCGCTAGAGAGCGGGGGCGCCATCCGGCGCATGGGTGCGACGATTCGGCCGAATCGTGCGGCGAGGCCGGAGCCAGCGATCCAGCGAGCGGGCCGACCTCCGGCACCACTCGTCTCGGGGAGTCACCTCGCCCGAGAGGTTCGCAGCTGACCTGCGCCTGGGTGTCCCGCATCGGCCGCAGTGCGGCGATACGCGACGTCCCCGATTAGAGGTCGTGAGGCCGGACGGTCGAACGCTTGTTGGACTGCGTGCGTTCGCACGCCTTGTCGAGAGCCTCTCGCACCAGCTGTGACACGGCGTCGGAGAGGTCACCCGAGCACATGAGGCCCTTGGTCTTCACGTAGGCCTTCACCTTGCTACCGATCACCAGGCTTTCCTTGTCCGCCATCTCGAACACTCCCTTAAACCGTGGTTTCAGCGCTCCATGCGCGCGCCGACACCATACCGCCCGAGGGTCCCGAACAAGCGCCTTTTGTATGTTTCTCGCGCGGTCTGGTTCCCGGCCGGTCGGGGACACCCTGGCCGGCGGGCCCCGCTTGCGAGCCTGAACGGGCCGCTGCATGCGTTGCGATGCATATATTTGCCGGCTGCAGGGGCCTCCGACGACCCGTCGCCGCAGGCCGGCCGTTTGATCGCGTTCGGTGTGAGTGGTAAGACCGCGCGTTCGACAGACCAGTTCGTTTCAGGCCCCGAGGTCACGATGAAAACGTTCGCCGCCCTACTGCTTACCTTGGTGCTGCTGCCCGCGTGCCACACGACGCCCACCAAGAACTACTTCGTGAACCGGGGTGGCGACCTGACCGACATCCTCAGGGGCCACGTGATGTGGGGCAAGGGCATCGCGCTCAAGCTCGAGGTCACCCGTCTGCTGCACCTCGGTGGCGGCTGGTGGGACGCCCAGGCATGGGGACTGAGCAACCGCGAGGTCGGCGGCTGGCACGAGCAGGTGGGGACCTGGGGTCTGATCCTCGGTGAGTACCACGAGCGGGACGTCTACGACATCGATCGCGTAAGTGGCAGCTACGGCTGGCGCTTCGCGGAGGAGGGCGGCACGTCGTTCCATCAGGCCGACCCCGACAACCCGCTCGACCTGCTCACGGTGCGCGCCGACCTGATGCTCTTCGTGGGCATCGATCTCGAGGTTCGCGTGGGCGAGGTGATCGACTTCGTTGCGGGCATCTTCCAGTTCGACCCGGCCAACGACGACAACGACTACACGTCCGTCATCGACACCCCGTAACGGGCGACGCGACGTGGCTCGCAGTTCCCCGTCTCGCCGGGCACCGGCACGGCGTCCCGCGCCGGTGCTGTGCGTGCTCGCGTTGGCGGTCGCGAGCGCGTGCTCGGCAGTGGGCGACTACGCCGCCGATCGCGGTCACGACCTCGAGGACCTGCTGCGTGGTCACGTGATGGCCGGCCGCGGCATCGGCGCCAAACTCGAGCTGACCCACTTCATCCAACTCGGCTACGACAACTACTACGCCGACGCGGCGGGCTGGACCGGGCGTCAGTGGGCGACGTGGCGCGAAGAGATCTTCGGCTGGGGTCTGCTGGTGGGACAGCACCGGGAGACGCTCGAAGGGATCGACCGCATCAGCGGGAGCTACGGCTGGGCCGGCGGCGACGCCCGGTTCGACGGCGCCGACTCGGGCGGCCCCCTGGACTGGCTCACGTTGCGCGCGCGCCTGTTCATGTTCTTCGGGGTGGACCTCGAAGTGCGCGTGGGTGAGGTGCTCGACTTCGCTGTGGGCCTGTTTGGTTTCGACCCCTCCGGTGACGACGGAGCCGTCCACGCGGGTCCGACGAAGAACAGCTACGAGCAGCCGGAGGCGACGCCGCAGGTCGAGGAATCGCTCCCGGACCCGGGGGACGGGGTCGGCTGAGCGCCGGGCCCGCACGGCTCGCGACCGTGGCCCCGTAGGGCTCGCGACCGTGGGCCGCAGGGCGCGCGACCGTGGGCTGCAGGGCTCGCGACCGTGGTCTGCAGGGCTCGCGACCGTGGGCCGCAGCGCCTACTCGTCGCGCCGCAGTTCGGCGTCCAGCAGCCGGTGGGTCTCGAACAGGCTGCGCCAGTCGCCCTGGAACGCCTCCAGCGGGAGTGGGTCGTTGGGTTGCGCACTGCGCACGGTGACACCGAGGCCCACGACCGTCCCCGGAACCAGACGCAGTCCTTCGACCTCGACCGCATCCGGGACCGCGTGCACGTGCGGTGCACCCGGGCCCATGCGCTCCGGCAGGAACGCGGTGAGCACGTAGCGCCCGTTCTGCCGCTCGGCGCCCACGAAGGCGCCGGGCACCGGTCGCCGCCCGACGAACACGCCCTGTGGCGCGTGGTGGGCGCGCAGCGCGATGCGCGCCGGACCGCACCACACGTCCGAGCCCACGGCGTCCTCGCCGCGGGTCACGCCGTCGGTCTCCCAGCGCCCGAGCCGGCCGCTGCCGTCGAGGTCCAGGAACACGTCGCAGGCGCGGTCGGTGCTGACGCGCAGCGTGATGCCCTGCTCGTTCCAGCACGCGCGCAGTTCGATGGCCGTGTCGCGCAGGGGCGGGAGTTCGTCGCCCTGCGCGCCGGGTGGCGTCGTGCGGCGTGGGGGCAGGGTGGCGATGACGACCGGTTGGTCGCCGTAGGGGATCACGCCGGCGAAGGGGATCAGCGGCGCCGGGTCGTCGCCGTCCGCCAGGCCGTCGCCGTCGGTGTCGGGATGCCGCGGGTTGCACGAGGCATACAGTCCGGCCGCGGCCTCGGCGAGGTCGTCCAGTCCGTCGCCGTCGGTGTCGGCCACGGCGGGGTCGCTGCCGAAGCGACGCTCATCGAGGGGCAGCCGTCGGTCGTCGTCGGCCAGGCCGTCGCCGTCGCTGTCGACCGTCTCGAAGGTCCGGCGACGGGGCCAGCAGATTTGTTCCCAGGCGTCGAAGTCGGCGAAGAGCCGAGCCAGTCCGTCCCAGGCCTCTCCGGCGTCGAAGGGGCGGCCGCGCTGGCTGCCCAGGCGGCCGGTGAGGACGTCGTTCGCGTAGTGCCCGCTGGGCCAGTCGTCGATGCCCACGGCCGGCGCCATGTCGAGTTCGAGCAGGTGGTGCACCTCGTGCGCGAAGCTCCACGCCATGCCCGGGGCGCCGCCCATGGCGCCGGGTGGCGTGGGCACCGGCTCGGGACGCCCCATGGCGCCGGCCGTGTCGCCCAGCAGGGTGAAGCCCGAGTAGCTCCCCGAGAGGTCACCGGCCACGGCGAAGACCATGCCGAACTGATCGTCGCCGACGCCCAGGGCGCGCAGGCGAGCCTCGATCGCACCCATGGTGGGGCCGGCCGTGACCGGGGTCGGGCCGTCGACTGCCAGGTAGGTGGGGTCGAGCAGGAAGCGCCCGCGCGATTGCAGGTAGATGAAGCGCCGCGCCGCATCGATGCCGTCCACCAGGCGCTCGACCTCGCCGTCGGGGAGACTGTCGGAGAACAGCACCACGAGCAGCGGGAAGCGCCCGGGGTCGATCATCCCCGCGGGCTTGCGCGAGTGGGTGCGGACGCGCGACTCGGCGCTGAGTTCGCCGAGCGGGTTGCCGAACCCGTCGATGCGCCGATAGCTGTACTGGTACGCCTGGCCGGGTGCGACGGAATCATCGACGTAGACGTTGCTCTCGGTGCGCCCCATGCGTTGGGGTTGCTTCACGCCGGCGTTGCGACGCAGCACTTCGAACGGCGGCGTGCCCTCGAGCAGCAGCTCGGCCACGCGCCATCCGGGACGGCTGCCCGGCGCCGGGGGGGAAGCCGCGAGGGGACGCACGAGGCAGTCTCTGCGCGCACCCTCGAGGCTGCCGATGCGCGGTGAGATGGAGATCGGCCCGCCGACCAGCGTCACCGCGCGTCCACCCTCGGCGAGGGCCAGGGCGCGGGCCGGTTGGACGTTCAGTTGAGCTCGGCCCGTGAGTTCCGGTCGCCCGCCGAGGCTGTCGCGCCCGACGACCCTGATCGGGAAGCTGCCGCCCTCCGGGAGCGTCTCGGGCACGTTCTCGAGCGACAGCGCCTCGATCGTCACGAGGCCCCTCACGTCGATCTCGCCCACGCTCACCGGACCGTCGCCGAGGCGTTCGACTTCGATCTCGAGCCGACGGGTGTTCACGTCGCGCAGGCCGAAGGTGGCCGCGCCGCCGCCGTCCACCACGAACTCACCGGCGGCGAAACGGCTCCCATCGGCCTCGACCACGGTCAGCCGCACCTCGCACGCGTCCAGGCCGCCCGGCGTGACGCGCACGCGCCGCACGACGAGTCGCTGCGGGAAGTCGATCAGGAAGCGGGCCGGATTCGAGTCGGTGGCGAAGACCGTGACGCTGTTGTCGTCGAACAGGGCCTCCACGCGGCCGGCCACCCGGGGCGGAGTGTCGACGGCGATCACCCCGAGTCGTCGCCACCCGGCCAGGTCCACGTCGGCGACCACCGCCTCCTGGGCCCCCAGCGCCGCGGCGAGGGCAGCCTGCGCGATCGCGACCCGGATCAGGCGGGGGCTCCAGTGGGACCCGCGCCGGCCCGACGCGGACCGCTCGCCGGCGGTGACGGATCGAGGCGAGGAGCCGATGTGGGTGGGCCGGGAGGCTGCCATGACGAGATCATGCGACCCGCTGGTGTCGCGGGACAAGACCGCCGAGCCCGAGACCTTTTGGTCTCCGCGGCAGGTGCTCTCTGGCGCTGGAGCCGTCACTCGCGTAATTGTGCGCGCCATGCCAAGTCTGCTCATGGGCCAAGCTCCTCTCGGGCTGGGGGAGTTGGAGCGTCTCTCAAGCCCCCGCCCCCCCCGACTGGGCCTCGCCGACGAGGCCCGAGTGCGGGTCGTCGCGGCTCGGGGCGCCGTCGATCGGGCGATGAAGGCGGGGCGCGTGTGTTACGGCGTGAACACCGGCTTCGGGCGTCTCGCCCAGACGGTGGTGCCGGCCGGCAAGTTGCGTGCGCTGCAGGTGAACCTGGTACGCAGCCACGCGGTCGGCGTGGGGGCACCCCTCGACCCGCGCGTCTGCCGACTCGCCTTCGCGTTGCGCATCGCGAACCTCTCCCGTGGCTACTCCGGCGTGCGCGAGGCCCTGGTCGACCACGCCATGGCCGTCTTCAACGCGGGCATCGTGCCGGTGCTGCCGTCGCAGGGTTCGGTGGGGGCGTCGGGGGATCTGGCGCCGCTGGCGCACATGGCGCTGGTGCTGATCGGCGAGGGCAAGGCCTGGGTCGGGCGTCGCGCGATGGACGGCGGCGCGGCGCTGGAGCGGCGCGGTCTCTCCGCGATCCGACTGCAGAGCAAGGAGGGGTTGGCGCTCGTCAACGGCACCCAGGTCTCCACGGCGATCCTGATCGACGCGCTGCTCGCGGCACGGCGACTGGCGCGTGTGGCGGACATCGCCTGCGCGCTCACCCTGGAAGCACACAAGGGCACCGACAGCGCCTTCGACGAACGGCTGCACCTCGTGCGCGGGCAGCTCGGCCAGATCCGTGTGGCCGAGACGCTGCGACGCCTGCTCGCGGACAGCGCGATCCTGAGCAGCCATCGCGATTGCGAGCGTGTGCAGGATCCCTACAGCCTGCGCTGCGTGCCCCAGGTCCACGGTGCATCGCGTGACACGCTGGAGTACGTGACCGGCGTCGTCGAGCGGGAAGCCAACGCCGTGACCGACAACCCGATCGTGTTCGACAACGGGGACATCGTGTCGGGGGGGAACTTCCACGCCCAGCCCATCGCCCTCGCGGCCGATGCACTCAAGGTGGCCGCGGCCGAGTTCGCGAGCATCTCCGAACGGCGCATCGAGCTGCTGGTCAATCCCGACGTGTCGGGGCTGCCGGCGTTCCTCGCGCGCGAGAGCGGCGTGCAGAGCGGGCTCATGATCGCGCAGGTGGCCGCCGCCGCCCTCGTGTCCGAGAACAAGGTGCTCGCGCATCCCGCTTCGGTGGATTCGATCCCGACCTCCGCCGGCAAGGAAGACCACGTCTCGATGGCGACACACGCCGCGCGGCACGCCCGCACGATCGTCGACAACGCGACGCATGTGCTCGCGCTCGAACTCATGACGGGCTTCCACGGCCTGGCGTTCGAGAAACGGTTGCGTCCAGGGCGGGGTGTTGCCGCCGCGCGCGCCGTCCTCTCGGAGGTGCTCGCGCCGCTCGTCACCGACAGGGTGTTGGCGGGCGACGTCGAGGCCGTCGTCGGGGTGATCGCCGACGGCAGCCTGGCGGCTGCGGTCGAGGAGGCCGTCGGCCCGCTGGACTGACCGCCGGCTCGCTGTGCCAACTGCTGGACGTTCGCGCGCCGCTGCCTAAGATCGCGGCGGGAGCCCCAGATGACCAACTCGTTGCAACGCACCGTGATCGCCCCCCGGGGCACGAGCCTGACCGCCAAGAGCTGGCTGGCCGAAGCACCCCTGCGCATGCTCATGAACAACCTCGACCCCGAGGTGGCCGAGGACCCCGATCGCCTCGTCGTGTACGGCGGTTCGGGTCGGGCGGCCCGCAGCTGGGAGGACTTCGACCGGATCTGCCAGGCGTTGCGTGAACTCGAGACCGACGAGACGCTGCTGGTGCAGTCCGGGCGGGCCGTGGGGGTCTTCCGCACCCACCGCGACGCGCCGCGCGTGCTGATCGCCAACAGCAACCTGGTGGGGCGCTGGGCGAACTGGGAGCACTTCAACGAGCTCGAGCGCCAGGGCCTGATCATGTTCGGGCAGATGACGGCCGGCTCGTGGATCTACATCGGGAGCCAGGGGATCGTCCAGGGCACCTACGAGACCTTCGAGGCCGTGGGCGCTCAGCACTTCGGTGGCTCGCTCGACCGGCGGCTCGTGGTGAGTGGCGGACTGGGCGGGATGGGCGGGGCCCAGCCGCTCGCCGCCGTGATGACCGGCGGCACGTTCCTCGCGGCGGACGTCGACGCGACCCGTATCGAGAAGCGCCTCGCCACCCGCTACATCGACGCCCGGATCGACGATCTCGACGAGGCGATCGAGACGGCCCTGGCCTGGAAGCAAGCGGGTGAGGCCAAGTCGATCGGCTGGGTCGGTAATCAGGTCGAGCTGCTCGAGGCGCTGGTTGCTCGCGGTGTGACGCCCGACGTCCTGACCGACCAGACGAGCGCACACGACCCGCTCAACGGCTACGTGCCGCGGGACATGAGCTTCGATCAGGCCCTGGCCCTGCGCGAAGACGACCCCGACACCTACCGCCAGCGCTCACTGGCCACCATGGTCGACCACATCCGGGCCATGCGCGCGCTGCAGGATCGCGGGGCGGTGACGTTCGACTACGGCAACAACCTGCGCGGCTTCGCCGAGACGGCGGGAGCCGAGGACGCCTTCCGCATCCCGGGTTTCGTCCCCGAGTACATCCGGCCCCTGTTCTGTCTGGGGAAGGGGCCGTTCCGTTGGGCCGCCCTGTCGGGTGACCCGGCCGACATCCACGCCACCGACGAGGCCGTGTTGCGGTTGTTCCCGGAGGACGCACCGCTCGCCCGCTGGATCCGGCTGGCTCAGGAGCGCATTGCGTTCCAGGGCCTGCCGGCGCGGATCTGCTGGCTCGGCCAGGGCGATCGCGCCAAGCTGGGTCTGGAGATCAACCGGCTCGTGGCCGACGGCACGATCAGCGCGCCGATCGTGATCGGACGCGACCACCTCGACACGGGGTCGGTTGCGTCGCCGAACCGCGAGACCGAGGGCATGCTCGACGGCACGGACGCCGTGGCGGACTGGCCGCTGCTCAACGCGCTGCTGAACACCGCGTCGGGCGCCACCTGGGTCTCGTTGCACCACGGGGGCGGCGTGGGCATCGGCTACAGCCAACACGCGGGCCAGGTCATCGTCGCGGACGGGACGCCCGAGGCGGCTGCGCGACTGGAGCGGGTGCTCACCAACGACCCGGCCAGCGGCGTGATGCGGCATGCACACGCGGGCTACGAGGACGCCATCGCCTGCGCTCGCGACAAGGGGTTGAAGCTCCCCGGCCTGACCTGAGACCTGCGTCGCGAGACGTGGCATCCGCGGGGGCCGCTCGTGCTCGACCTGGACGTCATGACCGACCTGCTCGTGGGCGCCGATCGCTGACCGTCCGTCGGCGCTCCGGGGTCACGCCACGCCGGAGACGAACAGGGCTTCGGCCGGCAGCGCCAGGCCGTCGCCGCGCACGAAGCCGGCGACCCGCTCGGCCACGAGTTCCGCCGCCTGCCGGCAGAGCGCCTCGCCGAGGGGTTCGCAGCGCTCGGCGATCTTGCCCGACAGGGCCCGCTGCCGTTCGAGCAACTGATCGGGACGGGTCTCGGGCAGGATCATCTCGAACGGCAGTCGCTCCTCGCGCGCCTCGCGCCACCCGGCCTGCCGCGCCGTCTCCAGCAGCAGGGGCGACTCGCCGAACTCGAACACCGTCCGTCGCGAGGGGACCGGCGGGGCCCCGACCTCGTCCAGCGCTGCCGAGACGCAGGTGAAGTAGGCATTGCAGTCCTTGCTGCCCCAGGCTGCGACGATCAGGCGACCGCCCGGGTGGACGCAGGTGGCCATGCGCGACAGGGCTTCGCGCGGGTCCGGGAAGAACATCACCCCGAAGCGCGAGCAGGCTCCGTCGAATGATCCGGCCTCGAAGCTCAACTCCTCGGCGGCGACCTGCTCGACGCGGACCTGCGTCCATGCTTCGTCTTCGACGCGTGCGCGCAGGGCAGCGACCATCTCGCCCACCCCGTCGGTCGCCATGACCAGGCCGCTGCTGCCGACGCGGGCCGCAATCGCCAGGGCCGGGTCACCCGCTCCGCAGGCCGTGTCGAGGATGCGCTGTCCCGGCTTGGGCGCCAGGCGAGCGACGAGCGCGGCCGAGACCGGCGCCGTCATGTGCTCGATCACATCGGACTTCTCGATCCATTGTTCGGCGGCCAGACGCCAGTAATCGAGTTCGGAGTCGGGTGTTCTCGCCGTTTCGTCCATTCAAAGCCCTCTCGCGCACGAACGGGTATTCATACCAAAAACACGACAACGGGCATAAGTTGTTTGTTTGCAGGCACTTGTAAAATCAGACCATGCATTGACGGTTTACGGGAAGGGGGGGTAGACTTTCGTCATTCCATGGGTGCGCAAGCGTTCTGCCCACCTTGGTCGATGACTGAGTTCCCTGCTCCAGGGCACTCCTCCCGATTCTGACCCACTCTCCCTGGCCCTCCAGCTCCACCGAGGTCTCTATGCACCGCTCCCGATTCTTCATGCTCCCGCTGGCGTTGTTCGCCGTTGCGGCTCTCGGCCCCGCTGTCACCGCTCAAGGTGACGTCGGCCTTCCCAATCCTCCGGAGCACCCGGACGAAAACCAGCTGCTGCCCAATCAGGACATCCTGGGCAAGTTCCTGTTCTGGGAAGAGCAGATGAGCGGCGACAACACCATGGCCTGCGGCACGTGCCACATCCACGAGGCGGGCGGCAGTGACCCCCGCACGTTCAACGGCAACCACCCCGGTCCCGACGGCATGTTCGGCACCGACGATGACATCGGTGGCTCCGTCGGCGTGGTGGCCTTCGACCGCGTGTCGAAGGAGTACGTCCACGAAGGCACGTTCTTCCCCGGGCCCCAGAGCACCGGTCGCAAGACGCCCACGACGGTCAACGCCGCGCACTTCACCAACGTCGGCCTCTTCTGGGACGGCCGTGCCGTGCAGGAGTTCGTCGACCCGGTGACCGGCCTGGTCGAGATCATGTTCGCTGGTGGCATGGAGAGCCAGGCTGCCGGCCCGCCCGAGTCCGACGTCGAGATGGGTGGTCTGAACCAGACCTGGGAGCAGATCGTGGTCAAGCTGGGCGGCGTCAAGCCGCTGGCGCTCGCGACCAACATCCCGGCTGACATGACCGGCTTCCTCGCCGCGAACCCGACCTACGGCGACATGATGACTGCCGTGTACGGAACGCCTGAGATCACCGCCAAGCGCGTGATCTTCGCCATCGCCAACTACGAGCGCACCCTGATCTCCGATCAGAGCCCGCTCGACGACGACCTGAACGGCGTCGCCAGCCTGCCCACGAACCTGCAGGACGGTCTCGACCTGTTCAACGGTGATGCGAACTGCGCTGCGTGCCACACGCTGCCCTTCACCTCGGACCTGGCCTTCCACAACATCGGCCTCCGTCCGGACGCCGAGGACATCGGGCTCGAGGCTGTCACCGGCAGCTTCTTCGACAAGGCCAAGTTCAAGACGCCGAACATCCGCAACTCCAAGCTGCGCACCCCGTTGTTCCACAACGGCTCGCGCGACACGGTCGCGGAGGTCATCGACTTCTACAACGACGGCGGCGACTTCAACGACAACGGTCTGCTCGACGAGAACATGCAGGCGCTGGACCTCACCGAGGCGCAGAAGACCCTGCTGATCGACCTGGTCGAGATCGGCATGACCGACCCGCGCCTCGAAGCCGGCACGTTCCCCTTCACCCGTCCCACGCTGCGCAGCGAGCTGCCCCCGCTCAACACCCAGTACGGTGTCGAGAGCCTGAGCGGCACGGGTGTGGCCCCGCTCGTGTTGTCCGGTCACCCGGCGAACCTCGGCAACACCGAGTTCCTGCTGGGCGTCGACGATGCCACGCCGAGCCAGCCCGCCGTCGCCGCGTTCGCGTTCGACGACGATCCGGCCGGCACGCTGCTTCCGGATCCGCGCTTCCCGGTGCCGGTGAACCTCGACCTGTCGTCGCTGTTCCTGATCCTGAACACGAGCACGGATGCGTTCGGTGTCGCCTCGGTCAACCTGGCGATCCCGAACAACCCGGCCGTGATGGGCGTGACCATCTACGCTCAGTGGTTCATCGCCGATGCGGCGGCGACCACGACGGGTGGTGTGTACGGCAGCAAGGGCGTCGAGATTCCCCTGCTCTGATCCACGCCTGACTTCTCTTCGCGAGACGTCCGCGGGCGTCGCGGTCCTTCGGGGCTGCGGCGCCCGTTCGCGTTGAGCGGGAGCTCCGGATGCCGTGCTTCGGGCCGCGCGGTGAGCGCGGACTCGGACGAGCGTCGTGCGGGCGCTGGCCCCGAGGCTGTGCCCCGGTCCGGCCGGTTCCGGTTCGTTCGGAGCAGGCCGGGTCGGGTGGTCGGGTCGGGAGGTCGGGTCGGGAGGTCGGGTCGGGTGTGCCGGGCCGGGTCAGGTTCGTTCGGGTCAGCGCGGTGCGCAGGGCTCGGCGAAGTACACGTCCTGGCGGTCAGTGCTGGGGCCGACGTAGCCGAGCTGGGTCATGCGCTCCAGCTCCTCGTCCGACACGCCGAGTTCCATCGCCTTCTGGTGCTGCGGCTCACGCTTCCACGCTTCGAGAGCCTGGCGCAGGGAGGCGATGGGCGCGGGCAGGTTGGCGTCGTCGTCGAGGGTCGCCGGATCGAGGTGCACCAGCAGGTCGTGCTGCTGGCCCGGATCGACCGACAGGTCGTAGGCCTCGAAGCAGCGCATGGCAAAGCCCTGCGGCGCACTCGGCGGGGCGCTGTTGTACGGCGACTTGCGCGGATGGACGTGGAAGCGGTTGTCGATGTACAGCCAGCGTCCGTCGGACACGGCGTAGATCAGGTCCTGCCACTCGACGAACGAGTACGGCCGGGGGGACGCGGAGGCGCTGCCGTCGATCAACCCGCCCAGTGACGCGCCTTCCATGTCGGTGGGCACGTCGAGGCCCAGCAGGTCCAGCACGGTGGGGGCCAGGTCGACGTTCTGGACGTGGCTCGTCACCCGGCGCGGATCGATGCCCGGTCCGCTGATCACCAGCGGGACGCGCACCGTCCCATCGTAGATCGATGCACCGTGATAGAAGTACCGGTTGCGGTCGTAGAGCTCTTCGCCGTGGTCCGCGGTGAACACGATGATCGTGTCGTCGTCCAGGCCGCGCTCGCGGAGCTTCTCGAGGATGCGGCCCAGGCGTGCGTCGGTGGCCTTGACCGTGGCGTCGTACAGGCCGCGTACGGCGCGCAGCTCCGCGTCCGGGACGTCCCGGGCCCCGAGCGTGATCGCGCCGAGGTGGGACTCGAGGTTGTGTGCCGAGCGCGGGCCGGGCGCCGCGAGGACCTTCGGCTGGAGCGGTGCCGAGGTGTCGAGGTTGGCGTAGCCGTCGGGCGGGTTGTACGGCTTGTGGATGTCGTAGAAGTGCACCCAGGCGGCGAAGGGCTGCTCGGCGCTGCGTCCGTCGAGGAACTCCAGGGTCGCGCGTTCCACGCGCTCGTCCCAGCGCTGCTGGAACATGCTCTCCATGCGCGACTCGGCGCCCCGGTTGCCCTGGAAGCCGTCGGCCGACACGTCCGCGCCGCGGTAGACCCAGTTGTCGGCCGGCCACTCGCGCTGGAAGTTGGCCACGAACACGCCGGTCTGGTAACCGGCGCCCTGCAGCATCTGCATCAGGGTGGTGTGCTCGGTGCCCAGCGTGTGCACGTTCTCGCGCACTCCCGTCGTGATCGGGAACTTGCCGGTGAGCATCGATGCGACCGACGGGTGGGTCTGGCCGCGGGTCGCGCGGCACTGATCGAAGACCACCCCGCGGCTGGCGAGGGCGTCGGCATGGGGCGACGGCGAACTGCTCCACTCGTCGTTCCCGTAGGAGCCGAGCCGGTCGGCGCGCAACGTGTCGAACGAGACGATCAACAGGTTGGGGCCGTCGGGCGCCGAGGAGCCGCAGCCCGTCAGGCAGGCCGCGAGCGCAAGCCCTGCGAACGCGGAGCTCGCGCGACGCGGGAGCGCCTGGGTACCACCGGTTGTGTCCGTCAACGCTCTCGCCGTTCGCGGGGCGGGCTCAGAACAGGAACGACCACACGTCGAGACCGTTCTGCGACCAGAAGTGTCCGAGGAAGGTCAGTGTACGGGTCGTGTCGCGGTCGGGTTGGAGTCGCCGGCCGTTGTTGTTCACGTCCAGGTCGATCAGGAACAAGCGGTCGGGGTCGACGACGACTTCGACCAGTCGGCTGCCGCTCTCGTAGTCGAAGCGCTTGCGCCCGCCGCGGCCGTCCCACGTGTCGCGCTGGGTCGAGCCGTCCGCGAAGCGCGCCTCGATCGCCACGGGAGCCTCGATCTCGCCGAGCTGGCGCACGGTGTAACGGGTGCGCCAGGGCCCCGGCTCGACCGCGGTCGGGTCCTCGGCCGGTTCGGCGCCGCCCGGCTGGGGCGGGCCCGCGTCCTCGAAGAAGCTGCCCAGCAGCGCGCCGAGTTCGGCGAACCAGCCGGCGTCCTGCTCGTCGTCGTCGTCGGCAGCTTCGGGATCGCCGGTCGGACGCGACCAGGTGACCGGGTCACCGGGCCGGGCCTGGGGGGTGTAGCCGGTCAGGGCGCGCACGCGTCGGGATGTGACGTCCTGGACGCAGAAGTCGAGCGCGCCGTCGGTGGTGATCAGCTGGCGCAGCCAGGTGTCGTGACGGCTCTCAGTCTGCTCGCTCACGAGCGCCAGGAAGTCGTCGCCGTCGGGGTGCGCGAAACGGTACTCGGCCACGTAGGCGCGCATCACGGCCTGCATGCCCTCGAAGCCGATGTGGTTTTCCAGCGTCTTCAACACGAGCGAGGCCTTGCTGTAGACGAGCGGCCCGTAGTTGCCCCGATCGAACTCCCGCGAGGGCGTGGTCAAGGGCAGTTCCCGCGCCGCTTCGTAGTAGCGGTCCTTGCTCCAGGCCGACCGCCGGGCGCCGCTGTCGTCACGCCACCACGAACCCACGCGCGGCACGCTGTAGCCGAGCAGGGTGGGGCGCTTGGCAGGCTTGGCCGGCAGCGTGTCGTGGAACGGGCTGCGATCCCAGCCGATCAGGTCCGCCAGGGACACGGGGCGCGTCGGTATCAACAACTCGGCGTCCTGCGAACCGTTGAGGAACGTGCGCAGCAGGTCGCGTTCCACCAACGTGATCGCGTCGGGGAGCTGTCGCTCGCCGAAGTGGTGATCGAGCATGGCGTCGGTGGCCCACGAGTTGACGCCCTCGTCCAGCCAGGCCTCGGCGAACTCGTTGCTGGCCATGATCCCGTACCAGTACTGGTGGCCGAACTCGTGCGCCGTCACGCCCGCGGGGGCTTCCATGCCGTCGACCAGGGCCCCGAGGTGGTTCGGGAAGCGCTGGCTGATGGTGAACAGCATGGGGTACTCCATGCCGCCGCCCAGGCTGTGGGGCAGCCCGTCGATCACGATCCGGTCGTACGGGTACGCCATCCAGTGCGTGCCGGCGAAGTCGAGGCAGCTCTTGACCACGGCGATCACCTGCTGCGCCTTGGGCATCGCGTACGGCTGGCACAGGTAGACGATCTCCACGTCCCGCGGCACGTCGCTCAGGTAGGTGAAGCTGTCGACCACGCGCTCGGCGTGCGGCGACGCGACGAAGGCGAAGTCGTGGACGTCTCGGGCGCGGTAGCGCACGCGCCGGGTGCCGTCGGCGTCGGTGCGGCGCTCGCCGGGCAGACCCGTCGCCTCGAGTTCGACGTGGCCCGGGTAGTGGAAGCTCACGTCGTAGCTACCGAAGTCGGCGAAGAACTCACCCATGCGGTGGAACTGGCTGGTGATCCAGCCCTGCTCGGCGTCGTGGGCGCAGAACTTCGGGTACCACTGCATGCCGTCGAGGTGCTCCCCGGTGGATCCCATGCGCGCGAACACGTGCGGGAAGCGCGTGACGAACTCGATCGCCAGGGTGACCCGTTCACCGGGCGCCACGGGGGCCGGCAGGCGCACGTGCATCAGCGTGTCGTCGATGACGGTCGCGTCGCCCAGGTCCGGGCCGTCGGCCAGGCGCACCGAGCGGATGTCGAGGTAGCCACCCAGCTCCTCGCCGCGGCGGCCCACGCCGCCGGTCTCGCCGCCGCGCATCCAGTTGGTCTCGGTGTTGGCGAAGCCGGCGGCGTACAGGTGCAGCCAGAGATCGGGCACCGCCCGCTCGCTGGTGTTGATGAAGGTCGCGCGCTGGCGCACCGTCGCGGTGAGCGCCGCCGTGTCGAGGGTGACGTCCATGACGTAGGCGTTGCGGTGTTCCGACAGCGCAGCGACCTGGTCGGCCGGCGAGGGCACGATGTTGCTGCCGAGCGGGGGCACGCCCGGCGGCAGGTTCTCCTGGCCGGCAGCCTCGCCCGCCAGCGGTGCCAGCAGGGAGACCAGCAGCACGAAGGCCCCCTTGGCGGGGCTGGCTGCGGGCGGTTGGTCATCTCCGGCCGACGCCTCGTCGGCAGCGGCTTCGGTCTCCGGCTCCGCGGACGGCTCCCCGGCGGGAGTCCCGGCGTCGTCGGTGCCGTCCCCGCTCGCGCCCCCCGACCCGGCGGGCGTCTCGGCCGCGTGCGTCGAAGCTCCGGCTCCGTCGTCCGACGCCGGCGCGTCGTCGTCGGTTGCCGTCACGCCTCCCGCGCCGGCTGCCGCGCCACCGACCGCGACGCCCTCCACGGGAAGTCCCCCGGCGGAGGGGCTGCCGACCGGGCCCGCAGGGGCCACCGCCGGCACGCCGGGCGGGCCGATCAAGGGCCACAGGTGCGCCTCGACGGCGAAGCGATACACGAGCGCCGCCTGGATCAGCAACTGCGTGAGTTGCGCCACGAGCAGGTAGCGCCAGGGCACGTGATCGCCGGCCAGGAGTCCCGAGCCGAACAGCCCCTCGGTGGCCGTGCCGTAGGCCCAGATCAACGCGACGAAGGGCAGCAGCGACAACACGCCTGCCAGGCCGACCGTGGGCAGGCGGCGGATCACCGTCCACAGCGCCTTGAGCCAGGTGATCGGCATGACGTGCTCGTCCAGCTTGACCACGCGCAAGCGCGCGATGCGGCCGGCGTGGACGACCAACCCCACGAGCCCCAGGGCCACCAGGGTCTTGGCGGTCATGGTCCAGCCGAGGGTCGCGGCGCCGGCGCCGTACTCGAGCGTGTCCACCAGCCACCAGTTGGCGAGGCGTGTGAGTTGCCCGTTGACCCAGCTGACGGCCCACAGGCCCAGCAGGGTCATCACCAGCAGCCAGAAGAAGCGGTGTCCGTAGTGTCCGCACGCCGCCAGGAAGCCCTCGAAGTCCCGGCGCTTGTGCGTCACGCGGGCGATCACGCCCGCCGACAACACGGTCCACAGCAGGATCCACGGCAGCGCCGTTCCGCGTGCGAGCCTGCGGGTGGCCTCCAACGCGCCGGCGTGCACGTTGCCCGCGTCCACGAAGACCTCCGCGTCGAAGGCCGACAGCAGGTTGGTGCTGAGCGGGTTGTGCAGCAGCGCGCTCTCGATGGCGCCGGCCAGGGGCTGCACCACGATCCAAGCCGTGACCAGGTTCACCAGCCACAGCAGGACCACGATGCGCCAGCAGGCGATGGTGGTCAGCAGCCCGGAAACGAGGGCCTTGAAGACCGTCTTCATCGAGGGTTCTCCTTCCCGCCTCCGGGATCCACGGAGAGCGAGAACGCGTGAAGCGAGGGGATGATGTCGAGCAGGCGCTGGCGATGGCGGCGCTGGCTGGTGAGTTCGAGCAACTGTTGCATGCGGGTCGTCAGGTCCACCGACTGGACCACGGCCACGCGTTCGGCCGGCTTGAGTTCGAGCGAGCTGGCGATGCGGTCGACCAGGGCGCCCACGTCGAAGCCCGCCGTCACGTCGTAGTGGAACGTGCGCGAGCGCAGCCGCTGGGCCAGGGCGGAGAGCAGCTCCCGGCGCAGCCGGTACATCTCCGCCGGATGGAGTTCGTCGCCGGTGTGCAACAGCAGCCGGGCCTGCCGGAAGGGCTCGCCCTCCGATTCGGAGACGATCTCCGCCCGGGTCAGTCCGTGCACGACGATGTCCGAGGTGCCGTCGGAGTTGAGGCGGTCCTTGACCACGCGTCCCAGGCCCACGATCGAGGCCAGGGGCGGGTCGCCGGCGGCCTGGTCTTCCCAGCCGTGCAGGATCGTCGCCACGGCGAGCATGCGGTCGCCCCCGCGGACGACTTCCATCATCCGCCGGTAGCGGGGCTCGAAGACGTGCAGCGGCAGGAAATCTCCCGGGATCAATGCCCCTTCGGGCAGCGGGAAGATGGGCGCCTTCTCGACTGTCGGCAACGGGACGTCCACGCTCGGCACTCTATCAACGGCGCCGAGAGAGCGCCCGTGTCGACATTGTCAGACGTCGACTCGCGGACAGAGGTCGACCAGATGGCAGCGCTCGCACGCGGGCTTGCGCGCGTTGCAGATGGCACGACCGTGGCGGATCAGGCGGTGACCGAAGGCGATCCACTGTTCGCGAGGCACGAGTTCCATCAGCTCGCGCTCGACCTTGACGGGATCGCTCTGGGACGTGAACCCGAGCCGGCGTGCCAGGCGGCCCACGTGCGTGTCGACGACCACGCCGTCGGCGAGGCCGAAGCACTCGCCGCGCACGACGTTGGCCGTCTTGCGGGCCACTCCGGGCAGCGTGAGCAGGGCCTCCATCTCGCGCGGCACCGCGCCGCCGTACGCGTCCACCAGCCGCCGCGCCATGGCCCGCAGGTTCTTGGCCTTGTTGCGGAAGAAACCCGTGGAGCGGACGAGCTCCTCGACGTCCTCCTGCTCGGCGTCGGCCAGGGCGCGCGCGTCGGGGTAGCGCGCGAACAGGGCCGGGGTGGTCTGGTTCACGCGCGCGTCGGTGCACTGGGCCGAGAGGATCGTGGCCACCAACAACTCGAACGGACTGGCGTGTTCGAGAGCGCAGCGGGGCTCGGGGTCGTGCTCGGCGAGCGCAGCCAGGACGGCGGCGACCCGCTGCGCATCGGGCGCGGCACGTTCGGGTCGGGGCCGCGCGGGGCGGGGTGACGCGGGATGGGGTGACGCGGGGCGGGGCGACGGCGAGCGGGGCCGGGAACGCTTGGCGGGCGGCATGGCTTCAGTCCTGCAGGACCTGCTCGAGCAGGCGGGTGTCCGCGGTCATCTCGGGGTGGAAGGTCGCGGCGTAGACGGGGCCCTGGCGCACCGCCACCGGGTGGCCGCCGTGGCGGGCGAGGACCTCCACCTCGGGGCCCACCTCGCGGATCACGGGGGCGCGGATGAAGACCGCCTCCAGCCCCCGCAGGGCGTCGCAGGGCGTCTCCTCCAGCGGCGCCACGAACGAGTCGATCTGCCGACCGTACGCGTTGCGCTCCACGGTGATGTCGATCACGCCCAGGCTGGCTTGCGGCGGGCCGGTCACGTCGCGAGCCAGCAGGATCGCGCCGGCGCAGGTGCCCAACACCGGCGCGCCCGAGCGACACCAGCCGGCCAGCGGCTCGAACAGCTCCTCGTCCTGGAGGAACTTGAGCATGGTCGTGCTCTCGCCGCCCGGCAGGACCAGGGCGTCGCAGCCCGCGAGGTGTTGCAGCCGCTTCACGCGGCGCGCGCGGTGTCCCAGTTGCTCGATGGCGCGGGCATGGGCTTCGTAGTCACCCTGCAGCGCCAGGACGCCGACGGTTCGCGCCGCCAACGGGCCCTACCAGCCGCGTGTCTGGAGCAGCTCGCTGGGGTCGAGCTTGTCGACCTGGAGCCCGGCCATCGCGTCGGCGGAGATGCTCTTGGCGGCGTCGAGCACGCGTTGGGGATCGTCCCAGTGCGTGGTGGCCTTGACGATCGCGGCGCCGAAGGTCGCCGGGTCCTGGCTCTTGAAGATGCCCGAGCCCACGAACACCGCCTGGGCGCCCAGCGACATCATCAGCGCGGCGTCGGCGGGGGTGGCCACGCCGCCCGCGGCGAAGTTGGGCACCGGCAGCTTGCCGTCGCGCGCGACGATGCGCACCAGTTCATAGGGTGCGCCCAGGTCCTTGGCTGCGGTCATGAGCTCCTCGGCGCCCATCAGCGTCAGCTCGCGCATGTCCTTCTGCACCTGTCGCATGTGGCGCACCGCCTCGACGATGTCGCCGCTCCCGGCCTCGCCCTTGGTGCGGATCATGGCGGCGCCTTCACCGATGCGGCGCAGGGCTTCACCCAGGTTGCGGCAACCGCACACGAAGGGGACGTCGAAGGCGTGCTTGTCGACGTGGTGGTGTTCGTCGGCGGGCGTGAGCACTTCGGACTCGTCGATGTAGTCCACCCCGAGCTGTTGCAGCACCTGCGCTTCGGCGAAGTGCCCGATGCGGCACTTGGCCATGACGGGGATCGACACCGTGCTCATGATGCTCTCGATGATGTCGATGCGAGCCATGCGGGCCACGCCGCCCTCGGCACGGATGTCGCTCGGCACGCGCTCGAGAGCCATGACGGCGCACGCGCCGGCGTCCTGCGCGATCGTCGCCTGTTCGACGGTCGTGACGTCCATGATCACGCCGCCCTTGAGCATCTCGGCCAGGCCGGTCTTCAGGCGCAGCGGAGTGTCGTCGTGGTTCTCGGTCATGGTTGCCTCCTTGCGAGCGCGGGGGCCGCTCGAGCGCGAGGGACCGACCCGGCACACCAGTGGCCGGGGCGTTGGCTCGAACCGGACATCTTAGCCCAAACGGCCCCCCCGCAAGGGCCCCCTGGGGACCGCGGCGGGGGCCGACGGGGCCCGGGGCCGACCGGGCCCGCTGCGGTTGGAGACGCCGGCCGGCCCGGTCGGGGCGAGCCGGACCGGTTCATTTGAGCAAGCCCGACGCGCCCCGGGCGCCGGGCAAGGTGCAGACGCGGTGAGATCCCCCAGGCGGAGGTGTCCCCCTTGCATCGAGGACGAGGAGGGCGGCGGGATGCTGGACGAGGGCACGCGAGCGGGAGCGGCTGGGCGCGACGGGGACAGACGCGAGGGGGGCAGACGGGACGGGGGCAGACGGGACATGCGCGCCTGCGCGGAAGTGCGGCACCTGCTGAGTCGCGTCGCTGCGGCGGTCGGGTCAGGCGTGCCCACGGCAGCGGTGGTTCCCCACGTGCGCGGCTGCGATCACTGCCGTGCCTTCGTGGACGAGCTGGCGCGCGTGTCCTGCTGGCTCGACGCGCTCGTTCCCGGCCCGATCCGCCCCCCGGGGGAGGATCAGCACGGGGGCGCGCGACGGGCCCTGGTCGAGCAGCTCGCCGCACGTCTCGCGCGGGATCTCGCGGCGTGGGCCCGGCGTGATCGCGCCCGACCGCTCGAGCAGCGACGTCGGGACCGTGCGCGCCTGCGGCTGCTGCTGGTCGCGGAGGGTCTCGAAGCGCGGCTCCCCGACCGGGCCGGCGAACTGGTCGAGGGCTGCGACGAGGTCGGTGCCGCGACGCCGCCGTTCGAGTTGCTCGGCCTGGCGCGAGAGCTGGATCCCGCCGGCGTCGACGTGGCCCTGCCGTACATCCAGCAACTCGTGCGTCGGGGGGACGTGGGGCGGGCCGACCGGGAGGCGGAGCGGGTCCTGCGATGGCTGGGGTGAAGGCGGGTCGGGCGACGCGAGAGCGACCGGCGCGTCGCTCGGATCCCAGCGCCGGTCTCAGCCCCGGAAGGAGACCAGCACGTCGATCGAGCCGGCGGGCTCGGTTCGGCGCGGAGGCTCGGGAGCACCGCTGGCTCGCAGCAGCCGCAGGGTGAGCAGGCGCAGTCCGCTCTGGGTGTCGAGCCGCACACGCCGGTGGGTCTCGATCTGCTGCACGTCCACCTCCAGCCAGGAGCCGGGGAAGCGGTAGCGCAGCACGCCCAGGGTCTCGTGGCCCACCGACACGTCCACGTGCAGCAGGGCGACGTGGTCGGACGTCCGCTCGACCCGGTGGCGGACGACGAGGCGGCCCGACGCGCTGTCCAGCGGGAGCTCCACGCGCTGGACCGATCCCTGCAGGCGTCCCTCGCGCAAGACCGGCGCCGAGAACACCACCCGGGTGGCCTCCGTGGTGTGGAAGTCGAACGCGGTGAGTTGCCAGTCCCCGTCGCTCGCGATCGGCGTGGCGGGTGAGATGCGCATGTCGCCCAGCAACGCGTGGGTCGGAACCAGCAGGGGTGCCAGGACGAACAGGGCGCCCACGGCCAGGCTGGTCGCCGTGTGCAGCGCGGCGTGTGTGGGGGCCGCGCCCGGTGCCGCTCCCACCGGTGCGTAGATGCCCATGCCTCCGTCGTGGAAGAAGTAGTGCCGGCCGTCCGCGTGTCGCAGGCGGCACCACGTGTACATGTCGGCGACGGTCGAGCCCACATGCGCCGCGAACAGCACCAACCACTGCAGGTCACCGGAGTGGGCGGCGAAGACGAGCAGCGGCACGCCCAGGACCACCAGCGGCGCCAGCAGCACGATGCGCATCGTGGCGATGCGCACCGGTTCGGTGAAGTTGACCACGATGA
>JAJDEQ010000145.1 GCA_029259695.1 Planctomycetota bacterium
GGCGATCCGCCCTGGCGTCCCTCGCCCCTGCGGGCAGCCGACGAGGCTGCCCCCATGTCCCACTCCGCCGCACGGCGCGAGGAGGCCGAGGCCCGAGAACGCGAAGTTCTCGGAACTCTGGCCTGCTTCTCCGACACGCACTTTGCCCGACCGCTCGACGAGCGGCCCGACCGCTTCCGCACGTGCTTCGTGCGCGACCGCGACCGCGTGATCCACTGCGGCGCCTTCCGGCGCCTCAAGGACAAGACCCAGGTCTTCGTCATCGACGAAGGCGACTTCTACCGCACGCGCCTCACCCACACCCTGGAGGTGAGCCAGATGGCGCGCTTCCTGTGTCGGGCCCTGCGGCTCAACGAGTCGCTGGGCGAAGTCCTGGCGCTGGTGCACGACATCGGGCACCCGCCCTTCGGTCACGAGGGCGAGCGCATGCTCGGTGAGTGTGTCGACGTCCCCTTCGATCACAACCGGCAGGCGCTGCGCATCGTCGACGTGCTCGAGTCGCCCTACACCGACCGCCCCGGCCTCAACCTGACCCACGTCGTGCGGCACTCGATCCTCAAACACGGCGGGTCCGCCGGCCATGGCGCAGCTGACTGGGCCGGCCACGTGGTCGAGGCGCAGGTCGCCGACCTGGCCGACTCGACGGCGTACCAGCACCACGACCTGGAGGACGGGCTGCGCGCGGGCATCCTCACCGGCGACGCGCTGGCCGAGCTGGGCATCTGGAAGCTCGCGGCGAGCCGCGTGGACGCGGCACGGGCAGGCCCCGGGACATCCCGTGCGGATCGCGTGCGCCGGCGCATGATCCTGAGCCAGGTGCTCAAGACCGCGTTGGTGGACCTGGTCGACACCACCTCCGACGCACTGGGCGCCGTCTCCGAGACCTCATCCGCGGCGCTGGCCGGTGCCCCACGACGCGTCGTGCGGCATTCCTCCGGCCTCGCAGCACTGCACGGTGAACTGGCCGGCTTCCTGCACGAGCACTTCTACCGCCATCCGCGCGTGTTGCGCTCGGTGGCCATGGCGCGCGACGCCATCGGCGTGATCGCCGAGCACTACCGCGACAACCCGCGTGAGCTGCCCGAGACCTATCTCACACGGGTCGACGAGGACGGCCTCGACCGCAGCGTGTGCGACTACGTGGCCGGCATGACCGACCGCTTCGCCATGGACGAATGGCGCCGTCTCGCAGCACAACGCCCGGTGACGACGGTGTCCGAACGCACCGACATGACCGCGGACACCGAGACGCTGGTTCTCAACATCGAGACCCTGCAGCACCGCGTGGGCCACGTCTTCCGCGATCGCAAGCTGGCCGAGACGGCGCTCACCCACAGCTCGGCGCGCTCCGACGACCAGCACCCGAACGAGCGCATGGAGTTCCTGGGCGACTCGGTGCTGGGGATGCTGGTGGCCGACGAGCTGTTCGCCCGCTTTCCCGATCACAACGAAGGCGACCTGAGCCGCATCAAGAGTTCGGTCGTGAACCGTCACGCCCTGCGCAAGGTCGCCCGACGTTGGCGACTGGACGAGCTGCTCACCCTGGGGCCGGGCTTCCGTGACGCGAGCGACATCCCCCCGTCCGTCGTGGCCGATGCCGTCGAGGCCGTGCTCGGTGCGGTGTACCTCGACGCCGGGGTGGAAGTGGCGCGACGGGTCGTACGCGACGAGTTCGGACCGCTGATCGACCTCGCCTCCGATCGCAGCCGGGCCAGCAACTTCAAGTCGACGCTGCAGAACTTCACCCAGGGCGAGCTGGGCTTCACGCCCCACTACCAGGTGCTCGACGAGAGCGGCCCCGACCACGCCAAGACCTTCTCGGTGGCCGCCATCGTCAACGGCCGCCGGGTGGCGGTGGCCAACGGCCGCAACAAGCGCCAGGCCGAGCAGCGAGCCGCGCGCGAGGCCCTGACCACACTGGTGGCCGAGCACGAGGCCGAGAAGACCACAAAGAAGACCCGTGGTGCTCGGGGCTCGCGAGGCGATCATGGGGCCCCGGACGACGTCGCCCCCGTGTGAGGTCTCCGCCGAGAGCGCTCCGCCGAGCCCGCAGCCCAGACCTCGACCCCGACCAGACGTCGAACGCCCCGCCACGATGAGCAAGATCGACGATCGCACCACGCGCGCCCTGGGCGCCCTCGCCGAACGCCTCGCGCAGGCGCCCGCCATCGCGCGGGTGCTGGCGCAGCCGGCCGGGCGCCACGAGCTCGGCGGCCTGTGGAGCAGTTCGTCACCCCTGGCCCTGGGGCTGCTGGCTCGCGGGCGCGGCCGCTGCGTGGCGGTGAGCTCCAGCCCGGAGGCCGCCGAAGCCCTGGTGCTCGACCTGAACGTCCTGGCGCCGGGCCTGCCCGTGAGCCTGATGCCCGTGGAGGAGGAGGGCCTGGCCGACGGCCCCGAACTGCGCGCCAACCGATCCGAACGCCTGGTGGCCCTGGCGAGTCTCGGCGATCCGGGTGACGGCGTGATGGTGGTCCCGGCCGCGGTCTTGCTGGAGGACCTGCCGGGCCAGCCCGGTGAGGAGCTGATCATCGCGCGCGGCGGCAAGCTCGACCGCGACCGACTCGTGGGACGCCTGGTCGAGGAGGGCTTCACGCGCGTGCCCCTGGTGGCGGCCCCCGGCGAGGTCTCGGTCCGCGGCGACATCGTCGACGTGTATCCCTGGGCTTCGCCGCACCCCTTGCGGGTCGAGCTGTTCGACGACGAGGTGGAGGACCTGCGCCGCTTCGAGGTCGACTCCCAGACCTCGGTCGAGGTGCTGGACGCCGCCACCCTGCGACTGGGCCAGCCGTCCCGTGACCGGCGCCGCTTCGAAGACGTCGTGGACAGCGACACGAGCGTGTTCCTCGTCGACCCGCCGCGCGTGAAGGACCGCCTGACCGAGACCGCCTTCTCGCACGACATGCCGCCGCGGGAGATCGACCGCGCGCTGCGCCGGGTCGCCGACCACCCCGGCGCCGACCTGTTCGAGCTCGACCTGGGATCGCCCGACACCGATTGCGGGATCGGTTCCGTGAGCAACACCGCCTCGCGCCCCCTGGAGGACACGGTCTCCGACTGGCGTGAGCAGGGTCGCCCGGTGGTCGTCCTGTGTGACGCCGCGGCCGAGGCCGACCGGCTCGTCGAACGCCTGATCGAGCAGGGTTGCAAGCCGGACGGGCAGCTGCGCAAGGGTCGCGTCCCGGGGCTGCACGTCGGCACCGCGCGGGTCACCGCCGGCTTCGCCTTCCCCGACAACGGCCCGCTGCTGGTCCATCACCATGAGCTCATCGGGCGACGAGCGGTGCGACGGCGGCGCCCCAAGCGCGTCGTCGTGTCGCGTGCGCTCGACTCGGTGGGCGAGCTCAGCGCCGGTGACTACGTCGTCCACCTGACCCACGGCGTCGCCATCTATCGCGGCATGCAACGGCTCGCGCGCGACCAGGGCGAAGAGGACTTCCTGGTGCTCGAGTTCGCCGAGGAGACCACGCTCTACGTTCCGGCGAGTCGCATCGACCTGGTGGAACGCTTCATCGGCGGCGGGGGCGAGAGCGGTCCGGTGCTGGACCGGATCGGTGGCAAGAGCTGGAAGCGCAAGAAGGACAAGGTGCGCCGGGCGGTCGAGGACCTGGCCTCGCAGCTGCTCGAGGTCCAGACCCGTCGCCGCGCCGGCGATGGCTTCGCGTTCCCGCCCGACGACGCGATGCAGGTGCGCTTCGAAGCGACCTTCCCCCACGAGGACACGCCCGATCAGCACACGTCCTGGTCGGACGTGCGCGGCGACATGGAGCGCGAGCGCCCCATGGACCGACTGCTCGTGGGCGACGTGGGCTTCGGCAAGACCGAGGTCGCGGTGCGCGCGGCGTACAAGGCCGTGCTCGGCGGCAAGCAGGTGGCCGTGCTCGTGCCCACCACGATCCTGGCCGAACAGCACTTCGAGGTCTTCTCCCACCGCATGGCCGAAGAGCCGGTGCGGATCGAGGTGCTCTCGCGCTTCCGCGCGGGCAAGCACACCAAGGGGGTGCTGGAGGACCTGAGCAAGGGCCAGGTCGACATCCTGATCGGCACCCACAAGCTGCTCGGCAAGGGCGTCTCGTTCGCGGACCTGGGGCTCGTGATCGTGGACGAGGAACAGCGCTTCGGCGTGGCCCACAAGGAGCGCCTGAAGCAACTCAAGGCCTCGGTCGACGTGCTGACCCTGTCGGCCACGCCCATCCCGCGCACGCTGCACATGTCCATGGCGGGCCTGCGCGACATCAGTTCGATCAACACGCCGCCGCCGGGACGACGCCCGGTGATCACCAAGGTCGGCTACGACGACGACAAGGTCCTGCGCGACGCGATCCGGCACGAGGTCGGCCGCGGCGGACAGGTGTTCGTGCTCTACAATCGCGTGGGGGACATCGAGCGCATGGTCGACCGGGTGCGCGAGCTGGCGCCCACGGCGCGCACGGCGGTGGCCCACGGCCAGATGGCCAGCGCTGACCTGCGCGTCGTCGTGGAGCAGTTCGCCAACGGTGAGATCGACGTGCTCGTGTGCACCACGATCGTGGAATCGGGCATCGACATCCCACGCGCCAACACGATGGTGGTCACCGACGCGCACCGTTTCGGGCTGGCGGACATGCACCAGCTGCGCGGCCGGGTGGGTCGGGAGAGCGCGCAGGCCTACGCACACTTCCTCGTGCCCCGGGAGTCGCTGCCGAAGGACGCCCGTCAGCGACTCAAGGCGATCGAGGAGTTCAGCAGCCTGGGTTCCGGACTGCCCATCGCCCTGCGCGACCTGGAGCTGCGCGGCGCCGGCAACCTGCTGGGCGGCGAGCAGTCGGGGCACATCATGGCGGTGGGCTACGACACGTACTGCCGCCTGCTGCGCAACGCCGTCGAGGTCGCCCAGGGCAAGCGGCCCCGTGACGAACCCGGCGAGATCGAAGTCGAACTGGGCGTGAGCGCCTACCTGCCGACCGAGTACGTGCCCGACGACTCCACGCGCATGTCCCTGCTGCGCCGTCTCGCCTCCGCCGGCAAGCGCCGCCTCGACGCCATCGACCGGGAGCTGACGGACCGTTTCGGCAAGCCGCCCAAGCCGGCCGCCGAGCTGCTGGACCTGTTCCGGCTGCGGCGGCTCGTGCGCCTCGCGGGCCTCACCTCGGTCCTCGCCGACGGCCTGGGCGGCGTGGTGCTGACCCTCGGCGACGAGGAGGCCTGGATCGAGCGGGGCCCGTTCCGCCCCTCCGAACTCGTTCCGGTGAGCCCCGGTCGGACCCGGGTCACCTGGCCCAAGGACATCGAGACACCGAGCCAGCGGCTGCGTTACCTTCTCGATCGATTCTCCGCCAAGCCCGCTCCCGTGGGGGCCTCATGATCCACACCATCTGCTCCGGACCGGGGACGGTCGCGCGCCACGCCGCGGTCGCCCTGCTGACCCTCCTGACCTGCGCGGCTCTCGCCGGCGCCCAGACGACGCCGGACAGCGGGGCGAGCGGGCCCCCACCCGACGCCGGCCTCGCCGTGCAGGACGCCGCCGAGGCCGGAGCCGTGGCTGCGGTCCGTTCGGTCGCCACGGTGAACGGTGAGGTGATCACCAGCGCCGACATCAGCCAGAACGTGCGCGCCCTGCGGCGGGGCATGCCCGACGCGCCCATCGACGAGTTGGTGAGCGAAGCACGCCGGATCCTGGCGGAGGAAATCCTGCTGGCCGGCGAGGCCGCGCGCCTGGGCATGCTGCTCAGCGACGAGCAGGTCTCGTCCTACTGGGAGCAGCGCTTCGGCGAAGCCCCGGACTTCGAACGCATCGCGGCGGCCACCGGAACCACCCACGAGCGGCAGATCAGCCTGGCCCGTCGCGCGGCCCTGGCGGAACTCTACATGCTGCACAAGGTCGGGCTGCGGGCCGACCAGGCCCAGGTCGTGTCGGTCGATCCGGTCCTGGCGCGCATGGTGGCGGTGACCCCGCGGCAGCTGCGCGACTTCTTCCAGCGCGAGCGTCCCCGCTTCGACACACCCGCCACGGTGAGCTTCACGGCCTACCCGCAGGCGGGCATCGCGGGGGCCCGGGCGCTCCGTTCGGCCCTGCTGGCCGGCGAAGAGCCGCCCGCGGGGACCCGCGCGATCCCGGACACCCTGTACGTGGACGCGGTGCCCCAGCTCTTCGGCGAGCCGCTGGCGACCTTCCTCCAGACGGCGGGTCTCGGCGCGGTGAGCGAGCCGGTGACGCTCGAAGCCGGCGTGCTGCTGCTGCAGCTGACCGGGCGGGAAATGGCCAAGGCGGCCGATTTCCGCGCCGTGCAGAAGGAGCTGGAGGAGACGATCAAGCTCGATCGGGTCATGCGGGCCCGTGAAGCCCTGGTGGGGCGCCTGGAGGAAGATGCTGCCTACTGGCCCGACGACCTCTTCATCCGTCGTGTTGCCAGCCCCTCCCAGCCCCCCTAGAATCGGGACGGTTACCCAGGTTCGGCGCGGATTTCGCCGCCTGGGGAGGGAGTCGCCCGGCGCCTCCTCACCGCCCGTCCCCACTTCGGTCCGGCTTGCGGAGCCCGCCGGCAGCGACCGAGCCGCCTGAAGCAGTCCCAGGAGTCACGACGTGGCCCAGAACCAGCACGAGCCCTACCCGGAACTGGTCTTCCAGCGCGCGCACACGCCGGGCGCGGACGACGAGCACACGTTCGAGGACACCCTCCGCGGCCTGCTGCACAACTCGCCCTACCTCGGCATCTCGGCGCTCGTGCACGGCATCGCGCTGTTCGCCCTGCACATGATGGCCGGGACCCCGGCCCTGGCGGACCAGAACCTCGAGATCCGCGCCACACCCGAAGCCTTCGAGGAACCGATCCCGCCGGAACCGCCACCGCCGGAAGAGGAGATCGAAGAGGTCGACGAGATCATCGAGGAGCCGGTGGTCAGCGAAGAGGTGGTCGAGACCGACGAAGTCGTCGAGTTCCAGAGCGTCGACAACTCCTTCGACAGCACCGGCCTGAACGACGTGATCGGCGTGGGCGGCGGTGGAGGCGGCAACTTCGGCAAGGTCGGCCGCCGCGGCAGCGGCAAGAAGGCCGCCGGTGAGCCGTTGCAACGCGCCGTCGACGACGGCCTGCGTTGGCTCGCCGAACACCAGTCACCCGACGGCTACTGGTCCTGCGCCGCGTTCGACGACATGTGCGGCAAGCTCGGCAACGACGTCATCTGCGACGGCACCGGCAACCCCACCTTCGACGTGGGCATCACCGGCCTGGCGCTGCTGGCGTTCCTGGGCGCCGACCACACGCCGACCAAGGGCAAGTACAAGAACACCGTCAAGAGCGGCCTGAAGTACCTGCGCGACGTGCAGTCATCCGACGGCAACTTCGGCATCCCCGAGAACGGGCAGTACACGTACGACCACATCATCGCCACCCTGGCGATGTGCGAGGCCTATGCCCTCACCAAGCAGAGCTTCCTCAAGAAGCCTGC
>JAJDEQ010000146.1 GCA_029259695.1 Planctomycetota bacterium
TTGCGCAGCTCGACCAGCTCTCGCGCCGCGAAGTCGTCGCGGGCGTTGACGATGGACGACTTGATGATCTGCTTCACCTCGTCCCGGGTCAGGCCGTGGCTGGGGACGACCTCGATCGACGCGGCGGCGCCGCTGCGCTGCTCGGCTGCGTTGACGGTGAGCACGCCGTCGGCGTCCACCAGGAACGTCACCTCGACGCGCGGCAGCCCGGCGGGCATGGGCGGCACGCCGGTGAGCTTGAAGCTCCCCAGGTGGCGACAGTCCTGCACCAGCTCGCGCTCGCCCTGGAAGACGTTGATGTCGATGCCGGTCTGGTTGTCGACCTGGGTCGAGAACATCTCGGTCGCCTGGCAGGGCACGGTGGAGTTGCGCGTGACGAGCTTGGCGAAGGCGCCGCCCATGGTCTCGAGCCCGAGCGACAGCGGGATCACGTCGAGCAGCAGCAGGTTGCGGTTGCCGCCGCCGAGCACGTCGGCCTGGATCGCCGCGCCGAGGGCCACCACGCGGTCGGGGTCGAGCTCGGTGTGCGGTTCCCGGCCGAGGGCCTCGGTGACGAGGCGGCGCACCAGCGGGATGCGCGACGAGCCCCCGACGAAGACGACCTCGTCGATCTGCTCCGGGGTGGCGTCGGCGTCGGCGAGGGCCGCCCGGCAACAGGTCAGCGTGCGCTCGACCCGGTCGCGGATCAGTTCTTCGAATGCGTCGCGGGTGAGCTCGTAGCGCACGGGATCGCCCAGGCCCAACTCGATCTCGAGCGCGGCGGCCTGGTTGTCGCTCAGTTCGATCTTGATCGCCTCGGCAGAGCGCCGGATCTGCTGCAGCGCCTCGGGCGGCACGCGCAGGTCGGGGCGCCCCGTGCGCTCGGCCACGCGCTCGAGGATCTGTCCCATGATCGCCTGATCGAAGTCGTCACCGCCCAGGTGGGTGTCGCCCGCCGTGGCGACGACCTTGTAGACGCCCTGGGTGATCTTGAGCACCGAGACGTCGAACGTCCCGCCTCCGAGGTCGTAGACCACGACGAGGCCCTCGCGGCTCGTGTCGAGACCGTAGGCCAGGGCGGCCGCGGTGGGTTCGTTCACGATGCGCAGCGCGACCAGACCGGCGATCTTGGCCGCATCGCGCGTCGCCTGGCGTTGGGCGTCGTCGAAGTAGGCCGGCACGGTGATCACGGCCCGGGTGACCGGGTGACCCAGCGCGGCTTCGGCCACCTCACGCACGCGGGCGAGGATCAGCGCGGAGATCTCCTGAGGCGTGTAGGACCTGCCGTCGATGTCGATGTGCACGAGCTTGGACGACTGCGTGCCCGGGACCACCTGGTAGGGGAGACGCTCGGGCTCGTCACCGAGGTCGGCCATGCCGCGGCCCATGAGACGCTTGACCGAGTGCACCGTGCGGGTGGGATTCGCGATGGCCAGCGCCTTGGCCGGCTCGCCCACCACGTACTCGCCGTCGTCCAGGAACGAGACGACGGACGGGATGAGCGGCTGGCCGTGCTCGTCCCTGAGCACGCGGGGGCCGTCCTTGCCCATGATCGCGGCCAGGGAGTTCGTCGTTCCGAGGTCGATGCCGATCACGACGTCGGTCTTGTCTTTGTCTTCCGCGCTCATGTGTGCGGACTCTCCGTGTCTCTGAGGATGCGCTTGTAGACGCGGGTCTCGTTGAGCAGGACTGCGAGGGCGTCGATGTCGGGTGCGTCGGACGCGAGTCCGATGGTGGCTGCGTCCAGGCGTCGAGCGATTTCGCTGCGACAGTTCTCGGCGATCGTCTCGAGGGTCTCGCCGTCACCGTCCGCGCGGGCTTGCTCCACCTCTTCGCTGAGTTCGAGTGATTCCATCAGGAAGCCCGGGTCGAGGGCCTTGTTGCGTTCCAGGGCATCGATGTCGTGCAGGCCGAGCAGGTACTCCGCCCGGGGCTGCTCGTCGTCCAGCACCTGGCGTGCTTCGTTCAACAGCGCGCTGTTGCGCAGCGCCAACGCCTGGACCTCCGCTGTGGCCGAGGCCTGGAAGTCCGGGTGCAGCGCGCGTGACAGGCGCAGGTAGCGGAGTTCGAGGTCGTCTCCGTCGACGCTGGTGGACGGGGCCAGGCCGAAGCGCGCGAAGTGGTGGGCTCCGGCGACCTCGTCGAGCACGGTGCCGCACTCGAGGCAGGCCAACGAGCTGCCCGGGGCGGCGCCGCAGCCCGCGCAGGGCGGGAGCGGGAACGACGGAAGCATGAGCTCCTCCCCGTCGACGCTCAGATCGAGAACGACGAGCCGCAGCCGCACGTGCCGCTGGCCTGGGGATTGCGGAAGGTGAAGCCCCGCTCCATCAGGCTGTCATTGAAGTCGATCGTGGTGCCCGACATGTAGAACTCGCTCTTCATGTCGATCAGGACGCGGAGGCCGTGCCATTCGAGAGCGACGTCGAACTCGTCGGCTTCGTTACGGTCGAGGTCGATCTGGTACTCGAAGCCGGAGCAGCCGCCACCCTTCACCGACAGGCGCATGGCCGTCTGCTCGGGCAGCCCTTTCTCGCCCAGGATGTGGCGGAACTCCTGCGCGGCTCGCTCCGTCACGACGATCGTCGCTTCGCTGTCGGTGGCTGTGTCCATTGTCGCGGTGTCCTCTTGGAACGGACCAGTCACTCGCCGGGCTTCTCGGCCGCCTGCTCGACAGGCGCCGCGTCCGCGTTCTTGCCGCGGTAGTCGTTGAGCGCCGCGCGAATCGCGTCCTCGGCCAGCACCGAACAGTGGATCTTGACCGGGGGCAGCGAGAGTTCCTCGACGATGTCGGTGTTCTTG
Source organism: Planctomycetota bacterium (assembly GCA_029259695.1). Lineage (GTDB taxonomy): Bacteria > Planctomycetota > B15-G4 > B15-G4 > B15-G4 > OFTM49. The sequence continues at coordinate 2,779 of JAJDEQ010000146.1, forward strand.
ATCTCGAGTGCTTCGTCGACCGTCTTGCCCTTGACCCACTCGGTGGCCAGGCTCGACGAGGCGATCGCCGACCCGCAGCCGAAGGTCTTGAACTTGGCATCCTCGATGACGCCGTCGTCGCCGACCTTGATCTGCAGCTTCATCACGTCGCCGCACTCGGGCGCCCCGACGATGCCGGTGCCCACCGTGCGGTCGGACTTGCTCAGCGAGCCGACGTTGCGCGGGTTCTCGTAGTGGTCGATGACCTTGTCGCTGTATGCCATGGGATGTTGCTCCTGTCAGTCGATTCGGGTTGGGGGAAGAGGGGAAGCGAGCTCTCAGTGGGGCTCGGGTGCATCCCATTGGATCGTGGAGAGGTCGACGCCTTCCTGGGCGAGCTCGTACAGGGGCGACATCTCGCGCAGTCGACTCACCGTCTGGATCACCGCGTCGGCGGCTTCGTCGACTTCGGCCTCGGTGGTGAAACGGCCCGTGCTGAAGCGGATCGAGGAATGGGCCAGGTCGTCGCCGACACCCAGGGCACGCAACACGTACGAGGGCTCGAGGCTGGCCGAGGTGCAGGCCGACCCGGAGGACACGGCGACCGCCGGGATGCCCATGATCAGCGACTCTCCCTCCACGTAGGCGAACGAGAGGTTGGATGTGTTCGGCAAGCGCTCCGTGGGGTGGCCGTTGAGCTCGACGTGGTCGAGTGCGGCGAGGATGCGCTGCTCGAAGCGGTCGCGCAATTCGCGACAGTGTGCGGCGTCCTTCTGCTGTTCCAGGTGCGCGAGACGACAGGCCTCTCCCAGCCCGACGATGCCGGGGACGTTGAGGGTGCCCGAACGCATGCCGCGTTCGTGACCGCCGCCGTGGATCACGGGAGTGAGCCGCACCCGCGGCGCGCGGCGCCGCACGTAGAGAGCGCCGACGCCCTTGGGCCCGTAGAGCTTGTGACCCGAGAGGCAGGCGATGTCGACGTTGAGCTCCTGGACGTCGAAGGGGGTCTTGCCGATGGCCTGGGTCGCGTCGGAGTGGAACCAGATGCCGCGCTCGTGCGCCAGGGCGCCGATCTCGCGGATCGGGTGCAGTGTCCCGACCTCGTTGTTGGCCGCCATGAGCGTGATCAGGATCGTGTCTTCGCGGATCGCCGCGGCCACCTGTTCGACGCTGACGCGACCCGTCTTGTCGACGTCCAGGTAGGTGACATCGGCCCGGCCGGTCGCCTCGAGGTACTTGCACGTGTCGAGGATCGCCTTGTGCTCGGTCACGGCCGTGATCACGTGCCGACCCTTCTTGGCCAGCATCTCCACGGCGCCCTTGACGGCGATGTTGTCGCCCTCCGTCGCGCCGCTGGTGAAGACGATCTCCTTCGGGCTGCAGTTGAGCAACTCGGCGATGTGCTGCCGCGCTTCCTCGACCGCCTTCTCGGCGTCCCAGCCGTATGAGTGGCTGCGGCTGGCGGCGTTTCCGAAACGGTCCTGCAGGTAGGGCATCATCGCCTCGAGCACACGCGGATCGAGGGGTGTCGTCGCGTTGTTGTCGAGATAGATGTGGTGGCTCATGGACTTCAGCTTGGGGACACGGGGGAAAGGGACGAGTCGTTCATCAGTTCCTGGAGCGACAGGCTCTCGAGGAACGCCACGATGCGCTTGTGGACCGTCACCATCGGACTGCGCGATGGGCACACGTCCTCGTACTCACAGCTCGCGCCGACGATGCCCAGTTCGTCCGCCGCGCAGTCGATCAGCTGCACCGGGCCGTCGATCACGTTCAGGATCTCGAGCAGCGAGATCTGCTCGGGCTCCATGGCCAGGCGGTAGCCGCCGTGCAGGCCGCGCCGCGATTCGACCATGCCCGCCTTGCAGAACTCCTTGAGCAGGTTGGCGACCACGGAGCGCGGCATGTGGTAGGTGTCGGCCAGCGCTGCTGTGTTGGTCAGGCTGTTCTCGCTGCGGGCGAAATGGCCCAGCAACAGGACGCCGTAGTCGGCCATCTTGGAGAAGCGGATCATGGAGCTGCAGGGAGCCGAAGGAGGGCTGGGGAGGCCTTGCGGAGCCGTTCGGGAGGGCGTCCGACTGGGGGCGCGACCCGAGGGGATCAGAATAGCAGGAAATCACTCCTCTATCCAGCCGGTTCATCGACCGACCGGGGGGGCGGCTGGAGTGCTCGTCCGGCTCGGGGGAGTTTCCGGGACCGCTGGTTCCCGCAACTGGCCCCCCCCCCGGTCTGGCCGCCCGCCGGGCCGCCCCGCGGGCCCGCAGCCGGGGCGCCTCCGGCCGTCCTCGGCAGGTGCGAGGTGCAGGGCGCGCCCCGAGATGGAACAATCCCCGGTTCGCCGACCACGTCGACGAGCGCTGCAACCGAGAGCCCTGCCCCGAGGCAATCCATGGCCGACCTGCGTGACCCCCATGGTCTGTTCACCGTCGAGGGCGCCTGCTGGCGTCCCCGCGCGTTCACCCACTACGAGCTGTCGCAGCTCCACACCGACTATCAGATCCCCGACCTCGCGAAGGTGGACGAGCGTCAGGTGGGGACCGGGATACGGCTGCGCAAGCTGATCGACCTGGCGGGGCCCGACCACGGCACGCGCTACATGACGGTCGAGTCGGCGGACGGTCAGTACGCGGTGAGCCTGCCCATGCAGGAGATCATGCGTACGGCGGTGATCGTCTACGAGAAGGGCGGCAAGCCGCTCGAGCCGGAGGACGGGGGCCCCGCGCGCTTCCTGATCCCGTTCTTCCACGACAACTGCGCCAACGTGAAGTCGATCGGACGCATCCTGATCAGCAAGCAGCCCGGGCGCGATACTCGTCCCAGCAACCGCAGCGAGCACGACGCGGTGCACGCGGGCGAGTCGAAGGACTGACTAGCCCAGGACGTCCTGCCAGTGCTCCTCGTTGAAGCCCACGACGAGCGTCTTGCCGGAGCGCACGGCCGGCGCGCGCAGGCTGCCCGTCGGACCGATCAGGTTCTCGTACAGGTCCTTCTCCACGGGCGGGTCGCGCTTGAGGTCGAACTCGACCACGCGCTTGCCCTTCATGGCGTGGATCTTGTTCGTGCCCCGCAGGATCGCGGCGATCTCCCGCTTGCCGAGCTTGTCCTTACGAGCGTCGACCACCTCCCGGGCGGTCATGCCGTGCGACTCCATGAAGGCGTCGGCGCGGCTACAACTCGTTCACCCCTTGCGGTGGTAGTACCAGTCGATGCGCTTGGCCATGTGCGCTCCCGAGTTCGCGTCTCGTGCCCCGTTGAATGGGGCGGATTCTAGTCTATTCGCCTGAGCTGGTCTTGGCCGTTCAGGGCCGCGTCGGGCCGGGGGCCGTTCGACCGCTCAGGTGGGGCCCGCTCAGGTGAAGAGCTCGAGTGGCTCGAAGCGTCCCTCGATCACCGGGGCGGCCGGGAACCCGAGCCACTCCAGGGCGCTCGCGTACACCGCGCGGAAGTCCGTGGTCAGCGGGACGTCGGCGCCCTTGCCGCCGGAAAGGTCCGGGGGCGGCCCGAGGACGCCGCCGCCGGGCGGCCGACCCACGAGCAGCACCGGCGCGGCCTGGCCGTGATCGGTGCCGCCCGAAGCGTTCTCGTGGATGCGCCGCCCGAATTCCGAGAAGACGAGCGTCGTCACCCGCTCGGCGTCGCCCTGCTTCTCGAGCTGCCGCTGGAAGGCCGTCAGCCCGTCCGACAAGGCGCGCAGGAGCGCGGGGTGCGTCGACAACTGCCCGGCGTGCGTGTCGAAGCCGCCTTCGGTGAGGTAGAGCACGCGGGTGCCGGCCCCCGCGCCGATGAGCCGGGCCGCCAACTGCAGGTCGCGGGCAAAGGAAGTGCCCGGGAACGGTACGGACGCCATCGACGCCGACAGGCTGCCCAACCGCTGGGCGGTTTCGAATGCCGCCGCGTAGGCTGAGGCGATGAAGCCCGCGTCATCGCCGCGCTCGGCGGCCGCAGTACACACGGACTTGACGAGTCGCTCGGCTCCCGAGCGATCGGCGTAGCGCGGTTCGAGATCGTCGAGGTCACCGATGGCCGGGACCTGGCTGGGTGCGCCGGCCAGTGCGAGCGGGAGATCGCGGCCTCCCAGTCGCGCGAAGGGCAGCGCCGCGTCTGCGCCTGCTCGGCCCGCCAGGCGACCGAGCCAGCCGGCGCGTGGTGGCGTCGCGGCCAGGCTTGCCGTGTGCCAGATCTCCATCGAGCGGAAGTGCGAACGGTCGGGGTCGGGGTAGCCGACGTTGTTGACCACCGTGAGGGCGCCCTCACCCCACAGTTCGTGCAAGCCGCTCAGGGCCGGGTGCAGGCCGAGTTCGTCGCTGAGTTCGAGCACCGACTTGGGCGCGATGGCGAGCACGGGGCGGGCCCGGTGGTAGTCGTCGTCGGCGTACGGCACGACGGTGTTGAGCCCGTCGTTGCCGCCGGTGAGCTGGACGATGACCAGCACACGGTCGCTGGCGTCGGTCACTGGACGAGGCCCGCCGCTGGCGGCCGCGGCCGGCGCGCACAGGGTCGGCCAGGGAGAGGCGAGCAGGGGCAGCGCCGCCAGGCCCTTGAGCACCGAGCGGCGCGTGGGCCGTGGGCCGGCAGCCGAGCCTGGAACGGAACCGTGGTCGCCGGGCTTCATGCGAGCTGGTACTCCGGTAGGGCCAACACGGCCTGGAGCAGGCCCTCGTCATCTCCTCGACGAAGGGCGTGTTGCTCGAGCTGGTTGCGCACGTCGTCGGGCACATCGTCCTCCAGCAGCAGGTCGAGCGCCTCGTCGAGCGAGGGCGGGGTCTCGGGCGTGCGACCCGCGACCAGTCTGCCCTGCCCCACGGCCAGGTCCGCGGCGAGGTTGATCCGGCCCACGAGCGTCGCCGCGTTGAGCCACGCGCGCCCGCCGTCCCAGCCCTTGACGCTCGGCGGGGCGTAGAGCGACTGGCCCAGGGACTGCAGCCGCGCAGCGAGCTTCTTCGCGTCGAGCTGCAGCCCGAGACTGCGCGCCGCGCCGACGGCCAACTGGGTCGGCGACTTGACCAGCGCGCGCCGACTCTCGGCCGCGAAGAAGTCCCGGCTCGAGAGCAGCGTGCGTATCAGGGCCCCGGTGTCGTAGTCGCTGGCGCGGTACCGCTCGGCGAGCTCGTCGAGCAGCTCCGCTTCGGGGGCCGGTCGAACGAAGAAGCGATACAGCTTCCCGGCCACGAAGCGCGCGCAGGCCGGCTGAGCCAGGCAGGCCTGCACGACGTCGTCGCCGTCGAGCGCTCCCTGGCGGCCGAGCACGGCCTTGGACCCGTCGTCGTGTTCGTGCGGATTGAAGTGGAACGCACCGCGGCGCTCGTGCCAGCCGGTGAAGGCGCGCGCCGCGTCGCGCACGTCGTCCTCGCCGTAGTGACCGATGCCGAGTGTGAACAGCTCGAACAGCTCGCGAGCGTAGTTCTCGTTCGCCTGGTGACGGCGGTTGGCGTTGCCGTCGAGCCAGACGATCATGGCCGGGTCGCGGCTGACCGCCATCACCAGCGGCTCCAACCGGCCGTCCCCGAGTCGCCGCAGGGTCTCCACCTGGGCGCTCATCAGCGGGAGGCGCGCCACCTTGTCGATCGAAGTGGCGAAGTGACCGTGCCAGAACAGGGCGAGGTTCTCGCCGAACGGGTAGGGCGTGCGCAGCATGCGCGTCAGCCACAGGGACTGGGCCGTGTCGAGTTCGTCCACCGAGTCGAGCACGCTGATCAGCTCCAGCGTACGCTCGTACTCCTCCGAGCGCGGCGGAGCCGTGGTCAGCCGTCGCACGGCGGCCGAGGGCCCCTCGGTCTCGATGCGTCGGCGCTCGGCCAGGGTGCCTCCGAAGGCGGCGCGGCGCAGCAGGTGCCCGGCTTCGGCCGGGCCGAAAGGCCCGTCGATCCCCGGCCGGTAGGGCTCCAGCGCCTGGGCGGGACGGTGGCGTGTCGGCGCCGTCACGGGGCGTCGCCCGCGGGCAGGACCTCGAGCGTCGCGGCGAGCCGATCGCCGTCTCCGGGGAACAGTCGCAGGTCGAGGACGTCGAGGCTCGCCAGCAGGGACAGCAGCGTGTCGATCTCGCGCTCGGCCTCCTCCGGCGAGTGACCTTCCTCGATGATGTTCTGCGCCACGAGCGCGGTGCGGTTGTCACGGCCCAGCTGCACCAGCCCGCTGACGTCCAGGTGCAGGGCGAGGCTTCCGCGCTCCTCGCGGAAGCGCAGGTTCGCGATCGAGCGTGCCAGTCGTTCCACCTGTTCGGTGCTCGTGCCCAGCAGCAGCCAGTCGTCCACCAGCGCCAGCGCCGGCGACAGGTTGTGCTCCGCGGCGGGGTGGCGCGGGGCGTCTTCCGGCCCGATCAGGATGGACGCGGTGCAGAACAGAGCGTCGCCACGTCGCTCCGTGTTGGTCAGGAACGGGGCCAGGCCAGCCTGGGCCCGGTCCACGTTGACCAGGCCGAGCAGGGACTGGAAGGCGACCTGCAGCGTGGGCCCGAAACGCGCGGGGTCGTCCACCCGTGCGACCAGGCAGGCGCCCGGCAGTCTCACCGCGGGCACCACCGTGGCGGCTTCGAACGTCTGTCGGTCGAAGACGATCGCGAGGCGGGGACCGAGGTGTCCGAACACGTCCTCCGCGAGGGATCGTCCGCCGAACAACATGCCCACGTCCGTGTCGAAACGCGCCAGCTTGGTCTGGACGTCCTCGGGCATGGTGACCTCCCGGTGCCGCCACCAGTCGGCCAGGTCGCGCTCCAGGTAGAGCACGGCGAGCGTCTCGGCGCTGACCGGGATCGATGCGGCCGTCTCGAACGGCGCCGGCACCTGCAGCGGCACGAGCGCGGGGTCGTAGGGCAACTCGGCCCGGACCAGGAGCCGCTCGCCGTCGGCGGTGACCGTGCCCTGCACCCGATCGCCGGCGTCGGCCGCCCGACCCATCTCGCCCAGCAGGATCGCGGCTACGGGCGCCTTGAGACGCCTGCCGAGCTTGCGGCTGGCGCGCGCCAGCAGCTGGCTCTCGCCGTCCTCTGCGGCGTCGATCGCGACGTCGAACTCGAGCAGGGTGTCCGTGGGTGGGGCGGGGCTCCGCTCGTCCGATGGCGGCTGGTCGAGGTGCCGGTCGATGGCGTCGGCGAGCAGCGAGTCGTGGCTGCTGAAGAAAGCGACGTCACCCAGTCGGGCCAGAGCCTTGCGTTCGATGCGTCGGTACTTCACGTCGCGGTAGCTGCCCTTGCGCAGCTTGACGTCGGCGGCGATCAGGAACCCGAGCACGGCGTCGAACGACTCGCGCAGGGTGCGCGCCTCGTCGGCCCGGGACGCGACCACGAGCTGCACCTTCTTGGGCCGGTTGGTCGTGCGGTAGAAACCGAGCTCCAGTTCGCCTCCCATCAGGTCGCGGGCCAGGGCGCCCAGGCTGCGGCCCGCGCCTTGTTCAATGTGGGTGCGCAGGGACTGCAGGTCCGGCACGGCGGCGAGTGCGCTGTTCACGAGCACGCCGAAGGGGCTGTCCCACAGTGCCGTTCCACGGGGCACGTGGACACGGGCGTGTGCGCCGGCGGGCAGGAAGGCCGGCGGCTCCTCGTCCGTCGCGGAGCCGATCGTCGTCGTGAGCGCGAGCAGGCAAGCGGCCCAGGTCATCATGGTGCGTCTCCAACGCTGCGGCCCGGGTGAACCGGAGCGCTCCAGCGGTGTTGCGCCTGTCGTTCGCGGGCGGCGAGCGACGGAGCGCGTGCCGTCACCGGGGCGCCGACCCGAGCTGCCCGGGATCCTCGCGGCCCGGACGTCCCGGCGTGCGCACGCTGGGCGGGGCGAGGCGGTCGCGATCGTCGAGGTACAGCTCGAGTTCGACCAGCTGGACGAGGATCTGCTCGGCCGCTCCCGGAGCCCCCGAGTCCCGCGCGATCAGGTACTGGTCGCGCAGTGCGCGTTGCGCCTGCCCGTACTCCTCGTGCTCCATACCGCCCTCGTAGAGCATGGAGAGCGCGGCCCAGATCGCATCGTAGTCGCGCACCTGGCGTCCGATGCGCACGGCTTCGCCCATCGTCGCCCGGGCTTCGCGGTAGTAGCCGCCCTCCCACTGCACGCGCCCCATGGCCGCCAGGGTCGAGGACATGCCCGGCGTGTCGCCGAGCCGCCGCGCGTACTCCAGGGCTTGGGTCAGGGGCGTCAGCGCGCGGCGCGCGTCGTCGGCCGTGATGGCGCCGTTGGAGACGTCGAGCCCCTGCTGCGTGAGGCGCTCGCGTTCGAGGTAGAGAGTGCGTTGCTCGGGGGTCCATCGGAAGACACCGTCGACGTAGAGGCTGAAACGGGTGTCGCCAAATGCGCCGTCCGCCAGGCGCGCGACGAGGCGCCCCTGCTCCTGGAGCAGCGCCACTTCGGCTTGTCTCTGCTCACCCGGCGTGCCGTCCGCATCGACGATCGCCAGCCATCGTTGGCAGAAGCCGTCGATCCATTTCATGACGATCCACGGGTTCTCGCGCATGGCGACCCGCAGTTCACCCACGTTGTCGGTGGCCAGGTGGTGATCGAACAGCTCCTGGTCCGACGGCAGCGCGCGTGGGTCGCGATCCACGGTGCGCGGGTCGCGCACGGTCCGGGGGTCGGAGACCTCTCGCGGGTCCTTCACGTAGCGTGGGTCGCCCTTGCGGTACTGCGCGCTGGCCGTTGCGCCCAGGCTGCCCAGCAGCAGGAGGGCCAGGCAGCACGCGCCGCGGCGGATGCGAGCGGGGCTCAAGCGTCCGCCCCCGGTGCGGGCTGGAGGGCGTCGTTGAGTCGACCGCTGCGGTAGCCGTCCGGTGTCACGGCGAAGTCGTCGAAGCCGGCGGCGCGGACGGCCGCCGTCAGTTCCGGCTCCCGCGCGATGCGTTCGAGGTCCGTCACGCGGTGGGCTTCGACCTCGAGCCGGACCTCGCGTCCGAAGTGTCGTGCGCGCACGTCGCGGAAGCCGCGTTCACGCAACCAGTGCTCGATGCGCTCCACGGCGGCGAGCCGCTCGGCGGTGACCGCGGTGCCGTAGGGCAGGCGTGAGGCGAGGCAGGCCAGGGCCGGCTTGTCCCAGTTGGAGAGGCCCAGGCGTCGTGCGATCGCCCGCACGTCGCGCTTGCCCAGCGAGCGCGCCAGCAGCGGCGAGTGCACACGCGCATCGTCGGCGGCGCGCAGGCCCGGACGCCAGTCACCCACGTCGTCCGCATTCGTACCGTTGAGGATGTGTCCGATGCCCTGCTCGTCGGCGACGCGTCGGCACACGGCGTACAGCTCGGACTTGCAGTGGAAGCAGCGGTCCGGGTTGTTGGCCACGTACTCGGGGCGCTCCATCTCGCGCGTGGGCAGTGGCGCCCAGCGGGCACCGATCTCGCGGGCGATGCGCTCGGCGTCGTTCGCTTCGGCGGCAGCGACACTGGGAGCCATGCCGGTCACGGCCAGGGCTCGATCACCGAGCGCGTCGACGGCGATGCGCAGCACCACGCTGGAGTCGACGCCGGCGGAGAACGCGATCACGGCCGAGCCGCGGGCGGCCACGTCGCGCCGGAGCCACGCGATGTGGGCATCGATGGCCGCGGTGTCCGGGCGGTCCGCGCTCAACGCTCCTCCTCGTGCAGGCCTCCGGGCGGGCGCCCAGCACCGAATCCAAGCTCCGACGCCGCAGCGCAGGCCGCGGCCAGCACGTCCTTGAGCGCCACCTCACGCTCCCGGGCGATGCCCTCGCAATCATCATACTCCGGCGACACGTTCACCACCTCGTTCCCGAGCAGCCCGAGTTTGACCCGGATCGCCCCGAAAGGCGTTTGCACCGTTTCGGTCCGGCGCTCGAGCACCGTTCGGCGCACGTCGTGGCTGCGGACGCCGAGGGTGGTCGTCTCGCGCAACACGATCCCGCTCAGGACGCCCTCGAGCTCGGGTGGGCACAGGACGCCGAGCAGCGTGCCCGGGCGCTGCTTCTTCATCTGCAGCGGTGCCAGCGTGACGTCCAGCGCGCCTGCGGCGAAGAGGTGTTCGACGACCGAGGCGTAGAGCCGTGGGTCCATGTCGTCGATGGCGGCGGAGATCTCCACGGCCTGGACGTCGGGCCGGTCACGGTCCGCGCGCCCGTCGTGCGGCACGACCTCGCCGCGCAGGATGCGCAACGCGTTGGCGCGCCGTGCGAGCTGCGCGCTCCCCAGGCCGGTGCCGACGGCGAGCAGGCGCATGCGCGGTTGGTGTCCGCGCCCGTCCGGGACGAGCGTCGCCAGGATCGCGGCGCCGGTCGGCGTGACCGTCTCCAGGTCGCCCTCGATCGGCAGCAGCTGGAACCCCGTGAGCAACAGGGCGGTGGCGGGTGTCGGCAGGGGCAGCGTGCCGTGGGCCGTCTCGACCGTCCCCTGGCACACGGGCACGGCGCTGCAGCTGAAACTCGTCGCGCCGAGCATGTCGATCGCGATGGCGGTGGCCGTGATGTCGACGATGGAGTCCATGGCGCCGACCTCGTGGAAGTGCACGTCGTCCGGGGTGCAGCCGTGCACGCCGGCTTCGGCCCGGGCGAGGGCGGCGAAGATGCGCAGCGCGAGGTCGCGGGCGCCGGGCGTCAGGGACGAGCCCTCGAGCAGGGTGCGGATCTCGCTCCAGTGGCGGTGCGGCGGGTCCACTTCCGGGTCGACGTGGAAATGGTTGCCGACGAGTCCCGCGCGCTGATCCCGTTCGATGCGCACGCCGGTGTGGGGCAGCCCGGAGCGCTCCAGGCGTGCGCACAGCTCGTCCGCATCGGCGCCCGCGTCGAGCAGCGCAGCCACGGTCATGTCGCCGGCGATGCCGCCCACGAGGTCGAAGTGCAGGTGGGTCGTCACGCGCCTGCTCCGTCGCGGTGGCGCTCGACGCTGCGCGCGAGCCGGACGGCGGCACACGCGGCGCCGAAGCCGTTGTCGATGTTGACCACGGTCACGCCGGCGGCGCAGCTGTTCAGCATCGCCAGCAGCGCGGCCAGCCCCTCGAAGCTCGCGCCGTAGCCGACGCTGGTGGGCACGGCCACGACGGGCACGCCGACGAGTCCGGCGACCACGCTGGGCAGGGCGCCTTCCATGCCGGCGGCCACGATCACCACGGCGGCCCGTTGCAGCGTGTCGTGTTGTTCGAGCAGGCGGTGGATGCCTGCCACGCCCACGTCGACGAGGCGCTCGACGCGTTGCCCGAAGGCCTCGGCGGTCCGCGCGGCCTCCTCCGCCACGGGCAGGTCCGACGTCCCGGCGGAGACGATCAGCACGGCGGCGTCGCCGTCGGCGGGCCGGGGCGCGTCCGACGGGAGCCAGGTCCAGGTACGGGCCAACGCGTCGTAGTGGCCCGCCCGGTCGCCGTCGTCGAGCTGGTCGCGGCAGGCGCTCCAGACGTCCTCGGCCAGGCGCGTCACCAGCACGGTGTGGCCGCGGGTCTTGAGGCTGGCCACGATGCCGGCGATCTGGGGCGCCGTCTTGCCCGCGCCGTAGACGACTTCCGGCATGCCCAGGCGCACCAGTCGGTCGTGGTCGATGCGGGCGAAGCCCAGGTCCTCCGTGGCGGCCGGGGCCGTCGCGCTCCGCGTGGCACCGGCGGGCGCTGACGCGCCGTCGTGTCGCCCGGTGCCGTGGGGCGCCGAGCGCAGGATGGTCAACGCCTCCGCCGCGCTCAGGCGTCCCGCCGCGACGTCCGCCAGCAGGCGTTCGAGCCCGGCGTCGCCGCCCGGCTCAACCATCGCCGTCGTCGTCACCGGCGGGGCGCAGGGCGCCGCCGTCGATGTAGCCCAGCCGGATCAGCTGTTCGAGCTGCTCGCGGCTGAGTTCGGCCGCTTCACCCGGCTCACCGAAGACGGTGCGGAACGACTCGTTCTCCGCTTCCAGGTCGGCCAGGGCCTTGCGCAATGCCGTGGTCCAGGGGGGCGGTGCGTCGCTGCCGGCGACATCGCTGCTCTCGGCAGGGTCGCGCGCCAGGTCGTAGTACTCCAGCCGCTGGGGGCTGCGGCGGATCAGCTTGCGGTCGTTCCAGATCACGGCGCGCAGGTCTTCCGACTCGCCGGCGATGGCGTGGACCCGTCGCTCGACCGCGGCATCGAGGGGCAGCAGGCTTCGGCCCTGCGCCGCCGGGAGCGGCGGGAGGTCGAGGGCCCACAGGATCGTGGGTGCGATGTCGAGCACGCGGCCGAGAGCCGGCACGCGCACGCCGCCCGGCACGCCTCCCGGTGGCCGGATGATCAACGGGACGTGCAGCTCGCTGTTGTAGAGCTGGCGATGCTCGAACGTCCCGTGCTCGCGGAAGGCCTCCCCGTGGTCGGAGGTGATCACGATCCACGCGTCGTCGTAGCGGCCGGCGTCCTCGAGCCAGCCGAAGATCTCACCCAGGTGCGCATCGAGCTGGTGGATGTCGCCGTCATACAGGTCGATGCAGTGCTGGCGGTCCGTCTCGGTCAGGACGCTCGCACGCCGCTCGGGCCAGAAGCCGCCTTCGAGGGCGCCCATGTCGAACGGCTCGTCGCGCGCGAAGAGCTCGCGGAAGCGCGGCAGCTTGCCGCTGAACCAGCCCTCGTACGCCGGGTTGCTGAACAGGTCGTGTTCGGCGCGCGGCGCGTAGGGCGCGTGGGCCTCGTAGGTGTGCAGGAAGAGGAAGGTCGGTTGGTCGGTCGGCGCGGCGATCCACGCCGCCAGCGTGGGGAGCTTGTGCACCAGCGGCTTGAGTTCCGACTCGAAGACATCGAACCCGCGCTCGAAGCCGAAGGGCTCGGTGACGAAACCACCGTCGGCCAGGGCGCGTGTGCCGTAGCCCGAGTCGGAGAGCTGCTCGGCCAGCAGCTTGACGGCACTCGACGGCCGACGCGCGGGCAGGGTGTGATCGATGCCGTGCACCGGCGGGCGCAGCCCGGTCATCATCGTCATGTGGGCCGGGCCGGTGTTGTTGGCCGACGTGTAGACGTTCTCGAACAGCAGCGCGTCGCGGGCGAAGGCGTCGAGGTTCGGGGACGTGTCCCGGGCGTAGCCGTAGCAGCTGAGGTGGTCGGCACGCAGCGTGTCGAGTGAGATCAGGATCACGTGCGCGCCCGGTGTGGGGCGGATCACGCCGCCCTCGTTCCGCCCGGGGTCGGCTTCCTCGCCACAGGCCACGGCCACGAGCGTCACCAGGACAGCGAGGCGAGCGGCTCGGCTGCAGGCGGATCCGCAGCGGGCGACCCTGCGTGGCGCGGACGCGCGGCGGGCGGCTTGTTGGCGCAGGGGCGCGGCGACGAACGGACTCGGGGCGGGGCGGCGCATGGCGGGGGCGGATCGTAGCACGGGGGACGCGCGCCTCCGCCGGACGGGCCGCGGGGCGCTTCGACACACCAACCAGCGCCGGCTCAGCTCGTTCCGAACTCGATCCCCTGGGCCAGGGGCAGCTCGGCGGTGTAGTTGATCGTGCAGGTCTGGCGACGCATGTAGGCCTTCCAGCTGTCCGAACCGGCTTCCCGTCCACCACCGGTGTCCTTCTCGCCGCCGAACGCGCCGCCGATCTCCGCACCGCTGGTGCCGATGTTGACGTTGGCGATGCCACAGTCGCTCCCGGCACAGCTCAAGAAGCGCTCCGCCGAACGCAGGTGGTTGGTGAACACCGCGCTGGAGAGTCCCTGCGGCACGTCGTTCTGCAGGGCGATGGCCTCGTCGAGGTCGTCGACCGTCACCAGATAGAGCAGGGGCGCGAAGGTCTCCTCCTGCATCAGCGGGAGCTGCTTGGGTACGCGGGCGATGGTGGGCTGCACGTAGGAGCCGCCTTCGCAGCCGGAGACCGTCGCGCGGTCACCGCCGCACAGGATCTCGCCGCCCTGGGTCGGCACCGTCGCCACGGCCTGCATGAAGGTCTCGACGGCCTGCTCGTGGATCAACGGTCCCATGAGCGTGTCCGCGTGCATGGGGTCACCGATGCGCACCTGACCGTAGGCGTTGACCAGTCGCTCGGTGAACTCGTCGGCGATGGCGCGGTGCAGGAACACCCGCCGGGTCGAGGTGCAGCGCTGGCCCGCCGTGCCCACCGCACCGAACAGGACGCCGTTGAGGGTCAGGTCCAGGTCGGCGTCGTCGAGCACGGTGATGGCGTTGTTGCCGCCCAGTTCGAGCAGGCTGCGGCCCAGGCGGCCGCCCACGACCTCGCCCACGCGCCGTCCCATGCGCACCGAGCCGGTGGCCGAGATGAGCGGCAGGCGCCGGTCGGCGATCATCGTCTCGCCCACCGGCTCGGCGTCGCCGACGCACAGGTTGAAGACGCCGCCGAAGCCCTCGGCTTCCATGACCGGGGCCACGATGTTCTGCACGGCGACCGCGCACAGCGGCGTGAACGGTGACGGCTTCCAGATCATCGTGTCGCCGCAGGCGGCGGCCACGAAGGCGTTCCACGACCACACGGCCACCGGGAAGTTGAAGGCCGAGATGATCCCGATCGGACCCATCGGGTGCCATTGCTCGTACATGCGGTGCCCCGGCCGCTCGGAGTGCATCGTCAGGCCGTAGAGCTGGCGGGACAGGCCGACGGAGAAGTCGGCGATGTCGATCATCTCCTGCACTTCGCCCAGCCCCTCGGGCAGGATCTTGCCCATCTCGATCGTGACCAGCGCGCCCAGCTCCTGCTTGTGCTGGCGCAGGGCTTCCCCGCACAGCCGCACGAGTTCCCCGCGCTTGGGTGCCGGCACGTGACGCCAGCGCTCATACGCCTCCTGTGACGCGGCGACGCAGGTCTCGTAGTCGGCCGCCGAGCCCATCGTCACGTGGCCCAGCGAGCCGCCGGTGGCCGGGTTGGTCGACTCCACCGTCGCGCCTCCCGGGTTCTCGATCCACTTGCCGGCGTAGACGCCGGACTGGGTGTCGTGGGTCAGGCCGAGGCGATCGAAGAGTTCCTTCATGACGGGCGGTTCCGCGGACGTGTCGGGGAGGGGATGAGTCGCGAGACACCGGCGCGGGCGAGCCGTCAGGGGTGTCGCGGGATGGGTTCAGTCAGACGGCGGGGCGCCGCAGCCGGGGCCGGCGGCGGGCGCGGTGCGGGGACCGCGCACGTGGAGGGCCCCGGGCAAAGGTCGCAGAGCATACCCGGGGGGGGGGCGAAGCTCACGGGGCGGGCGGCGAGGGTCGTCGGCGCGCGGCTCGGTGCCCGGTTGCACGACATGCGCGAGCTGCGCGCGTCGCGTTCCCGGGACACTGTTGCGTGCCCGACCAGAACGCGTGTTCGGCCAAGAGGCCAGACATCGATTCGTCACACGCAGGACCGTTTCTCTTCGTACGGCTCGACTACTGTCTGAAGATGTTCTGAAGCCGGCTGAAGGCCATCGTCTGTTCGGGGGACGTCGAGGCGTTTTGCCCTGCGGAGCCAATCTTCATCGCCCACCGGCTCGCGGCGGATCACCTCACGGCCTTCAGCCGGCGACAGACACATCGCGAAGACTCGAGGCCTCCGGCGTTCTCTCCGCCGGGGGCCTTCTTCGTTGGTGCCGCCACCCATCTCGCTGGGTGCCTGCCCATCGGTGGGGGCATTGTACGGTCTCGGCCCCGGGAGGGCCCCCGGGGTGGGGCGCGGGACGGCACCCGGCCGGGTCCGGGGCGCAAAGCCGGCAGGTTGCTGAGCCCGGGTGTGGGTGGGGGCGGGGACCGAGGCCGTCGGCTGCGGGGAGCGTGGCGGCCGCCCGGCCCATGCTCTCCGGCGCCCCGAGGGGCCGGCCGAGGAAGCCGGCCGGGGAGCCGTTCGCGGCGGTCAGCGGGCGGAGAACCGGGCTTCCGCCGGGCCCGTTCGCCGCGCGCTTCCTTTCGCCCCTGCCACGCGCGACACTGGGGCCATGGTCGCGATCGAACACATCCTGGTCGTCGAAGACGACGCCGACATCGCCAACCTCGTGCGCATGCACCTCGAGCAGGAGGGCTACAAGACGATCCATGCCGCCGATGGCAGGGAGGCCTTGGAGCGCTTCGACAACGGTCACTTCGACCTGGTCATCCTCGACCTCATGCTTCCGCACGTCGACGGCATGGAGGTCTGCCGGCACATCCGCAACTCGGGCCGCTACATCCCGGTGATCATGCTCACGGCCAAGTCCGAGCCCGCCAACAAGGTGGCCGGGCTGGAGATGGGTGCCGACGACTACATGACCAAGCCGTTCGAGGTCGCCGAGCTCATGGCGCGCGTCAAGGCGCTCGGCCGCCGGGTGGACCTGCTGAGTCGGTTCGTCGGTGACTCGCCGACCGAGCCGTTGGTTTACGGCGAGTTGGAGATCCACCTCGACAAGCGCATCGCCATGCGCGACGGCAAGGACCTCGGGCTGACCCAGAAGGAGTTCGAGATCCTGCGCATCATGGCGCTCACGCCCGGGCGGCCGTACTCGCGCCGCACGTTGTGTGAGCGCGCCGGCGTCGAGAGCTTCGACGGGACGGACCGCACGATCGACACACACATCAAGCGGCTGCGCGCCAAGCTCGAGCCGGAGCGGAACCGCCCGACGTTCGTCCTGACCGTGTGGGGCTTCGGCTACAAGTTCACCGACAAGTTCTGCTGATGCGCGCGCCCGGAGTGCCCAGGTGAGCGGTTGGGCATCTCCTGTGCCGAACGGGCGGCCCGCCCGTCGCATCCTGCTGGGGCAGGTGCTCGGCGTGTTGGTGATCGGGCTCGGGCTCTTCCATCCGCTTGAGCGCGCGCTGGCAGCCGGCCTGGGTGAGGGCATGGTCTCGACCATCGCTGCGGTGGCGATCACGGCCGGAGCGACGGCGTATGTGATCAACCGGCTGTTCATCCGCCGGCTGCGCCGGCTCAACGCGGTCCTCGAGGAAGTGGCCGCCGGTGACCTGGAACGCAAGCTGCCCGCCAAGGCGGGCGGCGAGATCGGTCAGCTCACCGCGAGCATCGAGCGCATGATCGGCACGTTGCGCAGCAACTACGACGAACTCAAGACGAACGACGACTTGCGGCGCCAGCTGATCGCCAACGTGTCCCACGAGTTGCGCACGCCGCTCACGTCGATCCAGGGCTACCTCGAGACGGCGAAACTCGCCGGACCGGAGAGCCCCGACTTCGCGCGCAACCTCGACATCTGCATCCGTGAGTCCAAGAAGCTGTCGCGCCTCGTGCAGGACCTGTTCGAGCTGAGCAAGCTCGATACACAGCACCTCGAGTTCCACTTCGAGGTCGTGTCGTTGGTCGAACTGGCCGACCAGGTCGGCCTGGCGTTCGAGCAGCGGATGGAGGAGAAGGGGATCGAGTTCAGCACCAGCTTCCCGGACGACGCGCTCGAGGTCCTCGGGGACGGCAACCGGCTGGGGCAGGTGATCACGAATCTGTTGGGCAACGCAGCGGTGTTCACTCGCGAGGGCGGCCGGGTGGAGTTGCGCTGCGAGCGTGTCGGTCCGCGTGCGTGCCTCACGGTCGCCGACACGGGAATCGGGATCCCGGAGGGGGACCTGCCGCACATCTTCGAGAGCTTCTTTCACCTCGAGAAGTCGCGCACTCGCAATCTCGGGGGGACCGGGTTGGGACTCGCGATCTGCAAGGCGATCGTCGAAGCCCACGGCGGCGAGATCTCCGTGGAGAGCGTGGTCGGGGAGGGCACCAGCTTCCACGTCGGACTCGATCTCGCTCCCGAGGTCGACGACGACTGAGTCACGGCGGCGGCCCTCCGGGGGCGCTGGTGGGCGGCCCTGGGCCGGAGCGGGCCGGGCGAACGGCAGGGACGGGTGTTCCCCGCGCGGAATGGGCGCCTGCGGTCCCCAGCACAGACATGGAGCTGCGTCTGCACATGCGGTTGAGTTGCGCACTCTTCGAGATCCGCCTTATACTCCGCGATGTGATGGGGTCGTCCGCACGGCGAGCCAGTCGGCAGGACCTTCAAGGCGAATTGCGGAAGAAGGGACTGCGCGCCACGGCGTCGCGCCTTGCCATCCTCCAGGTGTTGCGCACGGCGAGTTCGCCGGTGAGCCACGGGGAGGTCGCGGACGAGCTTTCGTCGTTCGGTTGGGACCGCACGACGATCTACCGCAACCTGCTCGACCTCACGCGCGTCGGGCTGGCCCGGCGCCTCGACCTGGGTGACCACATCTGGCGCTTCGAACCCGCGACGCGCGTTTCTGCCGGTCCGCGTTCGCGCTTCATCTGCACCCAGTGCGGGAGTGTGCGTGACCTGGTCGGTGTCCGCGTCGCCGCGGACAAGGGCGCCGACGTGCCCATGGCCGTCCGTCGGCAGCGCGCCGAGGTGCAGTTGCGCGGCGTGTGCGATCGCTGCAGTGCGAACGATCGGGAGACCGACGCCTCCTGAGCCTCGGGTGTCCGCGCGGTCAGGGGCCGGGCGAACGGCTCGCGGCGGTCACCGCGTTCAGGCCAGCTCGTCTTCGTCGAGGGCGTGGGGCGGAGAGGGCGTTCGCTCCCGCACGGTGGCGCCGCTCGAGAGCATCAGCGCGACCGGGCGCGTGCTGGGCACGTTGGCCAGGACGATCTGCAGCGTCGCGGTGAGGGGGACCGACAGGAACGTCCCCGGGATGCCCCAGAGCGCGGTCCAGACCAGGACCGACACGAGGATGATCAGCGGCGACAGGTTGAGCTCCCGCCCGAACAGCTTGGGCTCGAGCAGGTACGCCATGACGATGTTGACGACCACGTAGACGGCGATCACGAGCAGCGGCGTGGTCAGCGTCTCGGTGGTGGCCAGTGCCAGGGCCGCCGGGAACAGACCGGCCACGATGCTGCCGAAGACCGGGATGTAGTTCAGCAGGAAGGCGATCAATCCGAACAGCGGGGCCAGGGGCACCTGCAGGAACTGCAGGGCGATGAAGCACAGCACGCCCGTGAGCAGGGAGATCACGGTCTTCACGCCGAGGTAGCTCTGGATCCCGCGCGTGATCGCGCTGAGCACCCGGGCCGCGTCTTCGCCGCGATCACCGGCCACGGCGAGGATCTTGCTGCGGAAGACGGCTTGCTCCGCGAAGATGAAGAGCATGTAGACGATCACCAGCAGCAGGCTGCCGATGAACTGCTGGCCGGCCGCCAGGAACGGGCGCACCATTTCTCCCGGGTCGAGCTCGCGCAGGTACGTCACCCCGTTGTCCACGGCGATCTGGACGATCTTGGGGAACTCGTACGTGTGCAGGCGCGCGTCGACACCGTTGACGAACGTCCCCCAGTCACCGATCCCCGTGTCCGGAGTGTTCGAGAGCGGACCGGGGTCGAGGGTTCCACCGACCTCGATGTTGAAGAACGATCCGAGCGAGTTGCGCAGGAACAGCGCGCCGCGAGCGATGCCGAGGAACAGGCCGGTCACCAGGGCGATGACCGTCACCCAGTAGGGGATGAACAGCCGGTTGAGCGCGCGCACGAGCGGCTGCAGCATCGTGCACAGCAGCATGGCGATGACCAGCGGCAGCAGGATGCCGCGGCTGACGTAGAGCAGCCAACCTCCCATGATCGCCACGAGCACGCCCACGAGGGCCGTGAGTGCGCGTAGTGAGCGGTCGGAGGGGGGCATGACCGACAGTGTAGGGACAGCCGGCAGTGGGAAACCACACCGGAGCCGGTATCTTGCCGGCCGGCGTGCGACCCGCCGGCGGCGGTGCCGCGGGCCTCCCGTCCGTCGCGAGACGACCCGGAGATGAACGCGATGCGCTGGTTCGTGCGAGGTGACGTCGACGGCTTCTTCGGACTGGCGCTCGACAACCTCGTCCAGCTGTTGTTGATCGACACGTTGTGCCGCTTCGTGCTCGGCTTCTCCGACGACCTGCTCTACGGGCACGTGCTTCCCGGCGTCGCCGTCTCCCTGCTGCTGGGCAACCTGTTCTACGCCTGGCAGGCCCGACGTCTCGGCGCGGCGACCGGGCGCGACGACGTGTGCGCCCTGCCCTACGGCATCAACACCGTGTCCCTCTTCGGCCACGTCTTCCTGGTCATGTTGCCGGCGCGGCTGGCGGCGGAGGCGGCCGGCGCCGCCGATCCGGCTCGGGTGGCCTGGACGGCCGGGCTCGCCGCCTGCGTCGGCTCGGGCCTGATCGAGTTCGCCGGGGCCTTCGTGGCCGAGCGCGTGCGTCGGGCCACGCCGCGCGCCGCGCTGCTCGCGACACTCTCCGGCATCGCCCTGACCTTCATCGCGCTGGGCTTCCTGTTCCGCACCTACGCCCATCCGATCGTGGGCCTGGCGACCTTCGGGGTGGTCATGCTGACCTACTTCGGCCGTGTGCGTTTCCGTGGCGGTCTGCCCGGCGGCCTCGTCGCCGTCCTGCTGGGGACGCTGTTGGCGTGGATGACCGGGCTGGCGCCCACCGGGGACGCGCCCGCGCGGGGCGCCGAGTTGTTCCTGCCCCGCGGTGCGTGGGGGGCGCTGGGCGAGGCGTTCTCGGGCGGCATGTTGTTGACCTACGTGTCGGTCATCGTGCCGATGGGCCTGTTCAACCTGATCGGGTCACTGCAGAACATCGAGTCGGCGGATGCAGCGGGGGATGCGTTCCCGGAGCGTTCCTCGCTGGCGGTGAACGGCCTCGGGACGCTGGCCGCGGCGTGCTTCGGTTCGGTGTTCCCGACCACGCTCTACATCGGTCACCCGGGGTGGAAGGCGATGGGCGCCCGGGCGGGGTACTCGGTGCTCAACGGCGTCTTCATGACCGTGGTCTGCCTGACCGGAGTGCTGCCGCACATCGTGCGCGTGGTGCCGATCGATGCCGGCATGGCGATCGTGCTCTGGATCGGGCTCGTGATCACCGCCCAGGCGTTCCAGGCCACGCCCCGCAGGCACGCGCCGGCGGTCGTGCTGGGCGTCATGCCGGGAGTCGCGGCGTGGGGTGCCATCACGGCCAAGAACGCGCTCCGGGCTGCGGGCTGGGGGACGCCCGACGGGCCGGCGTTCGACGCCAACGCATCCGAACTGGTGCAGGGTTTCGCCCGCTCCGATACCTGGATCGAAGGGGCCTTCGCCCTGGAGCAGGGCTTCATCTTCACGTCGATGATCCTCGCCGCCGTGGCGGTGGCGATCATCGAGCGGCGTTTCCTGCAGGGCGCGATCTGGTGCGCCATCGGCGCCGCACTCTCGGCCGTCGGGCTGATGCACTCGTACGCCTGGACTGCCGGCGACACGGTGCTGCGTTTCTTCGACGGCGCCGACCCCGGGGGATTCCTGGCGCACACGTCGCCCTGGGCCGCGGGCTACCTGGCCATGGGCGCGGTGCTGCTGCTCGCCCGGTGGATCACCACGCCTGCGGCCGACGGCGGGTTGGAGGACGAAGGCGCCAGGGCGGGCGACCGCTAGGCGCGGTCAGTTGCCCTTCTTCTTGCCCTTCACGCCGGTCGAGGTCGTGATCGCCTTGCCCTTCACGTCGGCCTGCAGGATCCCGCCCGACGCCGCGCGGTTCAGGTCGCCCTTGACCTTGCGGACCTCGTACTCGCTCTCGACGCGTTTCCCGACGGACTCGAGCAGCATGGAGCCGACGCCGTAGAGCGTGGCCTGCGGGTGCACCAGTTCGCCCTGGAAGGTGCGCCGGGTGGAGCCGTCCTCGAAGTAGTCGAAGCCGTGGAACACCATGGCGTCGCTCCCGAAGATGGCGGTCAGGGGACTGGCGGGGTCTTCGAGCAGCACGGTCATGATGCCGCTGCCCGGCGTGACCGTGACCAGCGCGCGCTCCTTGAGCTTCGACGGCGACGAGCCCGTCAGGGTCAGGGTGCCGCGGATGGTGGCGTCGAGCAGCGTCGGCCCGAAGACGAGGCCGCGGGGCTGGTCGAGACCGCGCGTCGGGTCCACGACGATCAGGCCGGTGCCGTCGTCCTCGAAGCGCACGAGCAGGTCGTTGCCGGCCGACGTGACGTAGAGCCGATCGTCGGGGCCGACGGTGAGGTCGATCGGGGTGTCGAGCAG
>JAJDEQ010000147.1 GCA_029259695.1 Planctomycetota bacterium
GACCGCCGGCGCGGCGAGACCACCCACCCCCAGCTTGCCGAGCTTCCCTCCGGCAGCGAGTGCTCCCGACGGCACGCTCGGCAGCACGCCGGCCGGGAGCAGACAGGCGACCTGTCGCAACCAGCCCGGCGCACCGGCCCAGGCGCGCGCCTCGGAGACGTCGTCGTCACGTGCATCGGGTGCGTCACCTGCGTCGGGTGCGTCACCCGCGTCGGGTGCGTCACGCGCGTCGGGTGCGTCACCCGCGTCGAGTGCGTCACCCGCGTCACCCGCGTCACCCGCGTCACCCGCGTCACCCGCGTCACCCGCGTCGGGTGCGTCGGCGTGCTGGGCGCCGGGGCTGCGCTCCCGTTCGGCGAGCTTGCGTGCCACACCGCGCGCAAACGCCTCGGGATCAGGACGCTGCGGAGCGAGCGCCGCGCGCAGCTGCTCTTCGGGGATCAGCGTGTCACGAGTCATCGCGCGGGCCCTCCGTGGGCGTCGGCGGCCGCCGCGATGCGCTCCCGCAGGAGCCTGCGCCCGCGATAGAGGCGGTTCTCGACCGTCTTCTCGGAGACCTCGAGCAGCGCAGCGACGGCGCGCATGCTCGTCTGCTCCAGGTAGAACATGCTGAGCGCCTCGCGCTCGTTGGGCGGGAGCCGACCGAGCTCGTCACGCAGCAGCGCAAGCCGCGGATCCTCGGGCGACACCTCGGCGACGACGTCCGGCTGTTCGTCCATGGCGTCGAGCGACATCCAGGCGCGACGCCGGCGGGCGGCCAGCAGGTTGCGGGCGATGCCGGCGAGCCACGGTCCGGCGCTGCGTTCATCGGTCAGCTGACCCTCGAGCCGCTCCCGTCCGAGCCAGCCCTCGACCAGCGCATCCTGGGCCAGCTCCGCCGCATCCGCGGCCGACGCGCCCCGCGCCAGCAGCAGACCGGTCAGCGGCCCGCGCCACGTGTCGATCCAGGATTGCAGCTCCACGCCCCCCTTTGTCGCGGGCGGAGGCCGATCACTCAACTGATTGGAGGAATCGGATCGCCGCCCCATGGCCGGCCGGATCGCCACCATGGCCTGCCGGGTCGCCCCACTGCCGGCCCGGTCGCCACCATGGTCAGCCGAGTCGCCCCACGGCCAGTCCGGTCGCCCCTGTGGCGGGCTGGACGCCCCGTCACAGGGCTGAGCCCGCAGCGCCTAGACTCACGACGTCTCCCCAACCAGGCCATCCCCATGCGCATTCCTCCGCTCCGCTCCACCGCGCTGCTCTTCGTCTGCGCGCTGCCCCTCGCCACCGGTGCAGCCCAGGTCCGCGTCATGCCCCTGGGCGACTCGATCACCGAGGCGTTCGCACCCCAGACGAGCTTCCGGCGCCCCTTGTGGCTCGACCTGATGGCGAACGGTCATTGCGTCGACTTCGTAGGCGGCCAGACCGGGGTCGCCGGGGATCCACTGCCCGGCGCCGATTTCGACCCTCACCACGAAGGGCACGTCACCTGGCGCGCCGATCAGATCGCCGGCAACATCCTGACCTACACCGCCGCGGCCCAGCCCGACATCGTGCTGCTCGCGGCGGGCGCCAACGACCTGATCCAGGGCCAGGGCGTGACCGACGCCATCGGCGACGTGGGTCTCATCATCGACGGCCTGCGACAGATCGAGCCCGAGGTGACCGTGCTGCTCGCCCAGTACTTCTCGCCCGACTCCGCCGATCCGCTCGCGGCGCCGATCATCGCGCAGTTCCCCGTCTTCAACGGGGAGATCGCCCTGCTCGCGGCGGCGAAGCACAGCCCACTGTCGCCCGTTCTGCTGGTCGACCTGGCCACGGGCTTCGACGCGCAAGTCGACACCTACGACGGCGTGCACCCGAACGCCCAGGGCGAGCAGAAGCTCGCCGACGCGTGGCGCGCGGTGCTGCAACCGCTGCTCGTCACCGAACCCGCCGAGGCGGATTCCTACGGCAACGGCCTGGCCGGCACGCTCGGCGAGCCGACGCTGAGCAGCGCCGCGCCGGTGATCGGCACCCAGCCCACGCTCACCCTCGGCAACCCGAGCGGCGGTGCCACCGCCGCCGTGCTGCTCTACGGCTTCGCGCCCGCAGCGATCCCCAAGGGCTGGGGCAGCGACCTGCTCGTCGCCGTGACCGGTACCGTGTCCCTGGACTTCCCCGGCCCCGCCGACATCGAACTGACCGTCCCGATCCCCGCCGACGGCGCCTTCTGCGGCGTGGCCGCGTACTTCCAGCTGCTGGTGGCCGACGCAGGCGCGCCCCACGGCATCGCGACATCCGCGGGACTGGAGTGGGTGCTCGGCGCCCAACGCTAGCCCGGACCGGCTTCCCCACTCCTGACACCAACGGCGCGATCAGCGCGCGCGCCGGTCAACCACCGTCACGCTCGTTGATCGCGTGGATCACGCGCCACGCCGTGGGCTCGCCCTGCATGTTGCCCGTATTGGTGACGACGGCCACGCCGCGCCCGCGGGCGGGGAACAGCGCCACGAGCGCGTAGAAGCTCCCGGCCGAACCGTTGTGCCAGTGGATCGTGTCGCCCGCGTCGGACGTCTCGTGCACCCAGCCGCCGGTGTAGCGCACACCGCCGTCGGGCTGCCCCGAGCCGTCGTGCAACGCGGCGATGATGGCCGCGCTGTGGTGTCCATCGGTGCCGTCGAGGCCCACGAGATGTCCGCGCATGTAGTCGCTGAGGTCCGCGAGCGACATGTGCACGTCGCCCGCGGGAGCGATGAAATGACCCAGGTCGTACTCCTCCAGGCCCTGCGGCCGCTGTCCGAAGTGACCGCGAGGCTGATCGGGCCGCCCGGAGGTCGCCGGCCAACCGAAGCCCGCCGACGACATGCCCCACGGTTGGAACACCTCCCGTTGCACGAGCGACTCCCAGGAGTCGTCCGCGACGCGTTCGGCCATGTGACCCAGGACGGCGAAACCGGCGTTGGAGTACTGCATCGGCCCGCCCGCCGGCCCTACGGGCTGGAGCTGCAACACCTCGGCGACGTAGGCCGCCCGGATCTCACGAGGGCTCCCGGACAGCGCCGTGAGGCGCGACAACTCCTCCTCACCGAAGTTGGTGTGGGCGACGAAGCCGGCCCGGTGATCCAGCAGTTGCCGCACCGTCACCGGCCCGTACTCGTCGCGCATCTCGACGTCGTCGAAGACCTCGCCGAGCGTCGTCGTCCACTGCAGTTCGCCTCGTTGCACGAGACGCCCGACCATCGTGGCCGTGACCGACTTGGTGACCGAGCCGATGTGGAAGCGATCCCCGATCAGGACCGGGGCGCTCGCCCCGCGCACGCGCACGCCCGCCACGGCCGCACGGTCGCGACCCTCGTCGCGCAGGTCGAGCACGACCACGCCGATGCCGGGCAAGTCACCCTGCTCCAAGGCGAACTGCAACAACTGGTCCAATGTGGTCCACTCGCCGAAGACCTGTTCCTCGGCATCGAGGTCGGTGGGCGGCACCAGGACGAAGGAGTGCACCTTGTGCGGCGGCTCGGTCTCGGCGCCGAAGCGCAACTCGACCTGGCCGCCTCCCTCCAACTCCATCAACACGGCCAGTGCGTCGGGGGCACTCGACTGAACGCGCTGAGGCATGAGCGGTCCGGTGGCCCCGCGCAGTTGCAGGATGACGGGCAGCAGTTCGTCCATGGCCTGCTGGCCACGGGACACGTCCGAACGGTGCTCGACATCGAAGGTCCGCAGCCCCTCCTCGTCCGAGGCGTTGTAGCACTGCACGAAAGCGGCCATGCGTCTCGCCAGCAACGTGTCCGGGAAGCTGAAGGCCGTCTCGCCTGCGCCTTCGGCGGAGTCATCCGTCGTGCCGCGCGGGGAGGCCGCCGCCGCGTCGACCGCCTGGCTACGAGCCGGTCCGGCGGCGAACACGATGGCCAACCCGCAGAGAACCGTGCGCAGGACCGATCGAGCCGGCCCGTCATGTGTCGGTCGCATGCAGTACCTCCTGTGTGGAAAACGCGCGTCGGGTTGCCTTGGTCGGTCGCGGAGCTTAACCTGATCTTCAACATAATGCGTTTTTTTGAATTTTCGCCACCCCCCCGGACCACGACATGGCTCGGACACATCGCGTGCACCCGATCAAGACAGTCGCCCAACTGCGCGGCATCGAGACTCCGGTGCGACAGCAGATCATCGCGGTCCTCGAACTCCACGGCGACACGCCGGTGCGCGAACTGGCCGAGCACCTGGGGTGTATGCCCTCGTCGCTCTACTACCACCTGGGCGTCCTGGAGCGAGCGCGGCTGGTCGAGGTGCAGCAACGCCCCGGCCGCACCCGACCCGAGACCGTCTACCGCCTCGTCGCGCGGATGATCGAGATCGACCCGGTGAGTCAGTCGCCCGCGTTCCTCGCGGCTCTGGGCCGGACCTACGCTGCGTTCCTGCGACTCGCCGTCCGACACGTGAGTGCAGCCCTCGAGACACGCCGCTCGGTTCGCCGCGGATCGAGACAGGACCTGCGCGTGCGGCAGTACAACCTGCGCTTGACACCCGCGCGGCAACGAGAACTCAACCAGCGCCTGGACGAGCTCGAGGCCTGGCTGCGCGACCCTGCGTTCACCAACGAGGGGCGTCGCTTCTCCTTCACGCTGGCCATGAGTCCTGCGCCCGCCACACGAGGCCCGCAGGACTGACGCACTCCGCCGCCTCGGGAGGGGCTGTTAGTCTGTCCGGACGTTTCGAGGAGATCGCGCCGTGAAGACCACGCCCCATGCGTCCGCCGAGCAAGCCGAACCACGAGGTCCCTTGCGCCGCAGGCCCCGCGCTCTGCTCGCGCTACTGACCGTCGCCGTGCTGTGCGGCCAGGCCGACGCGCAACGCTCACCGCTCGACGGCGGTGACGACCCGGTCGCCTTCACCCCGCCGCAACCCGAGCTGCTGCACGGCGTCTTGAACGTGGGCGCCGTGCAGTGCCAGCAGATCGACCTGCCGGCGTGGAACGCCGCGGCGGCCCCTGCGCCCGTCTCGCTGCGGGTGCTGCTCGACGGGCAGGTGCGGACACTCCGGCTGGCACCACACTCGCTGCGCGCACTCCACTACCGCCTGCTCGTGGACGACGGCACCGGGCCCGTGGCCGCGGCGTCTCCCCCACCGCGTACCTACCGCGGGCGCGTGGACGGCTTCCCCACGAGCGTGGTCGCCGCCTCGCTGACCGAGCACGGACTGCGGGCCCTGGTGCGCCTCGCTCCGGACCGGGCGCCCTCGGGCATCCAGCCCCTCGCCACGGTCCTGGGCGCCCCCGCCGACACGTCCGTCGTCCCCGCACCCGGGCGCCGCGCGCACGTCGTGTACGACGCAACCGATGCGCTCCCCAGTCGGGCGGTGTGCGGCCTGCTCCCGGGCGCGAGCCACGAGCCGGCGACCAACGCCGACCCGTCCCCCAGCGACGGGGGCGCGACGATCGTGCGCATCACCGACATCGCCTGCGACACCGACGTCGAGTTCTGGCAGCAGAACGGCTTCTCCGTGAGCGCCACCGAGGCGGACATCGAGAACGTGCTCAACGGTGTGGAGGCCATCTACGCCGACGACGTGGCCATCGTGTTCGAGATCACCACGATCATCGTGCGCACCGGCAGCGTCACCAGCGACCCCTACACCACGACCGTGTCCGAGCTGCTGCTGGACGAACTCGACCTGCACTGGACCACTCAGCAGCAAGGCGTCGTGCGGGACGTCGCGCACCTGTTCACGGGCAAGAACCTGTTCGGCTTCACGATCGGCCTGACCAAGCTCAACACGGTCTGCTCCACCGATGCCTACGGCCTCTCCCAGTCGCGCTACACGACCAACTTCACCAACCGGGTCGCGCTCACGGCGCATGAGATCGGGCACAACTTCAACGCGGTGCACTGCAACGCCGCGCCCCCGTGCTGGATCATGTGCGCCAGCATCGGCGCCTGCGGACCGGTGACGAGCTTCGCGCCCGGCGCGGCCGACGCGATCAACATGAAGAAGGCCGTCTCGTTGTGCCTCGACCAGCTCCCCCCGGACACGCTGCCCACCCTGGCCACGGCCGACCCCGGTGCGGCCCAGGCCATGGGCGGTGAACAGATCACGCTCACCGGCACGGGCTTCGACGGCGTCACCGAGGTGGTGCACGGAGGCGCGTCGGTGTTCGACCCCGACTTCTTCGCCTTCTCGAACACCGAGCTGCTCTACATCGCGCCCATCTCCCAGACGCAGACGCTGGGCCCCACTGACGTGCTCGTGCGCAACGCACTGGGCCCCAGCAACTCGATCCAGATCGACCTGACCGCCACCGCGCCCCCGCAGCTCGACGCCGAACTCGTCGGCACCACGCTGCAACCCTACACCTGGACCTTCGGCGGCACGCCCGGGCACACTGCCTTCCTGATCCTGTCGCTCGACACCCAGACGTTTCCGTTCCAGGGCACCGACATCCTGCTCAACCTGCTGATCCTGCACACGACGTCGTTGACCGGCGCGGGGACCGACACGTTGACGATCACGTTGCCCACCTCGGCCCTGGGCCTGTCCTTCTTCACGCAGGTCGCGACGATCGACGGCGGCTTCCAAGGTGCGAGCGCGATCGTCGGGACGGTGGTCCCGTTCTAGCTCGCGCACGCGGCGCCCGGGCCGCGATCCCGTGGTACCGTCGCCCCATGAAGACACCGCGAATCCTGCGACACGCATGCTCGGCAACGCTGGCGGCACTGCTGTGCAGCGGCGCAGCCGGGGCCCAGATCACGATCCACGTGCCCGGCGACCAACCCACGATCCAGGGCGGCATCGATGCGGCCGTGCCCGGTGACACCGTGTTCGTGGCGCCCGGGACCTACACCGAGACGATCGACTTCCTGGGCAAGGCGATCCGCGTCGAGAGCAGCGGCGGCCCCACGATCACGACCATCGACGGCGGCGGCGCCGGCTCGGTGGTGAGCTTCGTCAACGGCGAGACCCTGGCCAGCGTGCTGCGCGGCTTCACGATCACCGGCGGCACGGGCTCGACCGTCCCCAACCCCCGCTTCGGGGACGACATCGAGGCCGGCGGCGGCATCCTGTGCCTGTCGAGCGAACCGACCATCGAGTTCTGCTTCATCCTGGGCAACACGGCGGCCGACGCCGGCGGCGGCCTGTATTGCGACGGAGACGCCCCGACCCTCAGCGACTGCCGCATCGAGCTGAACCAGGTGCTCGACGACAGCCTCTTCATCGGCGGCGGCGGCGGCATGGCCGGTTTCAATGCGGGCTTCATGCTGGCAACGGGCTGCACCATCGTGCGCAACTCGTCGGCCAGGTCCGGCGGCGGCATCCTGTCCTCGACGACCAGCCTCTTCCTGGAAGACACGACCGTCGCGAGCAACGCAGCGGCCGGTGCGGGCGGCGGCGTGGCCCAGACCACGCTGACCTTCGACTCGGTCGGCATGACGGCGATCGACTGCCGCTTCGTCGACAACACGGCCGGTGACCGCGGCGGCGGGATCTTCTTCGCCACCATCGGCGATCCGTCGGTGGGCAGCATGGCCGTGACCGATTGCCGCATCGCCCGGAACACGGCCGGCGATGACGGCGGTGGTGTGTATGCCGGCGTCAGCGACTCGACGGCGTTCTTCGGCGCGTCGGCCCGGCTCACCCGCACGCTCGTGATCGACAACCACAGCGACGGAGACGGCGGCGGCGCGTGGATGCGAGAGGACGTGGCCGACAGCGTCTGGCGCCACACGACCTTCTCCGGCAACACCGCGAACGGCGCGGGCAGCGCCATCAACGCCCAGTCCACGCTCGCCCTGGAGAACAGCATCGTCTGGGCGCATGGCCTCGGGAGCCTCGGCGGTTCCGTCGTCGCCACCTACAGCGACATCGAAGGCGGCCTGCCCGGCACCGGCAACATCTCCGCGGATCCCCAGTGGGTCGATCCGCTGCACGACGGCTATTGCCCGGCCGCCGGCTCGCCCGCCGTCGACGCGGGTGACCCCCTCGACCCCGCCGATCCCGACGGTTCGCTGCCCGACATGGGCTACGCCCCCACCACCCCGTTCTGCGACAGCGGTCGCGGGCTGGACGGTGTGGCCGGCCTTGCGCGCCTCTCGGGCAGCGGCACGCTGCTGGTGGGCGATCCCGTGACGCTGACGCTCGACGGCGGGGTGCCGGCGGGGAGCGCCACGCTGCTCATCGGCGCGTCGGCGATCTTCGCGCCGTTCAAGGGCGGCACGCTCGTGCCGGCGCTCGACTTCCCCATCTTCGGCCTGCCGCTCGACGGCAACGGCGACCTGGCGCTGGCCGGCCCGTGGCCGACGGGCGTTCCCGCGGGTGTGCTGATCTTCTTCCAGTACTGGATGGACGACGCCGCCGGCCCGGCGGGGTTCTCGGCGAGCAATGGCCTGATCCTGGCCGTTCCGTAGGGCTCCGTGCCGCGTCTCCATCACACCGGCCGGCCCGGCGACCCTCGAACGACCGTACCGCGGGAATCCACACTGGCCCTCGCGCCGAGGTAGATCTGGGCTGCCGGGTGCCCGATGATCCGATCCCGACGTTCACGCACGACAACGCATTGCTCCTCCACCAGGCCCTGCCGCAGATGAAGACCGAGTTCGCCGCCGAGATCCTCGCCGTGTCCGCTGCCGGTCTCGCCCGGCTGGCCAGCGAGCGTGTCCTGCCTCAGCTCCGTGACGCCGCCGGCTATGGGGACGACCCCGCCGCGGACTGGCGTCAACACCTCGAGGCGCGCGTGCACGACCTGTCACTCGCCATGGCCGACTCCCGCCCGGAGCAGTTCGGCAACCAGATCGGCTGGTCGAAGCTGGCCGCCACGTCGCGCGGCACACCGGTCGAGGACCTCGAGTCGGGTCTGCGCTGCCTGCGCGACGTCCTGGTGGAGGAGCTCCCGGACGACGTGGGCGCCATGTGCCTCACCTACCTGGACGCGGTCCTGGCGGGCTGGGCCGACCTGGGTGAGCTGGAAGCGAGCGAACTCGACGCCGACGCCCCCGAGGGGCGCCTCGGCATGCACTACATCAGGGCGCTCCTGGAGGGTGACCGGGTCGGTGCATGCAACACCGTGCTCGACGCAGTGCGGGGTGGTCAGCTCGACGTGACCGACGCGCTCACCTAGGTCT
>JAJDEQ010000148.1 GCA_029259695.1 Planctomycetota bacterium
ACGGCCTCACGTCCGAGGCCACCCACATCTACGACCCGCGCCACGGCCTCGCCGAAGCGTACACGACCCTGTTCGCGCAATGGCGACTGGCATTCGACATCGCGCGCGCCAACCGTCGCGCCGGCGCGCGACCGACACCCCTGAGCGAACTGCTGCGCGCCGTGCTCACCTTCCTGAGGCACTAGCCCGCCTTCCCCGCGTGTCGCTTGCGCACTCTCGCGGGCACGCCTATCGTGGACCCGCCGGTCCGAGCAGGGCAGATGCTCCTCCGGCAACGCCTCTCGTCACGCCGCCCGGCGCGCACGGCGAGCTACCGTGGCAGGAGGGACACGTCGTGACCCAGAGCTGCGACGTGAACACCGAACCGCTTGACCGACAGGACGGGTCGTGGCCCGGACCATGAGCAGCGACAGAGCCGATTCCCGGGGTGCCGTGCACGCGTGGGCTCGCGACGTGTGGGCGGGAGGACGCCGTGCGTTGCGTGGCGGCGCAGGAGCTCTGACGCGGCCCGGCCGTGCCCTGGCACTCGGCACATGGCTCGCCTGCGCGGGTTGCGTCGAGGACGAAGCGACCCAGGCGGCGACCGCAGCAGCGACACCGACGTCCACCGTCGCGTCGAACGCCTCCGACTCCTCGATCCCTGGAAGAGCTCACGAGCCTGCCGCGGGAG
This sequence comes from Planctomycetota bacterium, assembly GCA_029259695.1. Lineage (GTDB taxonomy): Bacteria > Planctomycetota > B15-G4 > B15-G4 > B15-G4 > OFTM49. Next base: position 671 of record JAJDEQ010000148.1, read on the forward strand.
GTACGGCAAGGCCGACGGCTGAAGACATCCTCACCGTCGACCTCCAGTCCCTGCTGCCGGTGATCCGCGAACAGGTCAGCGCGGCCCGCGCGGCTGCCGTCGCCACCCCGACGGACCCCCAGCGCATCGGGCACCTGGCCATGCTGTTCCACGTCTACGAGCTCGGCGATCCGGCTCTGGCGGCCTACCAGCGTGCTCGGCAGCTGGCCCCCGACGCCATGCGCTGGGCCTACCTGCACGGGGCCCTGCTGGCGCAGCTCGGACGCAGGCAGGAAGCACGCAGTGCCTTCCGCACGGCGCACGAGCTTCAGCCCGGGCATCCGGCGGCCGCGACTCGGCTGGCGACCCTGCTGAGCGAGTCGGGAGAGCATGCCGAGGCGCGCGCGCTCTATGCGCAGGTCATCGCCGCCCATCCCGAGTTCGTCGAAGCGCGGCTCGGCTTCGGCCGCATGCTGGTCGAGTTCGAGGAACCCGACGCGGCCATCGAACAGCTCCAGGCCGCGCTCGCACTCTCCGGGGACTTCGGTACGGCGCACTACTCGCTGGCCCTGGCTCACCAGCAACTGGGCCATGACGACGCGACCGCGCACCACCTCGAGCGCTCCCAGGCGCTGGCCGACGTGCACCCCCCGGGCCGAGACGAGTTGTTGCGCGAACTGCACGCCCTGGCCCTGAGTGACCGACCTCTGGTGGAAGAAGCGCGACGGATGATCGCCGCCGGCAACGCGCGCGCGGCGGTGGCACCGCTGCAGGAGGCACTCCGTCGCAACCCGGCGAGTCTCGATGCACTGATCACCCTGGTCGGCCTCCACGGCATCCAGGGTGACCTGGACTCCGCGCGCGAGGCCTTCGAGGCCGCCGCGGCGATCGACGATGGAATCGCGCGGCTGCACTACAACCTCGGATTGGCCCACCTCGCCGCCCACGAGCCGCGCGAGGCCATCCGCGCCCTGCGACGGGCCATCGAACTCGACCCACAACTGGGGGACGCGCACGCGCAGCTCGGCGTGGCCTACCAGGCTCGCGGCGACATGGACGCCGCCGCGGCGGCCTTCCGCGCGGCCCTCGAGGTCGCTCCCCGGCACCCGTTGGCCGCACGGCAAGTGGCCCGCCAGCTGCTCTCGTCCAATCAAGCTCGAGAGGTCGTCGAGTTGCTCAGCCCGCTGGTTGCGGACGAGTCGGCGATGCAACCGTCGCTGCTGCGTCTGCTCGCCACCGCGCACAACCAGCTCGGCGACCTGGATACGGCGCTCGATCAGTTCGTGCGAGCGCGCAGCGCCGCACAACGCTCCGGGCAACACAGCCTCCGTGCTGCGATCCAGGACGACCTGAGTCAGCTCGCACGCCAGAGGCTCGAGCGCGGCTCATCGGGTGCCGACGACGGATGATCCGGCCCACTTCCGCTCGAACGCGGGCAGGCGCCGGCTGCTTGTCGCTGATCGCGATCATGGCGGCCTGCCAGGGCGACAACGACCGGGCGGCCGAGCGACCCGACGACACACCGACCGCGAGCGCTGCGGACCGCCCACTGCCCCCGGCGGGTGACGCACGCGACACGGGGCCCCGGTCCTCGGGCGCGATCCCCGCCCACCCCCCGGACCCGGTGGCGTCGCCCGTCAGCTTCCGGGACGTCGCGTCGAGCGTGGGGCTGCACTTCGAGCACGTCACGGGAGCGAGCGGAGACTTCCACTTCCCCGAGATCATGGGCGCCGGCGCGGCCCTGCTCGACATCGACGGCGACGGCGACCTCGACGTCTACCTGCTGCAAGGCGGGTCACCGGTCGCGGCGGCCGGTGACACCGAGCAGCCGGGGAACTGCATGCTGCGCAACGACCTCGTCCCCACCGGCGAACTGGCGTTCCAAGACGTCTCCGCGCCCTCCGGGACGGCGCATCGCGGCTACGGGATGGGAGCCGCCACCGGCGACGTGGACAACGACGGAGACGTGGACCTCTTCGTGACCAACGCAGGTCCCGACGTGCTCTACCGCAACGACGGCGCCGGGTCGTTTTCCGACGTCTCGGGCACGGCCGGGATCGACGACGATCGCTGGAGCACGAGCGCGGCCTTCCTCGACTACGACCGCGACGGGGACCTCGACCTGTTCGTGACGCACTACGTCCAGTACAGCACGGGGGCACACTCACCCTGCGTGGACCTGACCGGAATCCAGGACTACTGCGGCCCTCGCTCCTATCCCGGACTGGACGACGTCCTGCTGCGCAACGAGTGGGTGCCCACGGGTGAGCTGCAGTTCACCGACGTCACCGCCGACGCGGGGCTCGCCGTCGAACCGCGGGCCGGCCTGGGTGTGACCTGCGCCGACTTCGACGGCGACGGACACACCGACATCTACGTGGCCAACGACCAGGAGGCGAACCTGCTCTGGACGAACCGCGGCGACGGGACCTTCGCCGAGCGCGCCCTGCTGGCCGGAGCGGCCTACAACGGGCACGGTGCCGCCGAGGCCAGCATGGGCGTCACCGCGGGCGACTTCGATGGCGACGGCGACGAAGACCTGTTCATGAGCCATCTCTCCACCGAGACCAACACGCTCTACGTGAACCGCGGGGCAGGCATGTTCCGCGACGCCACACGCCGCGCCGGACTCGACCGCGGGAGCCTCATGTCCACCGGCTTCGGCTCGGCCTGGTTCGACGCGGACAACGATGGACACCTGGACCTGTTCGTGGCCAACGGTGCAGTCCAGCGCCAGGACGCAGCATCCACCCCGGGCGCTTCGCCGTATGCGCAGCCGAACCTGCTCTACCGCAACACCGGAGACGGCAGCTTCGACGCGATCGCGTTCACGACGGCCGACGCACCGGCCGAGACGAGTCGCGGCGCCGCCTTCGGCGACATCGACAACGACGGCGACACCGACATCCTGGTCACCCAGTCGGGCGGACCCGCACGACTGTGGCGCAACGAGCTGCCGGACGGTGGAGGCTGGCTGGGTCTGCGCCTGCGGTGCGCGGACGACAGCCAGCACGCGGTCGGCGCCCGGGTGGCGCTGCTGCAGCAGGGTCACGCCATCGCCTGGCGACGCGCTCACAGCGACGGCAGCTACCTCAGTGCGAGCGATCCGCGGGTGCACTTCGGCACCGGCACACACAACGGTCCGTTCGAGGTCGGCGTGATCTGGTCCGACGGCACGGCCGAACGCTTCGTCGACCTGCCCGGTCGGCGCTTCGCCTCGCTGGTGCGTGGTACCGGCGACGAGTGGTCGCGGGACGACGCGCACGACGTCGCCGTCCCGACCTCCTCCGCTCCGCGCTGAGCACCTGCGTCGCCGCCGCGGCGACACGCTGACGCGGCGGCCGCGACACGCACGAAACACCGTCGGCGTTTCCTTCAAGTCGACGCGTGCGCGCGGCCAATAAAGCTGCCAACGGTCCCACTCCCACACGACGACCGTCACGGCATCCACCGACCCACCGCTCGCCGCGCATCGCGCCCGGGCGCTCCCGAAAGGCAGCCACGTGACCTCGCGAAACGAGAACTCTCCGCTGGGACAAGAGCTCGAGGGCCTCGTGCAGGCACTCGACGCCGAGCGCGACTCGGCCCGGCGCACGTCGCGCACGATGCTGGCCACGAACGTCGTGCTGCTGGCCGTCGTCTTCACCTTCATCTTCTCCGGCTGGCGTCACATCGACTCGTCGTGGACGCAGGAGAAGTTCGCGAACAGCATGACGCGCGAGATGGAGCGCCTGACACCGGCCGCCATGGACGAGTTGGCCGCGCTGAGCCAGGCGCTCATGCCGGTCTACGCGCACGAAGCCCGGCGTCAGCTGGAACTCATGTCGCCCCGCATCGAGCGCGAGCTGGGTCAGCAGCTCGAAGGCTTCATCCAGGACGTCCGTGACGACGCGCAGACTCAGTTGGCCCGGACCGAGGCCCGCATCCGCGAGCACACGACCCAGGCCGTGCTGCTGAACTTCCCCGAGTTGCGCGATCCGGAGCAGCGCGCCGCGTTCGTCGAGACCTTCAACCAGGCGGCTGACCAGGCCTTCGCCAAGTCGATGAGGACGATCACCGAGAACTTCAGCGACGACGTGAACGCGCTGCGCGACGTCATCGCCGAACTGGAGGTGAACGACAGCGGCGAGCCCACGATCGAGCTGCAGAAGCGCTTCGTGCACCTCTGGCTGACGCTCCTCGACGACGAGTTGATGCGACTCTAGGCGCCGCCGACCGACCCCGCGTACCCACGAACTCGAGACGGAATCCGAGCCTCATGTCCACCCACCGCGAACCCGCGTCGCGCGACGACGACGCGCCCCGTGACATCGACGGGTCCACGCCCGCCAGCCCCACGCCGAACGCGGACGACAACGCGGACACGACCAATCCGAACGACATCGAGGACCGGGTCCCCACCTGGGAACTCGACCAGACCGAGATCGACCCAAGTGACCTCGACGCCGAGCGCTTCGAGGCCGAGCTGAACCAGGTCGCGGCCCTGAAGGCCGCGCGCTCGATGTCACCCGACGACCAATCGGACGGCACCACGCAAGGAGCCCAGACGATGAACCAGGACGATTCCCGCACGACCGACACGCCGAACGCCTCGACCCACGACGGCGACGACTTCCACGGTGACCGGGCGACGCTGCAAGAGCTGTCGATCCAGGTCTGCAACGAGGTCCGCAACAACCGCAAGCGCCAACGGCTGGTGATGCTCGTGGGCGGCGCCCTGGCCCTGACCTCGTTCCTGGGCCTGTCGCGACTGACCGGCATGTTGCGCACGATCGACGCCGACGCCCTGGCCTACCAGGGGCGCAGCGAGGTCGAGCGGCACCTGCCCGACGGGCGGCGCGCGTTGCAGGGCATGCTCGAGAGCCAGGCACCCGACCTCGTCGCCGGCGGCCTCAACGGCGCACTCGACATGCTGCCCCAGGTCCGTCGTCAGTTCGTCAGCGGCATCAACGGCGGCCTGAGCTCGATCAACACCCGTTTCGAGACACGCGCCACGATGTTCATGGGTGACGTCATCCGCCAGGCCCGCGAGAACATCGAGCGCACCCGGCCCCACGCCCCCAACCAGAGCGAGTTGATCGCCCTGGAGGCCGGCGAGGAGTTCAACCGCTACGTCAACGGCCTGGTGAGCGAGCTGCACCCTCACTATGCCGAGGAGATGACCCGCATCACCTCCTGGCTCGACGGCCTGATGAACACCGACCCGAGCGAGCTGAACCCGCAACAGCAGCAGCAGCGCCAGCTGATCGAGACCATGTTGGTGCTCGTCGCCCGGGCCAGCGAACAACAGGAGTCCTGACCGCGGATCAACCGGCGAGTGCGGCCTCCACGGCGGCACGCGCCTCGCGCTCGAGGGCATCGGCCTGCGAGCACAGCGACGCCAGCTTGGCCCGCTGTTCGGCGACCCAGTCCGCGTCGCTGATCTCGCCGAGATTGATGCGCACGTTGTCCACGGCACCCAACACGCCGGCCCGGGCCACGAGCGCCCCCACGCCGGCGTCGGTGATCGACGCGGGCAGGCCCCTCGCCCCCACGTCCCGGCACAACTGCAACGTCTCGAGGCACAGCTCGGCGGTGTGGAACGGGACCGCCGTCGCGCGCTTGTAGCCCGCCTGGATCGCCGCCTGACGCGCCGTCCGCTCGGCCTCGTTGCCCTTCGGCATGCGCATGCCGAGCAGGACCTCGTTGAACGCTTCGGTGTCCTCGTCCACCGCACGCAGCAGGTCGTCCTTGAGTTCCTGGCAGCGCAGGGCGATGCGTTCCATCTCGTCGCGCCGATCCTCCAGGCCCTTCTTGCCGAAGGTCAGGTTGGCCACCATCGAGGCCAGCGCGGCGCCGAGGGCGCCCACCAGCGCCGCGATCGAACCGCCGCCCGGGGCCGGTGAACTGCGCGACACCTCGTCGGCGAAGTCGTTGACCTTCATCGACGCCAGCGGACCGTCCGTGCTCGGCAGGCCCAGCACCGATGCCTCGGCGTCGAAACTGCTGACGTCCCGCAAGCCCATGGACTGGACCGCGGTCTCGACCACATCGGTCACGGGCACACCGCGGCTGCTGCCCTGGCGCGCCAGGTAGAACGCTCCGGTCTCGCGCAACGCTTCGTAGGGCACCATGCCCACGACTTCCGAGCCGGTCACGTGCAACCCGCGCTCGGCGGCCAGCTCACGACAGCGTTCGAGCACCACGTGCGCGGGCGTGATGTGGAAGTTCGTCAGGTTGAACGAGATCTGGGCGCGGTTGTACTCCGGGATCACCCAACCCACGCCGCGGCAGTGGGCGAACTCACCACGACGCATGACGTTCACGCCCTGCAGCGTGTCCGGGTCGCGGCCGAAGAACGCGAGCTCCTCGAACAGGTCGCGACCGAGCACCTCGCGATAGTGCGTGGCCAGATCGTCCAGGCTCGAACCCACGAAGTCGTCGTAGGCCGACGGGAAGCGCTCCTGGTCCGGCCGGTACTTCACCAGCTTGCCGCTGTTGTAGTACGCGCTCGTCTGGCCCACGCGCACGGCCCGCCCGGTCTCGCGCACCAGCCCGGCGATGTCGTCGGCGTGAGCCTTGCTGAGCGTGTTGATGTTGACGTTGTAGGCGATCAGGAACTCACGCGCGCCCACCGTGACCACACCGGTGCGCGCCACGTCGTCGTCGAACACGTCGGGGCCGAAGTCGGGCTTCCAACCCGGGCTGCCCAGCTTCTTGGGCAGCGCTTCGTACTCCCCCGCGCGCACCTTCGCCAGCGAGCGTCGCTCGGGCACCTGCGCCGCCTGGTCGTACAGGTAGACGGGGATGCCCAGTTCCTCACCCACCCGTTGCCCGACCTTGCGCGCGATCGCCACGCAGTCGTCCATGCTGACGCCCGAGACGGGCACGAAGGGGCACACGTCGGTCGCACCGTGGCGCGCGTGGGCCCCGCTGTGGCGCCGCATGTCGAGCACCTCCGCCGCCCGGGCGATGGCCGCGACGGCGCCCTCCGCCACCGCGTCAGGCTCGCCCACGAAGGTCACCACGGTGCGATTGGTCTCCGCACCCGGGTCCACGTCCAGGACCGACACGCCTTCCACCGCGCGCACGGCATCCAGGATCTGCTCGATCTTCTGGAGATCGCGCCCCTCGGAGAAGTTGGGCACACATTCGACGAGACGGGGTGACATGGGGCGGCTCTCAAGGGGGGCGACAGAGCCCCGCATTATGGGATCGGTGACCGCCGGGGACGAGCCCCGCGCGAGTGGATCCCGGCGCCGCGAGCGCCGGGGACCCGCCCCGTGACAGCGGCCGGCCGAGCGCTACCATGCCGCGCTTGAAGCCCTCGCCCACCGAAGCGCCCGAGCCGGCCCCGTCCCGAGCGACGGGCTCCCGGCCCGCCACCGCCACCCCCACGCCCCTCGAGCTACGCCATGTGGTGGCCCTGTGGACCCCGCTGGCGCTGAGCTGGCTGCTGATGGCCGTGGAGCTGCCCCTGCTCTCGGCCGTCGTCGCCCGGCTCGACGACCCCAAGGTGCACCTGGCGGCCTACGGCGGGATCGTGTTCCCCATCTCGCTGGTGATCGAGGGCCCGATCATCATGCTGCTGGCCGCATCCACCGCCCTGTGCACGCACTGGCGCAGCTATCTCGCCGTGCGGCGCTTCATGCTCGTCGCCAGCGCGGTGCTGACGCTGATCCACATCGCGGTGGCCTTCACGCCGCTGTACGACGTCGTGGCGCTCCAGATCATGCGCGCGCCACCGGAGATCGCCGAGCCGGCGCGCTGGGGCCTGCAGATCATGACGCCCTGGACCTGGTCGATCGCCTATCGGCGCTTCCAACAGGGCGTGCTGATCCGCAACGGTCACTCCCGCGAGGTGACCCGGGGCACGGCCGTGCGACTGATCGCCAACGCCTCCACCCTCGCGCTCGGCGCCTCGCTGCAATGGCCCGGGATCATCGTGGGCTCGACGGCCGTCGCCGTGGGCGTGATCACCGAGGCCATCTACGTCGGCATCTGCGTGCGACCCGTCCTGGAAGCCAAGGTCCGGAACGCCCCGGTCCAGGGCGCCCCCCTGACCGTGCGCTCGTTCCTGCACTTCTACGTGCCGCTGGCCATGACGCCCTTGATCACGCTGTTCATCCAACCGCTCGGCGCGGCCGCCATGAACCGCATGCCGAACGCGCTCGAGTCACTGGCCGCCTGGCCCGCCGTGCACGGCCTGGTGTTCCTCACGCGCAGCGTGGGCATGGCCTACAACGAGGTCGTGGTGACCCTGGTCGACCGCCCCGGCGCCGTCCCCGTCCTGCGGCGCTTCAACCGACGCCTCGCGCTCGCGACCATGGGCGTGTTGTTCGTCCTCGCCGCCACGCCCCTGTCCGGGCTGTGGTTCAGCGGCGCGTCGGGACTGCCGCCGGAAGTGGCCGAGCTGTGCCGCGTGGCCGTCGCCCTGGCCGTGCTGATGCCGGGCTACGCCGTGCTCCAGAGCTGGTTCCAGGGGACGCTGGTGCGACACCGCACCACGCGCGCCATCACCGAGGCGGTGCTGCTCTACTTCGTGATCACCGCCGGCCTGCTCGAACTGGGCATCGGGTGGCAGCCGTTCCCCGGCCTCTACTGGGCGATCCTGACCTTCACCACCGCGGGCATCGTCCAGACCGGCTGGTTGTGGTGGCGCAGCCGCGGAGCCCTCGCCGACTACGCCGCACGGGACCGGGCCCGCGCGGCCGCCGAGGCATCCGGTGGCACGCCCGCCTGAGCACCGCCCCGGTTGCGCCCTTCGCCCCGCATCGGTTACGCAAGGGCGCCCGACGCCCCCCGTGGTCGGCACACACTCCGGAGCCGCCCCATGGTCCTGCCTCACGCCCCCGCCCTGCGTCCGCCCCGTCGTGAACGCCGTCCGCCCCGTCGTGGACGCCGACCGGGCCGCGGCCTGCCGTACGCGCTGCTGGCCATGTGCCTGCTCGCGGCAGCACCCCCGCTCGCAGCAGCGCCCCCGTTGGCGGCGAGCGCGCAGACCGACGAGGACCCCGCCGCCGCCGCGCGCAGGCTGCGCGCCCTCGACGTCTTCGAACTGGAATACGCCGCCGACCCGCGCATCTCACCCGACGGCAAGTGGGTCGTGTACGCGCGCTCGTCGATGGACGTGATGACCGACCGGCGTCGCTCGCGCCTCTGGCTGCTCGACACCGACCAGGGCGATCACCGTCCCCTGGGCGCCGACGATCGCAACGCCACGTCGCCGCGCTGGTCGCCCGACGGCACCCGCCTGGCGTACGTCTCCAGCACCGAGGGCGGCTCGTCCCAGCTCCACGTGCGCTGGATGGACTCCGGGCAGGTCGCGGTGCTGACCCAGCTCACCGAGGCGCCGCGCTCGCTCGCCTGGTCGCCCGACGGTCGCTCGCTCGCCTTCGCCATGCACGTGCCGAGCGAGCCCGAACCGCTCGCGACCATGCCCCGGCCGCCCGAGGGTGCCGAGTGGGCCGAACCGCCCCAGGTGATCCGTCAACACAACTACCGCTCCGACGGCGACGGCTACCTCGACGCGGGCGACGACCAGTTGTTCGTGCTGCCCGTGGAGGGCGGCACGCCGCGCCAACTCACCTTCGGGCGCGGTCCCCTGGGGGGCGCCCCGTCCTGGACGCCGGACGGCCGCGCGCTCGTGTTCTCCGCCAACCGGGAGGACGACTGGGAGCACGACCCGCGAGACTCGGAGGTGTACGAGCTGCGCCTCGAGGACGGTGCGATGTCCCCGCTCACCGATCGACAGGGCCCCGACGGGAGCCCCGTAGTGTCGCCCGAAGGGACGCAGGTGGCCTACCTCGGGTTCGACGACCGGGAGCAGGGCTACCAGCTCACGCGCCTCTACGTGATGGACCGCGACGGCGGCAACCCGCGGGTGCTCACACCCGACCTCGATCGTTCGATCGACCACGCGGTGTGGAGTGCCGACGGCCGCTCGCTGTTCGTGCAGTACGACGACCAGGGCGACACGAACGTGGCGCGGGTCGGCCTCGACGGCGAGACGCGCGTGCTCAGCGGCGACCTGGGCGGCACCTCGCTCGGCCGACCCTACGGCGGCGGCTCGTTCACCGTGGCCGACGACGGCAGCTACGCCTTCACCTACTCGCGCCCCGACCGCCCGGCGGACGTCGCCATCGGTCGCGAGACGAACGTCGCGGTGCTCACGGCCCTGAACGAGGACCTGCTCGGCCACAAGCAACTGGGCACGGTCGAGGAGATCCGCTACCCGTCGTCGTTCGACGGGCGCGAGATCCAGGGCTGGATCGTCAAGCCGCCCGACTTCGACCCCAAGCAGCGTTACCCGCTGCTGCTCGAGATCCACGGCGGTCCCTTCGCCAACTACGGCCCGCGCTTCGCCGCCGAGATCCAGCTCTTCGCAGCGGCGGGCTACGTCGTGCTCTACACCAACCCGCGCGGCAGCACGAGCTACGGTGAGGAGTTCGGCAACCTGATCCACCACGCCTACCCGGGCCACGACTACGACGACCTCATGTCCGGGGTCGACGCCGTGATCGCCGAGGGCTACGTCGACCCGGATCGACTGTTCGTCACCGGCGGCAGCGGCGGCGGCGTGCTGACGAGCTGGATCGTGGGCAAGACCGATCGCTTCCGTGCCGCCGTCGTCGCCAAGCCGGTGATCAACTGGGCCAGCTTCGTGCTCACCGCCGACGCGTACTCGTTCTTCACCCGCTACTGGTTCCCCGCCGCGCCGTGGGAGGCGCCCGAACACTACTGGGAGCGGTCGCCGCTCTCCCTCGTGGGCAACGTGACCACCCCCACGATGCTGCTGACGGGCGAGTCGGACTACCGCACCCCGATCTCCGAATCGGAGCAGTACTACCAGGCGCTCAAGCTGCGCGGCGTGGACACCGCGCTGGTGCGCATGCCCGGCGCATCACACGGCATCGCCGCGCGACCGAGCCAACTGATCGGCAAGGTGGCCCACATCCTGGCCTGGTTCGAGTCCTACAGCGGGGATCGCACGACCGACGACGAGGCGGGCGACACCCCGCGCTGAGGCCCCTCGGTCGGCCACGACCGACCCCGTGGCAGCCGCGACGCGACGCAGGAGTCCATGGACGCCAACAACCTGCTCCAATGGCTCAGTGGCACGAGCTGCGTGCTGCTCCTGCTGCGCTTCGCCTTCGCGCGCACCGACCGCGCCTGGGGCTGGATCGTCGTGGCCGGCCTGCTGCTGGTGGCGTTGGCGCTGGCGCGCATGTTGATCCCCGCGACCGCCGGGTACGCCGTGGGCACGGCCTGGGTCCTGTTGGTGTTGCTGCCCAGCCTCGGGTCGCGACTGCTCATGTGGGCCATCACCCGCCGGCGCCACGGACTGGCCCTGGGCCTGAGTCGGGCCCTGGCCGTGGCCCATCCCTGGGATGGTTGGCGCGAACAGCCACGGCTGGTGCACGCCATGGCCCTGCACGACGTGGGGCGCTTCGACGAGTCGGTGCAACTGCTCCAGTCGCTGCGCCGCACCGACTCGCCCCTCGGGCGCGGCGCGATCCTGTTCCAGGCACGCGTCACCGGTGACTGGACCGGGCTGCGCCGCTGGATCGACGAGCACCCCGGGCGCGACCGCCTGCTGCGCGACGGCAACCTGCTCTCCGGCTACCTGCGCGCCCTGGGCGAGACCGGTGAACGCCAGGCGATGGTCGATCGCTACCGCGAGTTCGTGGCCGCGGGCCGCACGCCCCAGCACGCCCTCGTCGCCGGCCTGATGACCATGCAGGTCGCCGCCCTGGCCGGCCGCGTCGCCACCGTCGAGCAGCTCATGCAGCAGTCGCTCGACTCGCTCCCTCCGGACGCGAAGCAGTACTGGCTGGCCAGCGCCGAACAGGTCGCGGGCCACCCGGAGGCGGCCGCCGAGCGGTTGCAGCCCTTCACCGACGGCCCGGGCGCCGGCATGAACCGCGCCATCGAGCGTCGCCTGGCCACGCCGCTGCCGCCGCTGGAGCCCGACGAACTCGATCGCGACGCCCTCACCGTGCTGGACGAGCTGGCCGACACCGCCGAGCACGAACGGCGCTTCGCCGCCCTCACCAGCACGCGCCGCCCGGCCCGCGCCACCTGGTTCCTGGTCGTACTGATCGCCGCCGTCTTCGCGCTGGAGACCCGCGGCGGCTCGGAGAACATCGACAACCTGATCGCCATGGGCGCGCTCGTCGTCCCGACCGAGCTGCGACCGGGAGAGACCTGGCGCCTGTTCACCGCGGGCTTCCTGCACTTCGGCCCGTGGCACGTCGGCCTGAACCTGGCGGGCCTGCTGATCCTGGGACGTTGGCTGGAGCGCGCCTGGGGTTCAGCGCGCTTCCTGGCGTGTTACCTCGTGTCGACGCTCGCCTCCACCGCGCTGTTCCCGCTGTTCTCCACCGCGACCACCCACACGGTGCTGGTCGGTGCATCGGGCGGCATCATGGGGCTGCTCGGCGCGCTGTTGTGCTTCGTGCTCGTCGGTCGCCTCAGCGGACGCAGCGCGCTGGTCTCGCGCCAGCTCGGCCTGTTGCTGCTGCTCGTGGCCATGCAGGTCGTGTTCGACTCCACCACGCCGATCGTGAGTTCGACCTGCCACATGATCGGCATGGCCGTGGGCGCGCTGTTCGGCCTGGCCGTCGGGCTGTCGGTGGCACGCAGGCGGGACTGAACGGGGCCCGCTGCCCGAGGCCCGCCGCCGCCGGGATCGTTACACTGCGACCGCGGGTGCCGGCCGTGTCTCGTCGCGGGTGGCCCGGCAGATGTTCTCCCAGCACGTGTCTGCGCAGGGGTGTTGATGGTGGAGCCGGGTCGACCGATCTTCCGCACGGCGGCGTACGACCGCTACGTGGAGCGCACGAACGAGACGGTCATGCCGCGCTTCGTGTCCCCGCGCAACTTCGCCGTGCTGTGGATCGTGTTGGCGCTGATGATCATCGCCGGCGTCCTGGCCTGGACCACGCCCGTGCCGCGCTTCAGCTCCGCGCCGGCCGTGATCGTGGCCGCCTCGACCGTCGACCCCACCGCGGCGCCCGGCGCGCTGCGCATGGTCCTGCTGCTCCCGCCCGAGGTCGCCGCCCAGGTCTCGGCGGGACAGACGCTGTTCGTGCAGGGGCCGGGCTCCGGCGAGCGCGCGGAACACCGTGTCGTCTCCGTCGACACGCAGGCCTCGGGGCCGGTCGACATCGTGCAACGGTTGGCGCTCGGCGACGCCCACGGCGGGGCAGTGACAGGACCGACCGTGCTGGCCCTCACCGATTGGACGCCACCCGCAGGCCTCGCCCCGGCGACGCTCCGCGGCAGCCTGCTCAGGGTCGACGTCGCCGTCGGTTCGCGGCGCCTCGTCTCGTTGCTGCCGGTCGTCGGGCGCTTCTTCCGGTCGGCGCCGTGAAGCGTTCCGGCGGACAGCCTCCATGAGCGGCAGCCCCGCGTCCCTGAACGACGCCCCCGGGCCCGACCCGGCGGCCTCGAGCGAACCCCGGCGCCGTCTCGGGTTGCGCCGGCGGGTCCCCGTGGTGCGCCAACACGATGCCACCGAGTGCGGCGCCGCGTGTCTGGCCATGATCCTCGGCTACCACGGCCGCCCCACACGCACCGCCGAGTGCCGCGACCGCTGCGGCGGCGGCCGGGACGGCGCCACCGCTCACGCGATCGTGCAGGCGGCCCGCGACTTCGGGTTGCGCGTGAAGGCCTACTCGGCTGAGTTGGAACACTTCGCCGCCGTGCAGTTGCCGGCCGTGATCTACTGGAACTTCAACCACTACCTGGTCGTCGAGCGCTGGTCGTCGCGCGGGGTGGACGTGGTCGACCCGGCCCTTGGCCGGCGACGACTCACCCACGAGGAGTTCCACGACGGCTTCACCGGCGTGGTGATCACCTTCGAGCCCGGCGCGCACTTCGAGCGCGGGCGCGCGCAGGGCGGCTTCTCCTGGCGCGACTACGCTCGCTCCCTGCTGCGCACGCCGGGCGTGATGGGCGCCGTGGGCCAGATCTTCGGCGCGTCGCTCGTGGTGCAGTTGCTGGGCCTGGCCCTGCCCGTCTTCACCATGGTGATCGTGGACGAGGTGTTGCCCTTCCGCCTCGACGACGTGATCCCCATGCTCGGCCTGGGCATGGCGGTGTGGGTCCTGGCCCAGGCCGCGACCACGTACCTGCGCACCACGCTCGTGATCTACGTCCAGGCGCGCCTCGACTCCCAGATCATGCTGGGCTTCTTCGAGCACCTGCTGTCGCTGCCCTTCGCGTACTTCCAGCGGCGCACGAGCGGCGACCTGCTGATGCGGCTGAGCAGCAACATGATCCTGCGCGAGATGCTCACCAGCCAGACGGTGTCGATCGTGCTCGACAGCTTCCTGGTGCTCGGGTACCTGGTCGTGCTGCTGTGGTCGGAGCTCTCCTTCGGCCTGATCGTGCTGGGTATCGGCGCGCTCCAGGTGGCGCTGCTGGCGGCGACCACGCGCAAGATCCACGGCCTGATGCAGCGCGACCTCGCGGCCCAGGCCGACTCCCAGACCTACCTGGTCGAAGCGCTGGGCGGCATGGCCACGTTGAAGGCCGCGGGCGCCGAGGACCGCGCACTCGACCACTGGTCGAACCTGTTCTTCAAGCACCTCAACATCTCGCTCACGCGCAGCCACGTCTCGGCGGTGATCGACACCGTGATGATGAGCCTGCGCGTGTTCTCCCCGTTGGTGCTGTTGCTCGTGGGCGCTCAGCTCGTGATCGAGGGGCGACTCACCCTCGGCGAGATGCTGGCGCTGAACGCCCTGGCGGGGCTGTTCCTGGGTCCGCTGTCGTCGCTGGTCACCAGCGGGCAGAGCCTGCAGGTCGTGGGTGCGCACCTCGACCGCATCGCCGACGTGCTCGAAGCCGAACCCGAACAGGACCCGCGCGCCGCACGCGCACTCGATGCGAGCAGCGAGGACTTCCGCGGACGGGTGGAGCTGCGCGACGTGAGCTTCCGCTACGGCCCGGCGTCACCGCTCGTGCTGGAGGGCATCGACCTGACCCTCGAGCCCGGGCGCAAGCTGGCGCTCGTGGGCCGCACCGGCTCCGGCAAGAGCACCCTGGCCCTGCTGCTGCTCGGGCTCTACCACCCCACCGGCGGTGAGATCCTCTACGACGGCCAGCCGCTCTCGGGGCTCGACGTGCGCGCCCTGCGCCGGCGCTTCGGCGTGGTGCTCCAGGAGGCCTTCCTGTTCAGCGGAACGATCCGCCAGAACATCGCCTTCAACGCACCCGACACGGCGCTCGACGACGTGATCCTGGCCGCGCGCCTGGCCGCCATCGACGAGGAGATCGCGGTCATGCCCATGAACTACGAGACGCTGCTCTCGGAGGGCGGCGCCGGTCTGTCCGGCGGCCAGCGTCAACGGCTGTCGATCGCCCGGGCGCTGTGTCACCGGCCGCGCATCCTGCTGCTCGACGAGGCCACCAGCCACCTGGACGCGATCACCGAGGCGACCGTGGACGAGAACCTCAACGCCCTCGACTGCACGCGCATCGTCATCGCCCACCGCCTGAGCACGATCCGCAACGCCGACGAAATCGTGGTGCTCGACGAAGGCCGCATCGTCGAACGGGGCACCCACGCCGCGCTGCTCGCGCTCGACGGCACCTACGCCCGGCTCGTGCGCGAGCAGGTGTAGCTGCGTAGGGCGACGCCTGTGTGCCGCCGCACGCCGCCGGAGTCGCCGCCTTGCGTGGCCTCCCTGCGTCGCCGATCGCATGACACCGAGCGCGGGATCACCCCTGCACCGGCCCGTCTGGGCCACGTCAGCGCCCCGCGAAGCACGCCGGCTGCGGGCTCGTGCGGCGGCTCCCCCATCCCCGGCAATGCTGAGCCCTCCCACCTCCGGACGACGAGGGCCGCGAGGCCCGCCGCATCCGGACGAAGCGGACACACACTTGCCCGGCCCCCCGCCCTCGGCGTCGTTGACTGCGTTCCGGGACGCCCATATACCGGGGCCATGCGCGGGTCGTTCGGGGCGGTGCATCGTCACCGAGCCCGCGCGATTGGAGGATTGCATGTCTGACTTCGATGTCGTTCGTGCCTGGAAGGACCCCAAGTACCGCCGCAGTCTCACCGACGCGCAGCGGGCTTCCATGCCGGAACACCCGGCGGGGCCGGTGGAGCTCACCGACGACGAGCTCAAGGTGGCGGGCGGTCTGGCAATCGGCGGCGGCGGGCCCATCACCACGGCCCCGACCTGCACGATGTTCACGTTCCTGAACTGGAACGCCTGTGGCTGTTTCGTCCCCATGACGACGGCCATCACCTGCACGCAGTACACGTTCAACCACTGGCGCGCGTGCTGCCATTGAGGGTGATCGGACCGCGCTGGCGCGCGACGCGGGCTGAGACGCCCGGGACGCCCATCACGCGATCCACTCGCCTGCGAACCGCGGCGGGTCGCTCGACACCGAGCGGCCCGCCGCGTTCTTCTTGAACGAGGGCGCGCCGCGGGACAACCGCCGGCACCGCGGGCGATCGACGACGAGCCCGACCGGGCTCGGTGACCTCCCACGCACATGAGAATCAACAACCGGGTCTGCTTCCGCCTCCTCGGGCTCTTCGTTGCGCTCCTCTCGCTCCCCCTGCGGTCGCAAGAGCAGGATGTGGACGAGGACTGGCACAAGCTGATCCCCAGAGCGTCGATCCCCCACCTGAAGACGCTCCTGAGCGAGGCAGAGCTTCGCAAGCTGACCAACCAGCATGAGCGCGTGATCGAGCTGAGTTGGGGCACCTTCCGTCTGGGAGAACAATACGCCGGCTTCGAGCCGGCAGGCGAGTTGACGGGGCGCTCGGCCCTCGTGTTTCGCAGGGGGCGAGGCCTCTACGACCTCCCGGTGGCGAGTGCCCAACCGAGACCACTGTATGCAGCAGCCACTGGGCACCGCCTGACCGGCAGACCGGGCTGGTTCCCGGACATCGGGCGGTACTACGACTGGGTGGACACCGACGCTCAGCTCATCGAGATCGACCCGTCCACCGGGAGGTTCAGGAGTCTCAGCCAGCTCCCGGTTCATCGCAGCGCGCTCACGGGCAACCTGTTCGTCGAGCCATGGTCAGGGTGGAACCCGCGACGAGCGATTCCCCTGGCGACCGACCGGGTGGCCTTCCTGCACCAGGAATCCACCAAGTCACCGCTGCTGCCTCAGGAGCTCGCGTCGAAGAAGGATCGATACTGGGTCTACGGCTCTCACGCATCCCGCTCCGCACCGATCAGCGGCCCGTTCGAGGGACGGGTTGCAGGCTGGGACATGTCCGCGGACGAAGCGATGTTCGTGATCCACCATCGACCCACCGATTCCCGGACCCCCTTGACGATCGTGGAGCGCCGTCTCGGCGGCGAGCGAGTTCGTGAGATCGAGCTCGGCCGGAGTACATCGACCTGCGCTCAGGTTGATCTGTCACCGGACGAGGCGTACATCCTCGTGGTGACGAACCTCATCGACCCACCGGACAACGCGGGTGGCGGGGCAGTCGTCATCCGCCGCAGGGACGCTGAAGTGATCCTGGAACTCAGCCGAGGTCGCGGCTTCAGTTGGCACCCCAACGGACGCGAACTCGGCGGCCGACGCGCCATCCGTCGACGTCGCCCATCAGGATGCGTCGACCGTGCGGGTCGTGTTCGATGATCAGCAAGACGTCTACTCTGTTGCCCTCTCCAAAGTGGAGAGCGAAGGGGCGCTCCGCATCGACGGCCGACGACTCCGCCCCCACAGCTCGTTGTGCCTTCACGTCTACAGAGAGCGGCTTCTTGAGCACGTGGTTTGGTTGCGGCCTGACCGATACGGTCGCTATGCGCTACCCCACCACAGCTTCTTCGTGGGTGACGCGGCGATGGTCAAGGCGACCGGAGAGGGAGACGTACCACTCAAGAGTGAGCTCATCGACCTCGAAGAGCTCGCCTACGTGGCCATCACGCTGGACCGCGAGTGACAGCATCCGCCGTGGTGTGGGTCCGAGAGCCGTGCATGAAACGCGAGGAGTGAAGGACCGGGGTCGTCCTCGGCCGCGTCGCTGGCGCCGGTGCGGGTCGTGCCGGAGGACTTGTACCGCGTCACGAAACCATTTCGCGTTTGACGAGACCGAGCCCACCAGACGCCGCGTCTCCTACCCGCGACCGGCCAAGCCACGACCTCGCCGGCCCGCACCTCACGCTGCTCGAGCCGCGTGGGTCGCTCGATCAGGGCGCGATGGTGAGCAGGGCCGAGAGTTCGTCGTAGATCGGTTGCAGCGGGGAGTTCATGCCGAGTGGGAGCAGGTTGGTCTGCTCGTCGCCGTCGTCGAGCAGGTCGTAGAGTTCGTCGGTGGTCGACGCGATTGGGGGCGGGAGACGGCGCCGGATCAGCTTGTACTGGTCGTTGCGCGCCATCTCGTTGTGCAGCGCGTAGGGCCCGGACCCATTCTGCTGATGACGGCGTGAGAACACGTGGGTGCGCAGGCTCTCCGTCGCCGTGTTGTCGATATAGGGCGCGAGCGACACGCTCGAGGGGCCCACCGTGGACGTCTCGCCCATGATGTCCAGGATCGTCGCGAAGAGATCGGACATGTGGACGAGGTCATCGACCACCCGCGGCGTGTCTCGCACACCGGCCCCCGCGATGATCATCGGCACGCGCACACCGCCGTCGTAGAGCGTGCCCTTGGCCTGGGCGGAGGCCCCGCCGAAGTAGGCCGCACCGGGAGTGCCGTTGTCACCCACGAAGATCACCGTGGTGCGACCGCTTCCCGAGAGCGCCTGGAGCAGGCGCCCGATCTGCCTGTCCATGGCCTCGACGGTGGCACTGTACTTGTCTGCGTTGGTGCTCGTCTCGTCGAGGTTCGGGTTCGTGTGCAGCCCGGATGGTGGCACGTGGTAGGGGGGGGGTGCGGTGCGTGGAAGGCGAGCGTGACGAACCACGGGTCCTGGCCGAAGTCCTTGATCATCTCGAGCGCGTCGTGCACCTCGCTGGTCGTCGCGTAGACATGACTCTGCTCCGTCACGGTCGAGTTGGCGGTGACCGTGAAGTGTGTGTAGTCGGTGTAGCTGTCCATGCCCCCGGAGCCGTCGACGGCTTCGGTCAGCACGCCGTCGGGTGCCCCTCGATAGTCTTCCCAACCACGGGTGATGGCGGGGAACTGCTCGCGGAGCCCGGGGTCGTGATCGAAGTGCAACTTACCCACGAAGCCCCTGCGGTACTCGGGTGGTGCGAACGTGGGCAGGAAGAGTTGGGTGGGAACGAACGCTCCGCCGAACTGGTTCTCCTCGGAGTTCCACCAGACCGGTGTGCCGATGAGGTGATCGGCGGGAGTGAGGCCGGTCATGATCGAGGTGCGCGTGGGGCTGCACACGGGCTCGGAGTAGGCGTTGGTGAAGGTCAGCCCCGAGGCGGCCAGCGCGTCGAGGTTGGGCGTCTTCTCGTGCGGGCTCTCGGGTTCCTCGTCGTACCAGCCCACATGATCCGTGCCGAGGTCGTCGGCGATGATCAACAGGATGTTGGGTGGGGTCTGTTGCTGCAGCGTGGCGGCGAGCAGGGTGAGAGTGAGCAGGGTCGTCGGCATCGATTCTCTCCGGATCGGGGCAGACACGATCCTATCGAACAGCGCGATCGCCGGGGCAGCGAGCACTCGGATGTTGACGCGCAGCACGCTGCCGACGCCCTCACCCCAGGGGATTCCCACGACATCCGCAAGTGCGGCTGCGTCAGCCGTCGTTGAGCAGCACTCGCACCGTGCCGTCGCGGTAGCTGGCCGCCACGATGTCGAGGCGACCGTCGGCGTTCATGTCGCCCAGGGCGACGAAGCAGAAGCGGCCCGCGCCGGTCACGAGCCGGGCTGCACCGAACGACCCGTCGCCGCGCCCGAGTGAGTAGGACACGCCGTCGTCCACACCCGTGCCGCCCGTCACGACGTCGAGCACACCGTCGCCGTCCAGGTCGCCGAGGCGGATGCTGCAGGTGGGCACGGCGGTCTCGACAGGGCCCTGCTCGTGGGGCGTGTAGCGTCCGCCGCCCGTGCCGCGCAGGGCGACGATCCAGGGGCTCTCGTCGAGCTGGGTCACCAGGTCGGGCGTGCCGTCTCCGTCGATGTCACCGCAGGCCAGGGCCATCGGGCGCTCGGGGCCTCCGAGCGATGTGTGCGTATCGAGACTGAAGCCACCCTCGGGCGAGAACATGCCCGTGCCCGAACCGAGCAGCACCGAGATGCCGTTGCCCGAGACGTCCGTGCACAGCACGTCGACGTGCTCGTCACCGTTCACATCGCGCAGCACCAGTTGTTCGTAGGGATGCCGGTGGGCGAAGAACGGCTGCCCCATGGCCGGCACGAATCCACCGGTTCCATCGCCGAGGTGGACCGCCAGGGCGTGGTCATCGACCAATGACGCGAGCAGATCGAGGTGGCCGTCGCCGTTCACATCGGCGAGGGCGACGGAGTGGACGTGTGGGCTGCTGCCCGCGTGCAGGAGAACGCGAGTGACTGCGGCGTCGAATCCTCCCGCCCCATCACCGTGGAGCACGGTCGCCTCGTAGCTGCTGTGCTGGATGGCGGCCACGTCGAGCAGCCCGTCGGCATTGACGTCGCCCACCGCCACCCGCAAGGCGCTCTCACCGATCTTCACGGCGGGGACGGCGGGGCTCAGCCCGCCCTTGCCGTCGCCCATCAGGGCCATCACGTGCCCTGAACGGGGATCGGGATCCATGCCGCAACAGGGGCCGCAGCAGAGCACGACATCGAGGTGGCCGTCGCCGTTCATGTCCGCCAGTTCGGGCAGACCGGCCATGGGGCCCACGGGAAACGCCGGGCCGGCCGGAGCAAAGGCGGGGTGATCGCGACCTGCCGACGACGGCAAGGCGAGGGCGATCAGGAACAGGGCGAGCGTGAAGGACATGGCGGCCTCTTTCCGGTGAAGCGAAGCGAGTGAGACTACCTGTGCCCGGAGAACACCGGAGTGTTAACGCAGGACTCGCCGCGCCCGCTCTGTCCCATCGTACGCGGCCGTGTCGCAACCCCGAGCGGCTTAGCGGTGGGACACGACCGGCCGCAGCCCCGGGGGGACCTCCAGCGCCAGCACCGACGGGACCCGCTCGGGACGGGCCATGCGCAGCAGGCCGAAGCCGATGCCGGCCAGGCCGTTCATGAGCGCGGGTGACTCGACACCCATGGGCACGCCGCAGATCCAACCGTCGCGGCGGATGCTGGCCAGGATCGTGCGTACCAGTTCCTGGACCTGGGCCTGGAGCACGTCGTCACCGAGGGTCCGGGCGACCTGGTAGAGGAAGTCGGCGTTGCCCAGGTCGCCGTGGCAGATGCAGTGGTTGCGGCCGAAGCCCCGTTGCAGCGTGGTGCGCACGGCGGCGTCGAGTTCGTCCCGCAGGAATGGTTCGTCGAGCTGGCCCACGGCGGTCAGGCGACACAGGCCGATGCCGGGTGCGCCGTAGCACCACGCGAGGGAGAGGGCCTGTTCCCCCAGCGCCGGTGCGAGGCCCGGATCGAGCGGTTGGGTCGTGTCGAGCCAATTGCCTTCCTCGGCCACGAACTGCGTGCGCTCGAAACGCAGACCGGCGCGGGCGACGTCCCGGTAGTGCTCGTCGCCCGTGACCTCGGCCAGTCGCAACAGGGCCCAGCTCATGCCCGAGCCGCCGTGGGAGAAGCCGGTGATCGGCTCGTCGGTCTCGATCTGCGTGAACCAGCCCACACCCGAGTCCAGCGGCCGGGCCGTCTCCACGATGTGGTCGCCGCAACTCCGGGCCAGTTGCAGCAGCCTGTCGTCGGGCGACGCGGCGTGCAGGCTGAGCAGGGCCGCGAGGCAACCGGCCGAGCCGCCGATCACGTCGATGCCCTCGTCGGCGGGGATCAGCTCCGGCAGCCAGTCCACCAGGCCGCGCGCGTCGTCCAGCACGCTCTCGTCGTCCCACAGCACGCCCCAGTGGGAGAGGCAGTAGATCAACCCGCCCAACCCGTTGTACGCACCGATCGACGGCTGCTCATCGTCCGGGCCGGGGCGGTGCGTGAAGCGCTTGCGCATGGTCTTCAGCGCGGTGTGCGCCAGTTGCGTGAAGCGCTCCTCACCCGACACGTCGCCCAGGTAGGCGAGGAAGTGGATCATGCCGCACGCGCCTGCGTAGAGGTCGTCGAGCAGCGGCACCAGCCCCCACTGTTTGTTGCTGAACGCCAGACCGATCCAGGCCAGCTCACCGTGACCGCGCAACGCGAGCTCGCCGAGGCGGTCGCCGACCTTGCAGGCTTCGGCCACCAGGGCCTCGTTCAGGGCTTCACCGGTCTCCGGCACCGGGCCGACGATCTGGTACGACGGCCATTGCAGCTCTTCGCGGTTCAGGGTCAGGGTGGCCATGGAGGCGCGGATGAACCAGACCTGACGGCGCAGGTCGTCGTCGTCGAAGCCGCGCAGGCGCTGGGCCACGTGGTCGGCGCCGCTCGTGTCCCAGTAGTCGGGGATGCACTCGCCGCCCGCGCTCCACACGTCGCGCGTCTCCGGTCGCGTGGTGAACAGCGGCACGTCGCCTTCGAGCAACGCATCGCGCTCGTGCGGCACGACCGCCTCGAGGTGCTGGTTGTCCTCCACGCCGACCCACAGGCGATCCAGGAAGCGCTCCAGCTCGAGCGCGTCGCGCTGGAAGTCGGGGTGGAACGACTCCATCAGCAGCATGCCGTAGCTGCGGGTGGCGCGCAGCACCACGCGCACCTCGTCCCGGGCGAAGCGACCCACGGCGCCCTCGGGGGCGAGCAGCGCGTCGCGCCGTCGCTCGAGCGTGCGATACACCGACGTGAAGCCCTCCACGAGCTCGTCGATGTAGTCGAGCACGCTGACCTCGTTGCCGTCCAGGCGCGGGCGGTTCTGCCCCGCGGGCACCGCCATGCGCTCGCGCCGCGCTTCCATGTGGTCGGTCCCGACGTTCGCCCACTGCAGCACGCGATCGGGCGTGAGCTGT
>JAJDEQ010000149.1 GCA_029259695.1 Planctomycetota bacterium
GTGTAGACCTGCCCGACGTTGAGGGGCCAGGCCCCGGCGGTGCTCTGCTCGAAGCTCGACTTCAGGCCGTAGCCGTGGGCCGGGTGCTCCGCGAGCAGCGCCAGCAGACCTTGACGGATGGACATCGGGACGGACCCTCCAGGCTTGCTTGCGGAGTATGCATACCAAGTAACAAGCTGCCTAGGGGCCGAATCGTGGCGGATTCGTGGAGCACGGTGTGTCCCGTCGTCCGGCCGTGGCTGGAACGGGTGGTTTGGAGGCCGACGACGGTGAGGCGGGGCGGGCGACCACCGATCCCGTATCGACGCGCCTATCTGATGGCGAGGTGACTGAGGTCGAACAACACCAGGGGAATCGTGGTGGGGTCGAGGTCGAGGCTCTGGATCTCTGACCAGGAAGCGCCCGCACCGCGCAGGTTGGCCGTCACTTCGTGAGGCCCGGCGAACACGGGTGAGATCCGCTCCCGGCCCGCGTGCGTGAACACATGCTCCGCCACGAGGCTGCGGTCGTCGTCGTTCGCCAGCACTCTCCGCACGCGGACTTCGAGTGAAACATCGCCTTGGGATTCACCCTGATCGCTTCCGGGAGTCTCACGCGCCGGCCATCCAACGACCTGGACTTCGATTGCTCCGACGTCCGGAAGGGCCAGGGTCGCGCGCTGTTCGCCGGGCTTTCTGTTCCGGATCCAGCGACGACCGCCGACCTTCACGGTCACGTCGACGGGAGCATCGGGGAGTTCGGTCCACTGGCGTTGGTGGGGCGCGGGCCCGGGCTCCTCGAAGGAGTACCAGCGAGCGTTCCTGTACGGGGCCGGTCCCGTGACCTCCGTCCATGCACCGTCCACGGCGGCCGATCCGGAAGGTGGCCAGGACACCGTCGGATCGAAATCGGTGACGTGACGTCCCGCCCGGGCCTCGACGACAGAGAGGACGAACGGGTCTGCCGGCTGGAGTTGCAGCACGACCTCCGTGCCGAACGATTCCAGCACCACCGAGGAAAGCAGCGCACTGCCTGCTCGGGAGACCGTGGCCACGACGGCGACGTCAGCGCTCTCGATCGGAGGGGCCTCGAAGCGTCCTCTGGAATCCGTGAAGCAGCGCACCTTCGTCTGGCGCTCACGTGCGAAGACGTCGACGCGGGCTCCTGCGGCAGGCGATCCGTCGGCGTGAAGCACGACGCCGCGCAGGATGCCGAGTCGATGGTCCACGACCCAGTCGAGGGTCTTCGTCTCGCCGGTTGCGAGGACGACTCGCTGCTTGAGCAGCGAGTGGTTCGATTGCATGAGGCTGAGCGTGAATGAGAGTCCCGGCTTCAGGGGGCCGATCCACGTCCAGTCGGTGGGTGTCACGGCCCAGGCCCAGCAAGGGCAGTCGGTTTCAGACCGCCCGCGACGGACGATTGGTAACGCGCCGAGATCCTGGTGGATCTTCGAGGGGTGTTCTGACCGGCGCTCGAATGCCTGGGCTCGGGGATACATGATCTCCAACAACGTCTCCCCGAGGTCGACCGCACCAGTCGACCTCACGCGGAGTTCGATGCCGGCCGCGGGCTCGAGCGCGATCGTGAGCCGCCCGGCATCGACGTTCTCGAGCCAGCCCGACGCCGTGTGGAATCGCAGGGCGCTCGCGTAGTACCGCCCCGGCGTGCGCCCCGCCCAAGGGCCGATCGCCGTGAGACCGTCTTCATCGGTGATCGTCGTATCGACGCCCACCGCACCGGCCCACCACACGGCGGCACCCGGGATCGGGGCGCCTTGCTTGTCGACCACGAAGACGGTGAGGACGTCGGGGACGACAGCGGCCGCCTCGTCTCCGGCTTGCTCCGGTGCCGGAGGATCGTGCTCCACCTCGATCGGCTTCGGGACCGACTCATCTGAGCGGGGCGCGTCGGGCAGTCCGTCCTGGGCCACCGGTGGCGGGAGCGTCGCAGTCACGCGCGACGGGTCGGCAGCCCGCTCACCATCCGTGTGCTCGACGAGTCTCTCGGCGAGCAGCCAGGCGAGCACGACGAGGATCAGGAGCGTGAGCGTGCCCACGACCCACTTCCGTTGTGTCGATGCACTCATCGGGCGTCCCGTCTGATCGCGTGCACGCAACTGGTCTCCCCCCGGGAAGGCCGCCCGGCCCACATCACGGCGTCGTGCCCTTGATCGCGTTGCTCGCGGCGAGGCCGGCGGGCGCGGCGGCGTCGACGATCCACGCCTGGAAGAAGAGGTCGAGGCCGGCGGGCAGCCCTGACGGCCAGGTCGCGGGCAGTGACCAGCCGCCGGCGCCGTCGGTGGGCAGCGGGAAGAAGAGGCCGAACGGTGCCTCGAAGGCCGGCACGAGGGTGCCGCCCTTGAACGGGAGGTTCACCGCGAGGGCGCCCACGACGAGGTAGCTGAGACTGTTTTCCTTGGCGCCGCTCAGCGTCAGCGTGATCGGGTCGCCCACTTCGAGCGTGCCCACGCCGACCAGGGTCGGCAGGCCGTTGCTCCCCGCGAGGGGGGAGGCGAGGTTGCGCCAACGGGCCGTCGGGGCCCCGTCGAGGAAGAGGATCCACACCGCGCCCGCGTTCCAGAAGCTGCTGAGCGGCGGCGTATCTCCATCGTCGTCGCCGGCGGCACCCACGGCCAGGTCGTAGATGCCGTCGCCGTCCACGTCACCGATCGGGGCGACGAAGCCGCCGAACCCGTCGTTGTCCAGGCTTCCGGTGAACCCGCCGGTGGCGGCGGCGATCTTGGCGTGGGACTTCACCGTGCCATCGGTGTTCAGGAACAGGATCCACACGCCGCCCCCGTTGGCCACGCCGTCGTCGTCACCTCGCGCACCGACGGCCAGGTCGGTGATGCCGTCG
>JAJDEQ010000150.1 GCA_029259695.1 Planctomycetota bacterium
TGATGAAGCGCACGCGCGCCAACCCGTCGAGTTGCTCCAGCGCGTAGAGCAGGTCTCCCAGTGACGAACCGGCGTGACGGCCCCAGGCGTTGACGGTCTGCCCGAGCAGCGTCACCTCGCGCACGCCGTCGTCGACCAGCGCGCGCACCTCGTCGAGCACCTCGCCCAAGGGCCGGTGCACCTCGACCCCGCGCGTGCGGGGCACCACGCAGTAGGTGCAACGCTTGTCGCAGCCGCGCATGACCGTCACGAAGGCCCGCGCGCGGTGGCTGCGCACCTCAGGGTCGCGCCACTCGCTCACGCGCGGATCACCGTCGGTCTTCAGCACCCGCGTCCGGTCGGCCCGGACCTGGTCGAGGATCTCGGCCACGGCGGGGAAGTCGCGCGTGCCGGCGACGAAGTCGAGCGTGGGCCAGCGACGGAGCAGCTCGGCCCCCTCGCGTTGAGCCATGCAGCCCAGCACTCCCACGGCCAGATCAGGTTGCGAGCGCTTCAGCCGCGCGAGTTCGCCCAGGTGGCTGTGGACGCGGTTCTCCGCCTGGTCGCGAATGCTGCAGGTCACCAGCAGCACGGCCGACGCCTCCTCGTCCCGATCGGTGAAGTCGTAGCCGGCGCGCTTGAGGGCCCCGGCCATGAGCTCGGCGTCCAGCTTGTTCATCTGGCAACCGAACACTTCGAGCAGCACCTTGGGACCACCCGGTGTGCCACGCGGCGGCGGACTGAGTACGGCGTCGTTCATGGCCGCGCATTGTGCCAGATCCCGACGCGCCGCCGCCCCGGGACGCCGACCCGCCGCCCGGGCCCCCAGGTTGGCGGGGTGAGGCGGAGGATGGGATCAGGCATAGTGGACGGACCCTCCCGACCTCTCGACGCACGATCGCCATGGCCACCGAGAGCACGACGTCCGAACGACACCCGCAGGCAGCGGCCCCGCGCCCGACGCGAGCACGCGCAGCCGATCGGGCCGCGATGCTGTTCGCGGGTCTCGTCCTGGCCGCGTGGCCGTCGGGGGCAAGCGCAGTCCAGGGCGCCCCCCTCGCGTTCTCCGCCGCGCCTCGGGCTGTCGCCGCGATCGTGGCCGGACAGACGGACGACACACGACCCGACTCCGCCCACTCGGCCGGTCGCTCCACCACCGACGTCAGCTCGTGGGAGGCTCTCTGGCGCACCGGCCACCGGCGCGACGCGATCGCCGCCATGACCCAGGCGCTGGCCGCCCGCCCCCAGGACGACGAGCTGCGCGCCGACCTGGCCGCCGCCCAGCTGGCCGTGCACCAGGTCGAGGCCGCGCTGGCGACGGCCGAAGCGCTGGGTCCCGAACACGACCGACTGCGCGCCACGGCGCTCTACATCCTCGCCCGCTACGACGAGGCGATCCCCGTGCTCGACGAGGACGCGTTGGACGAGGCGCTCATGCTGATCGACGCGCTCGAAGCCCTGGGCCGCCTGGACGAGGCGGACGCCGCGAGCGCCCGCGCCGGCCGACGGCACGGCGAGGAGCACGTGCGCCTGCTCTGCTACCGGGCCCGGCGCGCGAGCCAGGCAGGCGACCTCGCCCTGGCCGTCGAACTCTTCACCCGGGCCCGGGACCTCGACCCGGTCGACGTCGGCGCCCTCTACGGACTGGGCCGGGCGCTGGTGCGCTCCGACCGCCGCGAGGAGGGGTTGGCCCTGCTCGAGCAGCACCGACGGCTGGTACCACTCGTGGACGCGTACGATTTCGCGCGCCGCGCCGTGGACCTGGACCCGTCCCACGCCTCGAACCACGCCGCCGTCGCCGCCGCCGAGCACGCCCTGGGCCTGCTCGAAGCGGCGGACGAACACTTCCGGCTGGCCACGCGTCTCGCCCAGCCGGCCGAGCTCGCCCCGGTCGTGCTGCGTCACGCCCGCATGTTGGTCGACGCACACGGCGACATCGACGGCGCCGTGACCCTGCTCCAGGACGCGTGGACGCGTCACCCCGACGCGCGCCTGATGGTCCGCGCCGGTGACCTGCTGATGAACGCGGGACGAGCCTCCGACGCCGTGCCGCGCTACGAGCGCGCCCTGGCGCTGAGACCCACCGACAACCAGATCGTGCAGCGCCTGCAGCGCGCGCGCGAGGACGCGGCGCGCTGAGCCGCTCGGCCCACCGACCATGAGACCGGCCATCGCTCCCCTCCACGCCCTGACCCTGTGGACCGCCCTCGCCTGCGCGGCCTGCGGCGACGACTCCACCCCGACCGGCCCGCGCGCGATCGATCCGGCCGCGGAACGGGGCGGCAGCACCGAGAGCCGGCGCGGCGCCTGGTTCACGGACGTGAGCCGACAGGCCGGCCTGGACTTCACCCACGACGCCGGCATGACCGACGAACGCCACCTGCCCGAGACGATGGGCGCCGGCGCGGTGCTCGCGGACCTGGACGCTGACGGCGACCTCGACCTGTACCTCGTGCAGAGCGGCCCGGTGCCGGTCCAAGGCACTCGGACCGCCCCCGCCACCAACCGGCTGTACCTGAACGACGGCAGCGGTCGCTTCGAAGAGGCCACCGCCCGCAGCGGCGCCGCCGCGCACGACGGCTACGGCATGGGCGTGGTGGCCGGCGACGTGGACGCCGATGGTGACCTCGACCTCTTCGTCACCAACTGGGGCCCGGACGTGCTGTTGCTGAACGACGGCCGGGCAGCGTTCGAGGCGGCCGACGCGCCGAACCTCGCCGATCCACGCTGGACCACCGGTGCCACCTTCTTCGATGCGGACGGGGACGACGACCTCGATCTGTTCGTCACCGGGTACGTGCACTTCGACCCGCACGATCCCATCTGGTGCGGGGAGCGCGAGCCCGGCTACCGCTCCTATTGCCACCCCGACACCTACGACGGCATCCCCGACCGCTTCTACCGCAACGATGGCCGCGGCGTGTTCAGCGAGGCGACCGCAGCGGCGGGTCTGGCCACGCCTCCGGACGCGCCGGGCAAGGGCCTGGGCGTGATCGCCGGCGACTTCGACGGCGACGGCAGCCTCGATCTCTACGTCGCCAACGACAGCGTCGCCAACCGCCTGTGGATCAACCGCGGTGACGGGACCTTCGAGGACGGCACGCTGCTGTCGGGCACCGGCGTGAACGGGCGCGGCATGACCGAGGCGGGCATGGGGCTGGCCACCGGCGATGTGGACGGGGACGGGGACATCGACCTGTTCGTCACCAACTTCGACGACGAGTCCAACACGCTCTATCGCAACGAGGGCGGTGGCCTGTTCAGCGACGGAACGGTCGCTGCGGGCCTCGAGGCGCCGAGCCGCAGACCGGTGGGTTTCGGCACGGTCTTGTTCGACGCCGACGCCGACGGCGACCTGGACCTGGCCGTCGCCAACGGGCACATCATCCACAACGTCGAGTTGTACGACGACGGGAAGACCCACGCCCAGGTGGCGCAGTTCTTCGTGAACGACGGCGGCGGCGTGTTCGCCGAGGCGACCGCTGCTGCGGGCGACCTGTCCGCACGGCCGGTCGTGGGCCGCGGGCTGTACGCCGGCGACCTCGACGGCGACGGCGACCCGGACCTGCTGCTCACGGAGTGCAACGGACCGGCGCGGCTGCTGCGCAACGACGGTCCTCCGGGCGGACGGGCGGGCGAGAGCCTGCATCTCGACGGCCTGCCCGCGGGCACACGCGTCGTGGCCACGACCACCGGCGGGAGACGCCTCGTCCGCGAAGCGGGCACCCAGGTCTCGTACCTCGGCGGCAGTTCGTCGGGGGTGATCCTCGGGCTCGGCACCTCGGGGGACGCCGTCCGGCGGCTCGAGCTGTTGGTGCCCGGTCGCGAGGGCCGGGATCTCGAGCTGTCGCCGGCCCGCGCCCGCGGGCGGCTGCGCTTCCTGGACGGCCCGGACGGTTTGCGGTTGCCGTGAGCCGGGGGGAGAGCGATACGATAGCCCCTTGGGATTCGCCCGGTCATCCCGGACGAGTCCGACGAGGTCCACTCCCCGAGGTCCCGCGACCGAGGTCCACGTCCCGATGAACCACATGCTCCTTCCGCTACTCAGCGCCCTCCTGTCCCTGCCCGCCCTCGACGGCGCCACGCCCCCCGCGCCGGCAGCCGTCCCCGCCGATGACCACCTCGTGGCCCGGGCGGGAGATCTCCCCATCTCGCGTGAGGACTACGCCGAGTGGCTGCTGCTGCACTACGGCGTGCTCCACCTCGACGACTTCGTCGGCCAGCGCATGGTGCTGCACGCCGCCGAGCAGGCCGGTCTCTCACCGAGCGCCGAGGAAGTGCAGGCCGCCTACGAGGCCGAGCGCGACCACATCGTCACCGAGTTCTTCCGCGGCGACATCGACTTCTACGAACGCGAACACGTGGTGCGGCGCGGCTACGACCTGGCCTCCTACCAGCGCCTGCGCGTGGCCGCGCTCGAGGTGGAGCTGGCGCAACAGGCGCTGGCCCTCTCCGAGCGGGTGGTCACCGAGCAGCAGGTGCTGCAGCGCTACCGCAACACGTTCGGTGAGGACGGCGAGCGGATCGCGATCGACGTGTTGTTCTTCAACATGTACTCCGAGAGCAAGGCCGAGACGCCCGCCGACCCGGCCGTGTTGCGCGACGGGGCCCTGGAGCGCGCCCGCTTCGCCATCGACAACCTGCGCGGCGGCACGCCGCTGGCGGACCTGCTGGACGCCAGCGACTGGATCCGTAGCGAATTCGTCATCGACGGTCACGTCGACCCCTATCGGCGCGAGCTGTTGGGGCGTGAGATCGAGATCGCCGTGGCGAGTCTCGACACGCCGGGCGAGATCGCACCGCCCGTGGCCGTCTACAACGGCTACTACGTCGTGCGGCTCGCCGAGCGGCGCAAGGTCTCACTCGAAGAGGCACGGGACGACATCACCACATGGCTCGAGAACCGTGAGGTGGACTCGGAAGAGATGGCCAACGTGCTCACGCGCCTGAGGGCGAACACCACGGTCGAACGCCTGCTGCACTGATCGACCTGGGGCCGTCCGGCAACGCGGCGGCGACGAAGGTGCCGAGAGCACGGGCCACGGGCCCCGCGCGAGGGGCCTAGGCGCGGTCGTCCAGCCACTTGCGCCAACGCTGGACCGCGCGGTCGCGCTCACCCTTGCCCCCGGCCGGATCGTATTCGGGGTCGTAGCCCGTGAGCCGCACGAGGGTCTCGAACGCCGTGCGGCGGATGGTCACCAGCGGGTCGTCGAGCACATCGAGCAGTGCGGGCACCGCGTCGGTGAAGCCGAAATCGCCCAGCACAGTCATGGCACGCTCGCGGACGAACGGGTCCTCGTCGTCGAAGACCTCGAGCAACTCGGCGGACAGCTCCTTGTAGCGCCCCTGTCCGATGCGGTGCACGGCGTCGAAGCGCTGGCCCGGGTTGGGATCGAGCAGCAACCGGCGCAGCGCCTCCAGCTCGGCGGCCCGGGTGGGATCGACGGCCGCGGCGGCGGGGCTCGAGACGCCGCCCGGGGTGGCGCCCATGTCGTCGCCCCCACCCATGCGGCCGGACGCCGCCACGGCGCCCATCTCGAACCGCTTGTCGTGCGCGTAGACCCGGTCGGCGATCACGTTGAGCCTGTTCTCGATCACGTCACTGCGGTTCTCGACCAGATTGAGCTTCTCGATCAACTGGCCGATGTCGGCCTGGCCGCGAGACAGCCGCACCATGTCACGGCGGATCTCGTCGATGCCTCGGCCCAACTCGTTGCGGGCGGATTGGAGCGCGTCGATGTCCGTGCGACGGAACTCGATCTGCTCGCCCAGCGCGTCGCTGGCCTGGGCCAGATCGCCGAAATCCTCCTCGAGCAGCTCCAGGCGTCGTGCGATCTCGGGATCGGCCCCCGAGGTGGCCGGGCGCTCCACGTCGCCCCGCAGCCAGGGGACGTCACGCCAGAGCACGTAGCCCAGGAGCCCGACGAGCAGCAACACGAACAGCGGATGGGTGCCACGGGCCGCGGGGGCCGCCGGAGCTCCGGCGGGCTGGGTCACCCCCAGCGGGATGCAATTGCGGCAGAAGAGCTTGCCCTTGATGGTTGTGGCCTGCCCCGCCTGGATGTCGCCCAGGGGGATGCTCTCGTTGCAGCCATCGCAGAAGTAGATCTTCATCCGGTCGCTCGTCCGCGTTCCTGGAGTAGCTGGCGCGTTCCTCGAGTCCCTGGGTTCGTCGCGGGCCCAAGGTCCCTGGCAGGGGCTCGGGTTGCTTGAGTGCCCCAGGGATCGGGCCTAGAATCGAGACCGGCCGGCGCGACGGCGCCGACTGGCCACTGTAGCCTCGGCTCCCGCGCGATTCACCGTTTTGGGAAGGCGGGACCCGTTTCGAGCCGGGCACGGACCTGGCTCCGAGCCCTGGACGTATCGAACCCGTCACTTCCTGACCCCTCGAGCTCCGCGTACGCTCCGCAGCACCTGGGGCCCCCCCCCCCCCCCCCCCCCCCCCCCCCCCCCCCCGCGGCCCCCCCACCCCCCCCCCCACCCCCCCCCCCCCACCCCCCCCCCCCCCCCCCCAAACCCCCCCCCCCCCCCCCCCCCACAAACCAAAAAAACAAAAAAACAAAAAAAAAAAAAAAAAACAAAACCACAAAAAAAAAAAAAAAAAAAACACACAACCAC
>JAJDEQ010000016.1 GCA_029259695.1 Planctomycetota bacterium
CCCGACGCCAGCAGCCCCAACAGCGCGCCGGCCAGCAGACGCGCGCCCCTCGCCCGGAGCCGCGCCTGCCCTGCCCGCGACCGCCGCCGGTCCGGGTCGCCCGCGGCGGCCGGCGAGCGCGTCGAGCCCCGCACCCCGCCCGGTCGACCTGATCGCGTGCCGCTCATGACCCGAGCGTAGCAGCCCCCCACCGACGGCATCCACGCCCGGATCGCGACTGCAGGCCCCCGCCCGGCCCGAAGCGGCCGCGGCCGCGCGAGGCCCACCGGCGACGGGCCGGGCCTTGCGCCTCGCCGCAGCGCCGGTCGGTGGCTAGAATGCCCCGCTTTCGAAGCGGTCGCCGCCAGCGCACCCGGCGCTCCCAGGCCGGCCCGCTCCATCCGAGATACCGACATGCAGCGCACACTGATCATCCTGAAGCCCGACGCCATCCAGCGCGGCCTGATGGGCCGTATCCTGACCCGCTTCGAGGACAAGGGCCTCAAGGTCGTGGCCGCCCGCTTCGCGCGCCTCTCCGAACAACTGCTCGAACAGCACTACGCCGATCACAAGGAGCGCCCGTTCTATCCGGGACTGGTGCGCTTCATGTCCGAGAGCCCGGTCCTGTTCTGCGTGCTCGAAGGCGTGGACGCCATCGCGGTGTGCCGCAAGATGATGGGCGCTACGTTCGGACGCGACGCCGAGCCCGGGACCATCCGCGGTGACTTCGGCGTGTCCCGTTC
Source organism: Planctomycetota bacterium (assembly GCA_029259695.1). Classification (GTDB taxonomy): domain Bacteria; phylum Planctomycetota; class B15-G4; order B15-G4; family B15-G4; genus OFTM49. The sequence goes on from JAJDEQ010000016.1 coordinate 723, forward strand.
CTACAACCTCATTCATGGGTCAGACTCCCCCGAGGCGGCCGAGAAAGAGGTGGCCCTCTTCTTCGACGCCAACGAGATCGTCGAATGGCAGCCTGCAGGACACACGTGGGTCTACGACGCCGAGGACCTCGGCTGACCGCCGCGAACCCACGAGCGCTTCCCGCGCGCCGCCCGCGCAGCCGGCCCGGCCGGCACACGCGGTCGCCGGGCCGCGTCGCATGCTGCCTCGCCCTCACGCTGTTCTCGAGCTGCTTCGGGCTGGCGGAGGAAGAGCAGGCGCGACTCGACCTGCACGTGTCGAACGCGTTGACGTTCCTCGACAGCGGCGCGTACCCCCAGGCCCTGCAACAAGCGGGCAAGGCCCTGGAGCTGGATTCCGGCCTGGAGAGCATGCAGCTCGTGCGCGGCGCGGCGCTGCTGCGCATCGGCAAGGCCAACAGCGACCCCAAGCTCATCAACGAAGCGATGGACGTGGCGGAGGACCTCAGCAGCGGCTGGCTGCGCGACAAGGACTTCCGCGTGTACTGGCTGCTGGCCCAGTGCCAGCTGGCGCGCGCGTTCCTGAACGACGACGCGATCGACAGCATCGGGCGGCGGCTGGCCACCCGTGACTACCGCGACGCGGGCGAGCGCCGTGACGACCAGGACCGCCTCGAGCGCGAACGCGAGAACCGCCGCGACTCCCTGCTGAAGGCGGAGAGCAACCTCCAGCGCGTCCTGGCCGACCCCCGCCAGGCCGACAACCATCACGTCCTGACCGACCTGGTGGTCACCCTGAACGAGATCGGCGGCCGGGAGGACGACGTCCTGGCCACGTCGCAGAGCGCCCTCGTGGCCCTCGACGAGGCCAGCCTGACCTGGCGTCAACTGCAGCTGGTTCCCACGCGCACCGAGGATCGCAAGCGTCTGGACCAGAACCAGATCGACAACAACCTCTCCCGCGAGCGCCAGCTGCGCGACATCATCGTCACGATCTACTTCAACCGCGGCGATTACGAGGAAGCCCTGGCTGAGTACGAGGTCATCGAAGAGCGTCAGCTGATGACCGCCGTGCAGCACTACAACCGCGCTGGCGTCTACGAGCAGATCGGCGACTACGTCCGCGCCATCGACGACTACGAGCAGTTCCTGAGGATCCGCTCACGCTTCATGAAGTACGCGGACGACGACATGGCCCCCCAGGTCTTCGAGAAGCTCGATGAACTCCGCCGGCGAGCGCCTGCCACGACGCGCGGCTGACTTCCCCGCCGCGGCGCGCCTGCGCGCCCAGGCGGAGTTCGAGGTCGTCTTCAAGACCGGGCGCAAGGTCGTCACGCGGGAACTCGTGGCCTGGATGCGCCCCGTGCCCCCCGGCGCGTCGCGCTCGCGTCTCGGGCTGTCTGTCGGCCGACGCGTCGGCGGCGCGGTCCAGCGCAATCGCACCAAGCGCCTGTTGCGCGACGCCTTCCGGCACCTGAGTCACACGCTGCCCGAACCCCACGACGTGGTGCTCGTACCGCGCCCCGCCAACCTCACGCGCACGGCGGAGGAGACCCGTCGCGCCCTGCAGGCCGTGTTCGAGCGGCTGGCTCGGGGCGAGTCGGCGCGCCCCCGCAAGCGCCGCAGCAACCGTTCGAGCCGAGCGGGTCCGGGCTCCAAGCCTCCGGGCGACAAGCCGGCATGACCCGGCTGCTGCAGCTGCTGTTCCGGGCCTGGCGCGCGAGCCTGGGGCGGCTGCTCCCCGACAGCTGCAGGTTCACCCCCAGCTGTTCGGTCTACGCCCAGCAGGCCGTGGGCCGACACGGCCCGCTGCGCGGCAGCCTGAAGGCACTCTGGCGCATCGCCCGCTGCCACCCCTTCAGCCGCGGCGGCTACGACCCGGTCGTGCCCTCGGCACCCCCGTGCCGGTCGGCGGCGCGTGGCGCCGACGCAACCGAGATCTCGGCCGGCGGAGGAGCTTGAGCCCGTCCCCCGCGGCGACGGCAACCCGACCTCAGGTCTGGTCGCTCTCGCCCTCGTCCGCGTCGCTGCCCTCGCCCTCGCCCCAGTCCTCGCCACCGTCCTCGCCCTCGTCACGGACGACGAGCTGCAGCTTGTGGGTCGCCTTGAGCTGCTCCGGGGTGAAGGCCTGGTTCTCCTCGAACCGGCGCTGCATGGCGAGCGAGCGCCGCGCGTTGGCCATGCCTTCGGCGTCGACGTACATCTCGGGCTTCTCGGGGAGTTCCCGACCGGTCACCCGCACCACGGCGCTGCGCCCCTGGGCCGCCTGACGCAGCACGGGGGTCAGGCTGTCCACGCCCTGGGCGAAGACGGTCGTGTTGGTCTTGACGAAGCGCTCGATGCTGTCGACCGCTTCCTCTTCATCCGGGTTGCGACGGTACGACTTGGGCACGCCCTCGAAGCTGAGCAGCGTGGCCGAGCCCTCAGCCGCCAGCACGTCATCCCAGACGAGGTGCTCGTACTGGGCCACGCGGTCGCTGATGTCGGCCTCGATCAGCTCCAGCTCCTCGGCGCGGATCGCGTCGGCGTCCAGCGGCTCGTCGCCTTCGGGCTGGTCGGCCAGGCGCTCTTCGGCTGCCGCCTCGGCGGCGGCGATCAGCGGAGCGATCTCCTCCTGCGCCTGCGGCAGCGCCCGGGCGCGCTCGACCAACGCTGCGCGGAAGTCCTGCGCGGGACGGTCGCGCTGCTCTTCCTTCCACGCGGTGACGATCTGCTCGCGGCCCTCTTCGTAGTCCAGCGGCCGGGCCTCGACGCCCTCTTCGACGAAGAACACGCCCACGTGCACCACCTCGCCGTAGGGGCGCACCACCTGGCTGCGCCCGGGCTGCATGTAGGTGACCCAGTTGGAGAAGCGGTCGTCACCCAGCAGCGGCAGCTGCTTCACGTCCTCGGGCTCGAGCAGCCCCTCGGGGTCCTCGACCGTGAGGCCGTACTCGCCCATCACGAGCGTGAAGCGCTCGGTGAGCTGCTCCTCCTCGGGCAGCTCGTTGAAGGCCTGCCAGGCCGACTGGGCGTAGTCGATCACGCGCACCTCGCGCGCCAGCACGGCGCGGATCTCGTCGGTCATCTCCTCGTCGTCCGGGAAGCGCTCGCGACGCACCTGGTTGAAGCGCGATTCGACCTGCGCGTCGGGCGTCTCGGTCAGGGCTCCCAGCTTGTCCTGCGGCAGCGTCTCGAGCTCGGTGTCGAGGGCCAGCGCGGCGTAGACGATGTCGCGCTTGGCCGGGTCCTGGAAGCGGTTCTCGCGCTGACCTTCGGGGATCGCCTCGTACCAGGCCAGCAGGTCGTCCTCGGACGGATCGGCCACGGCCTCGAGCTCCAGGTCGTCGAACACCGCCGCGACGAAATCGAAGCGTTCGTTGTCGACACGCCAGCGCAGGTAGACCTGCTCGGAGTCCACCACCTGGGCGCCCATGCTCATGAAGGTCACGTAGCGACCGACGAGCAGCTGCTCGCGCCACGCGTCCTCGAAGCCCCGGGGTCCACTGAAGCCCCGCGAGGCACAGAAGGCCTCGTACTCCTGGCGACTGAGGTCCCGCTCGAGCCCGAAGGCCTGGCGCAGACCACTGGACAGCTCCTGCGCCATCTCGGTGTCGGCGATCATCAGGCCCGCCGCCTTGGCGTCGGCCATCAGCATCAAGTGGCTCCACACGTCGTCCGCCGTGACCTCGCCCGCGAGCCGGCCGATGTTGCGGCTGACGCGCGAGTACTCGATGTCGGTCACGTCGACCTGCTCGCCCGACAGGGGCACCTCGAAGCGGCCCACGATGCCGGCATCGTCGCCACCCAACGCCGACGACATGTTCCCGACCGACGGGAACAGGGCGAAGGCGACGATGGAGAAGACCACCGCCGCACCCAGCATCAGTTTCTGGTGCTTGCGGAAGTGGCCGAACCCGATCGGGGTCGGCGTCGTATCGACTTGCTTCGCCGGGGGCCCGGAGGGCTCCTCGTGCTTCTTGTTGCTCGTGGGGCGCGTGCGGCTCATCGTGACTCGAGAACGTCCTTGAGGTCCGGCAGGTTCTTCAGCGACTTCAGACCGAAGTGGTCCAGAAAGCGCTTGGTGGTGCCGTACAGCAGCGGGTGGCCGGGCTCGGTGGAGCGTCCGGTGACGCGGATCAAATCACGATCGAGCAGCACCCGCAACAGGGGCCCGGCCTGGACGCCGCGCACGGCCTCGATCTCGGCCCGGTTGAGCGGCTGGCGGTAGGCCACGATGGCCAGGGTCTCCAGCGCAGCCGGGGAAAGGCGCTCGGCGCCACCCTTCTTCACGAGCTGCTGGAGCACCGGGTGGTACTCGGGACGGGTCATGAAGCGGTAGCCGCCGGCGATCTGCACGAGTTCGATCGCACCCGGCCGTTCGTGCCACGCCTTCACGAGTTCCTGGAGCGCGGCCTTCACGTCGTCGGTGGTCTCGCCCAGCAGGCGGCTCAGACGAGCAGGGGCCAGAGGGTCACCGACCGCGAACAACAGCGCCTCGACCCGGGCCGTGAGCGGGAGCTCGGGTGCGACCGGGTTGCGGCGACCGCGGCGCTTTCCCGTGCTTGCGGCCTCTTCTCCGTCATCCCCCTCGTTTTCCTCCCCCTCGTTCTCGGCTTGCGACCCGGCCGCGTCGGCACGGTCCTCGCCGGCCGGCTCCGAACCGGTCTCTCCGGCCGGGGGTGGGGACTCGGCCGGAACGCGTCCCGGCTCGCTCACCGGAGCCGGGGGCTCGACCCCGGTGCGCCCTGGCTCGCCAGCCGGGGACGGGTCTGCTTCGGTCGGGCCTGCTTCAGTCGGGCCGCGCTCGGATGACTCGGGCACGGACGGGGACGGGTCGGCCTGCGCCGTGGCCTCACGGGGCGGGTCGGGAACGCGATCGATCTTGCGGATCATGGGTCGTCGGTGCTCACACCGTCCCTGCCGGGGTACGTCCCGGACTGCGTGCCAGAGGGCAAACCCGTCGACACGCTCGAGGTGTCCGGTGACGCCGCCTCCGGCGACGGCGTCGAGGGTCGCGTCACACGATAGCGGTCCAACATGCGCGCTTCAAAGAGCTCGAGTTCCTCGGCGGACAGCGGTCGATCGAGCAGTTCCGCCTCGACCTCGTCGCGCCGCTCGGCCCAGGAGCGCAGATCGCTGGGCAGGCGATCAGCCAGGCGCAGCACCCGGTAGTAGGTGCCGTCGCGCCAGGTGAACGGCGCCGGCCCCAGGATCCCGCCCGGCTCCAGCGCGACGCGCCCCTCGAGCAGGGGCACGGGCGTCTCGACCGGCACCGACGGCAGCATGCCGCCGCTGGCGGCGGTGGGATGCTCGCTGTGCTTCCGCGCGAGGGCCTGGAACGACGCCCCCTGTCCGAGCTTGTCCACGATCTCGTCGGCCAGGGCCCGGTCGCGCACCAGGATCACCTGGACTTCGTCGCGGGCCAGCCGGGTCGCCTCGAAGCGCACCACCCGATCGAGCAGCAGCGAGTTCAGGACCCGCGACTGGACCTCGTCCTGGTAGCGCTCGAACGACAGCCCGAAGCGCCCCTGCATGAATTGTTCGAGCGACATCTGGGCGTCGACCTGCTGCGCGAACCGGGCGCGCTGGTCGACCAGCGCCTGCTCGATGCCCGCGGCGAGCTGCTCCAGGTCCACGTCGATCCCGTGCCGCTGGGCCTCCTGCTGCGTGACCACCGACAGCACCATCTGGCGCACGACCTCGGCCGACGTGCCGGGCACCACCAGGTCGAGTTCGCGGAAGACGTCGCTGGTGCGCAACTCCACGTCGCCCACACGCACGACCACGTCGTCGCTGCCCCGCGCCATGGGCAGCAGCGTCGGCGTCCCGGCGCGTTCGCTCTCCTGGGCACCGGCACTCTCCTGGGCACCGGCCGGCAGACCCAGGGCGAGCGCGACCAGGACGGACAGCGCGACCCGGGCGCCACACCGTCCGCGACCCGGGCGGGTGGCGCCCAGTTCGGCCAACTCAGCGAAACGAGACGATGCGTTCGTACTTGAGCTCCTTGCAGGTCGGGCAGGTCTGGAGTTCGAGCTCCCCGATCTCGCTGCTGACCTGGATGAAGCCCGCCGCATCGCACAGGCGACAATCGCGGGGGCGGGTGCGCGTGACGCGCAGCTCCCCGGCGAACTCGGCGTAGTAGGCCGTGAGCCAGCCCTTGCGTTCGTCGAACACCGCCTGGGCCCACCACTCCTCCGGGTCGAGCCCGGTCTCGTCCAGCGTCGCGCTGCGCGCCTGTCCCTCGCGGCGCGCCGCATCCTGTTCGCGACGGCGCCGCAGCGCCTCCTCGATCTCCGATTCGAAGCTGTCCTCATCAGGCTCCTCGATGGTCTCGGCGGCCGCTTCGTCGCGGCCGCGGCGCGCGACGTAGAAGTCGAGTGCGCGCTCCTCCCCGAGGACGAAGGTCCCCGTCCCGTAGCTGCTCGAACGCACGTCGCCTCCGCGCCGCTCGGCCCACAGGGCCACGACGAGGTCCTCGTCCATGCGGTAGCGCCGCGCGAGCAGGGCCATGATCTGGGAGTGGACCACGTCCTCGAGCAACTCGATCGCGTCGTCGAGGGTGATGTCCTCGGTGCGCGCCAGCTCCTCGATGCTGCGCTTCAGGAACTGGAAGTAGTGCGACACGATCTGCCGGGCGTAGAACTCCTGACGCCGGCGGGCGCTCTCCCGCTCCAGCTCCACCAGTTCGCCGATCTGCCGACTGGTCGGGTAGTCCTCGCGGAACTCGGCGGCCAGCCGGTCGGCCTCGTCGAACTGCTTGTGATAGAGCTGCCGGCGGATGGAATCGAGCCACTCGGTCTCCGCCGCCTCCTCGACCCTCACGGCGATGCGGTCCAGGCGCGTGGCGATCAGCTCGGGCTTGAACTCCGTGTCGAGCTCGCCGGCGCTGGTGTAGTGCTCGCGCGCCGGCCCGTACAGACGGGCGCCCTCGCAGGCCACCGCCAGCCCGAAGTGTTCGGCCGCGGTGTTCGGCGTCCCGAGTTCCTCGACGATGCGCAGGTAGAGTTCGTCCGGCCCGTAGATCGCCAGCCCCTCGACTCGGCCGGCCTCGACCTTGCGCACGTAGTTGCGCGGGAACTCGTCCACACCCGAACGCCTGCGCAAGGCGTAGACGTCGTCGTTGTCCGACTCCTCCAGCACGCCCGTCTCGGTCGTCCCGTTGTTGAGCACGAGGTGCACGACGCTCACGCGGTAGGGTTCGACCTCCTCCCCGGTGAAGCCTCGAGCGGCCTTGATGCGCTGCACCTCGGCGGCGTCCAGGTGCTCCCAACGCAGGCGCACCACACCGCCGGTGTCGACCCGCTCGAGGGTGAAGCCCACGCTCTCGTCGAACTCGATGATGGCGCCGTGCAGCAGCGTCCCGTCCGGCATGCGGACGATGTCGGGCCGCGGCCCGGGCCGGCCACCGGCCCACGCCGTCGGCGCCCCCAGGGTCAGCGCCAGGGTCAGCATCCAGAGCAGGCTGGCGCGGGCGCCCGGCCGGAGCGGACGAGCGGCGGGTGGATGGGGCGTGGTCGTCATCGAACGATCCATTCTAGGCATTGGGTCCGGGCGGGTGGTGAGCGGCCCGAGGCCGACTGCGCGGGGTCGCGTGCCGCGCCGCGATCAGCCGACACGTGACGCCCCCGGTCGCGGTTCCCGTGCACGGCGTCGGCGTCGATCCCATCAGCGCCCCCCCCGGTCGGGAGCCGCCGCGGCGCCGCGCGCCGCCCGACGCCGTTGATAGCGCCGCACCGTCTCGGCCGCCGTGGGCTCGGCCGACAACCAGACCGGCATCTCCTGCGCCGCGGGGAGGCCCGCCGCGCTGGCCGCCACCGCCACCCAGGCCAGCAGCCCGGTGCCGTCGGCGCGGGACTCGAAGCGCACCCGACACACACTCCGCGCGGAGAGCTGTCGGAGTTCCACGTCGACCCAGGCGCCGGTCTCCGGATCCAGGTGCTCACCCGCCGACACCTCCACCTGCAACTGCTCGGTGAGCGCCTCGAGCGAACGGGTCACCTCGTGGGCCACCAGGCCGTCGCGGTGCATGGCGAGAGCGGTGGTCATCAGCGCCAGGATGCCCGTGATCGCCGCCAGGAAGACCAGCATCGCCACCAGGATCTCGATCAGGGTGAACCCGCCCGCCGCGCGTGCCGTCGCCTGCCTCATCGCAGCAGCTCCCGGCCGGCAGGCAGCACGAAGGTGCGTTCGAAGGCGCGGCCGCGACGCACGACGACGCCGCCGTCATGAGCCGCGGGGACCGTGCCGCGCACACCGCGGGCCACGATCAACTCACCGGCGCGCACGTCCAGCAGCTCGACCCACTCGTGGTCGAGCAGCAGCCGGGCGCCCACCTCGGGCGCCACCCGACCGCGGAGTTCCAGGCGGTCGCCCTGCACGCCGAGGCCGCTGACGAGCTGCCAGCTCTCGCCACCATCGTCGAGCACCAGCTCCACCCGCACGCTGCGCGGCCACACGTCGTCGTGTCCGGCCCACAGGGAGGCGCTGCCCACCGCGTGCGGGAACTCGTCCCGAGACAACAGCCCCCGCGTGGAGTCCCAGACCTCGAGCTCCGCGTCGAACGTGCACCCGAAGTACAGCACGTCCGTCGCGATCTCCACCGCGTCGACCAGCAGGCGATCCGGGCGCTCGACGAGGTCGGCCGCCACCAGCGAGCCGCTGCCCCCGGCCCGCAGGCGCACCCGGCGCACGAGCGCCGGACGTCCGTCGAGTCCCGCGCGCACCCGGGTGTAGAGCGACTCGGCCAGGCCGCCGGTCGCGCCGAGCTCAGCGGCATCCGCGCGACCATCGGGACGGGCCACCGCGGCCGCGCCGGGGCGACGTCCGGCCTCGCGCAACCACGGCCGGGTGCGCGCCTCGTGCAGCACGCGGGTGAAGCGCAGCACCGGGGTGCGGAACAACACGCCTGACCCGGCGGCTTCCACGCGGTCACTGCAGACCAGGCGCGCATCCTGTTCGGCAGCGCCCATCACGCCGGGCCAGACGTGGCGCAGGTCGTGGGCCAGCAGGTCGAACACCGCTTCGGCCCGATCGTTCAGTTCGCGATTGGACTCCCCCGACTTCCAGACGTCGAGCGCGCCACGCACCATCTGGAACATGAGCATGCTCAACACGGTGAACAACGCCGTCGCCGTGAGCAGCTCCACCATCGTGAAGCCGGCACGGGACCGAGGGCTACGGCTCGTGCTCAGCGCCATTCTTCGTGCTCCAGCACGCGCGTGGGCTGGACGTGCCCCACCACCACGGCTTCGACGCGCGGCGCCTGCTTCCAACCCTGTGCCGCGCCGGCTCGCGGGTCGAACGCGTCCTCGCCGTAGCGCGCGAACAGGGACAGCTCCAGCTCGTCGGCCTGACGCCCGAGGGCCCACTCCAGCCGGTCGCCGTCGACGCGCGCGTCGACGTTGAGCGCGTCCGCGCCCAGGCTCGCCGCGTGCAAGGCGTCGCCGGGCTCCCCGTGGGGCGACGCCCGGCCGTCCCACACGACCCGCAGATCGAGCGACACACCGGGCTCGGGCAAGCGGGCCCGCACGACCACGTCGGTGAAGAA
>JAJDEQ010000151.1 GCA_029259695.1 Planctomycetota bacterium
CCGCGCGACGGGGTCCGCGCGACGGGGGTCCGCGCGACGGGGGTCCGCGCGACGGGGGTCCGCTCTCGCGGGAACGCTCAGCTATCGTGCGCGAGGCGCGGATACACCACGCGCCCCGAGATCTTCTTGCCCTTGAGCGCCTTCATGATGCGCGCCACGTGCTCGCTCGGGACGGCGGCGAAGGTGACGCGTTCGAGCACCTTGATCTTGCCCACCACGCTGCCGGGCAGCTTGGCTTCGCCGGCGATGGCGCCCACGATGTCGCCGGGCTTCACGTCGTTCCAGTTGCCCACTGGGATCACGATCTCGACGAACTCACCGTCGTCCGGGCGGGGACGAGCCGGGTCGGCAGCGCCGCTGCTGCCCTCGCGACGCGCCCGGGGGGCGCCGCGCTGGGGGCGTTCGGAACGGCGATCGTCCCGCGCACGATCCTTGTACTTAGGTTCGCGTCGCGGTGGCGGTTCGGGTTCGGGTTCCACGCTGAGCGGTGAGTCACCCCACGCGTTGCGCAGTGCGGCGGCGGCCAGGTCCAGGGGCTCGATGCCCTCCTCGGTCTGCATCGTGCTGGCCAGTTCGCGGAACTCCCCCAGGTCGCCCTCGAACAGCGAGCGCAGCTTGTCCTGGAAGCGCTCGCGTCGGCGGTCGACGATGTCGTGCCGGCCGGGGATGCGCATGGGCGCCATGGACTTGTCGATGAAGCGTTCGATGGAGCGCAGCAGACCGCGATCACGGGGCTGCGCCAGGGTGATGGCGCGGCCGGCGCGGCCCGCACGGCCCGTGCGCCCGATGCGGTGCACGTAGACTTCGATGTCGCGGGGCAGGTCGTAGTTGACCACGAGTCCGATGTGGTCCACGTCCAGGCCGCGGGCGGCCACGTCGGTGGCGATCACGATGCGCGTGAGCCGCGCCTTGAGGCGCTTGACCACCGTCTCACGCTGGCTCTGGTTCATGCCACCGTGGATGCACTCGGCCGCATGCCCGCGGGCCTGCAGGCGCTCGGCGAGTTCGGCCGTGGCCCGTTGCGTGCCGGCGAAGACGAGTACGGCTTCGTAGTCCTCCGCTTCCAGCACGCGCTCGAGGGCGTCGTCCTTCTCGTGCCGTGCGACGCGGATCACGAACTGCTCGATCGACGGCACGGTCACCGTGTGCGTGGTCATCTTCAGGTCGACGGCGTCGTGCAGATGGCGGTCGGCGACGCGCCGGACGAGCGCCGGCAGGGTGGCGCTGAAGAGCGCGATCTGGCGCTCGGCGGGGGCCTGTTCGAGGATCCACTCCACGTCCTCGATGAAGCCCATCTTGAGCATCTCGTCGGCCTCGTCGAGTCCGAAGAAGCGCACGCCCGCGAGGGACAGGGTGCCCCGCTGCAAGTGGTCGCGCACGCGGCCGGGCGTACCGATCACCACGTTGACGCCGCGCGCGAGCGCGCTGCGCTGGATGTGGATCGGCTGCCCGCCGTACACCGGCAGCACGGACACGCCGCGCTTGCCCAGGTGCTTGCCGTAGGAGCGTGTGGCCTCCGCCACCTGCAGGGCGAGTTCGCGGGTGGGGGTCAGCACGATGGCCTGCACCGCGCGGTCGTCGAAGTCGATGCGCGCCAACAGGGGCAGGGCGAACGCCGCCGTCTTGCCCGTTCCGGTCTGGGCCTGACCGAGCAGGTCGCGGCCCGCCAGCAACGGCGGGATCGCGTCGGCCTGGATCGGCGTGGGCTGCTCGTAGCCCAGTTCCTCCACCGCTTTGAGCAGCGGCGCAGGGAGCGACAGATCGCGGAAGTGGACGTCGGTGTTCATGGGCGCGCCTTGTGTTTCGCCCACACGGACGAACCCCGCAGCCTACCCGGACGCCGTCACCGCGTCGATGATCGCGACGCTCCTGCTGTCCTGGACACTCTGTATTCATCGAGTATCCTCTCCCGGGCAGTGCCCCCTCGACTCCTTCCGGATGATGCGCGGCGACCATGGAACTCCTCGATCCCACGGCCTCGGCGCTCCTGTACCTCGACCCGGCCTCCGTGAACTGGCTCGTCCAGATGCTCGTGGCGGGGGCCGTCGGCGCGGCGGTCTACATCAAGATGCGCTGGACCCACCTGCGGTCGATGTTCAGCAAGGACACGGCCGAAGAGGCCGACTCCGAGTCCACCGACGCGTAGGCGGGTTCCGAGGGCAGCTCGGGCGAGCCGCCCGGGTCGAGTCCTCTGCTGTGTCGAGCACCCGGCCCGGCCGTGCGCGGCCCGCCACGCCGTCAGCCAGCCGTCCGCCGAGCCGGCCGCCGGGACCCGAGTCTCCCGACGCCCGTCGATCGGCGGGGGCGTGATCACTATCTTGAGCGGCCGCGCCCGGCAACCCCGCACGGGCCACACGCAGTGGATCCCACGATGACGAAACCGAAGCCCGCGGCCGCGACTGCGGCCCCCGCCTCGCCCGCCCGGCAGCGGTTGATCGAGACCGGTCACCTGGCCGTCCTGGCTGTGTTCGCGGTGGCCCTGCCGCTGTTCGAACTCGTGCGCCAGGATCCCACCTTCTTCGTGGCGCGGCGCTCCCAGCGCATCGACGTGCACGCGTTGGCGTGGGGCCTGGTGCTCGGGCTGCCGCTGGCGTTGATGCTGGTCGAGTTGGTCGTGGGCCTGGTCAGCGCCAAGGCGCGCCGGGTGACACACGTGGCCTTCGTCGCGCTGCTGGTGGCGCTCGTCTTCCTGCCGCAGCTGCGGCGCATGACCGGCGTCGAGTCGCTGTGGGTCGTGGGGGCGGCGCTCGCCGTGGGCCTCGTGGCCAGCCTGTTGTACGCGCGCTCGACGGAGCTGCGCTTCTTCCTCACGATCCTCTCGCCCGTGCCGATCGTGTTCGCGCTGATGTTCCTGTGGGACGAAGGTGTGCGTCGGGCGACGTCGACCGGCGGCGGCAACGTGGTCGTGTCGAACGACGAGGTGGCCGACACGACGGTGGTGTTCCTGATCGTGGACGAGCTGCCCGTCGCGTCGCTGCTCGACGAGGAGCACCGGATCGATCCGGTCATGTTCCCGAACTTCGCGGCGCTGGCCGAGGACAGCACCTGGTACCGCAATGCGACGGCCGTCCACGAGTCGACCACCCTCGTGATCCCCGCCATCCTGTCGGGCCTCGCACCCACGGACACGACGAAGCTGCCCATCCCGGGCGATCACCCCGACAACCTGTTCACGCTGCTCGGGGGCAGCCACCGCATGCGCGTGCGCGAGACGGTGACGCGCGTGTGCCCGCCCGAGCTGCTCGATCACGTCGAACCGACCGACCCCTTCGGCGATCGCATGACCTCACTCGGGGCCGATCTCGGCCTGGGCTACTGTCACCTCGCCTTGCCCACAGCGTTGACCGCCGATCTCCCCTCGGTGAGCGGCAACTGGGCGGGCTTCTGGGATGCCGTTGACGGACCGGGCAGCGCGCCGCCGCCCGCCGCCGACCATGCGGATGACCACGACGCTGCGAGTGGCGAGGTCGCGCGCGAGACGCCCGCGGAGGTCCAGGCGCGCATGCTCTCCGGCACCCACGAGGACCGCGTCAGCATCTTCCGTGACTTCAACGGGTGGGTCGACTCGGAGACCGACCCGACGTTCTACTTCCTGCACATCCTGCTGCCGCACCACCCCTGGGTGAGCCTTCCGTCCGCGCGTCGCTACTTCGGCGGCGAACGACAGCTCGGGGTCGTGAAGAGCGTGTGGACCGACGAGTGGCTCACCATGCAGGGCTTCCAGCGCCACATGCTGCAGACCGGGGCGGTGGATCGCCTGCTGGGTGAGTTCGTCGCGGAACTCAAGCAGCAGGGCGTCTACGACGACTGCATGCTCGTGCTGGTGGCCGACCACGGCATGTGCTTCCGGACCGGCGAACACCGGCGTCAGGCCAGCGAACTCACCGTGCGTGACATCCTGCACGTGCCGTTGTTCATCAAGCGGCCGGGCCAGACCGAGGGGCGCATCAGCGACCGCAACGTCGATGCGCTGGACGTGCTGCCGACCATCGCCGACGAGCTGGGCATCACCCCGAGCTGGGCGCTCGACGGCCGGGTGCTGCCCGACGACGAGCTCCCGGAACGCCCGACGAAGACGCTGCACGTGTTCGACGCCGATCCGATCGTGGTGGACGGTTCGCCGCCGGAGTCCTACACGACGCTCGACTACAAGCACGCCCTGTTCGGAGCGAATCCCACCTGGGACGACGTCTGGGCCATGACACCGCTGCCCGCGCTGGCCTCGCTCGTCGGTCGCCCGCTCGACGAGCTGGAGCTGGGGGAACCGACCGGTGCGCGGGCGACGGTGGACGGACCCCAGTACTACGCCGACTTCGACCCGACGGCGGAGATCGTGCCCAGCTTCGTCCTGGGCAAGGTCGCGGACCCGATCGGCGCGCCGCCGCCCGAGCACCTCGCCGTGGCGGTCAACGGAACGGTGCGCGCCGTGACACGCAGCTTCGATCGCAGTGTGGGCGAGGCGAGCTTCAGCGCCATGGTCCGGGACGACGCCTTCGTGCCGGGCTACAACGCGATCGAGATCCTCGCGGTGGGCGACGACGGCGTCCTGTTGCCGCTCTCGGTGGTCACCCAGACGTTGACCACGGTGGACGGCGGCGAGGCGATCCGTTCATCGGACGGGCGCGTGCGGTTGGTCGCCCCGGGCAACAGCTACGGCGTGCTCGACCTGGCCAAGCGCTACCAGAACGACCTGCGCCTGTACGGCTGGGCCAGGCACCCGAAGGGCGAGTTGCCGGTCGACCGGATCCTGGTCTTCGTCGACGACACCTGCGTGATGACCGGGGTCGTCGACATCGAGCGCGGGACGTCGGGCATCACCGGGTTCCTGATCGATGTGCCCTATGACTTGCTCGATGGCCGCCCGTCGGGCCGCGTGCGGGTCTTCGCCGAGGTGGGCGACGAGGCGCACGAGGTGCGCTACACCCGGCCGACCCACTGGCTCAGGGAGGTGCACTACTCCCTCGACGAGAGCGGCACGCTCGTGAACTCCGATGGTGTGAGCTTCCGCATGCGTCCGCTGCGCGTGCGCGGCTGGCTGGACTCGGTGGTCGACCTCGACGAGCAGATCCGCGTGCGCGGTTGGGCGGCGCTGGAGAAGACGTTCGAGCCGGCCGACACGATCGTCGTGCTGGCCGATGGACAGCACGTGTACGCCGGCCCCCCGAACTTCGAGCGGGCCGATCTGGTGGAGCCGTTCGGGGCCGAGGCCATCCGCGACTCGGGCTATGTCTTCGACGTGCGCCGCAGCTGGTTCCCGGAGTCCCTCGAGCACCGCATACGCGTCTTCGCGATCAGCGGCGAGCACGCCGCCGAGCTGGAGTACGGCACCGAGGCAGGCTGGGCCGTGCCGGTCTCGCAAGAGCCGGCGGTGCGCTGACGCGCGGACGCCGAGGCGCGCGGGCTTCTGCGTGCCGGACTCTGTCGCCAAGGTACCCCAGGCCTCGGAGCTCGGCCAGCGTCTCCTCGTCGAGGGACTCGAGCGAGATGCGCTGTCCCTGGATGCTGCGGGCCAGGTTCTCCGCGGCGAAGTGGCGCAGGATGTCGCCCAGGCGCTCCCCGTCGTCGCCGGACACGAGTGGCAGCCGGCACTGCTCGCGCGGGTCGTCGGCGAGTTCGAACAACTCGAACAGTTGATCGTCCGGCGGGCGCCGACGGGCGGGCATGCTCAAGCGCATGCCTGGTTCGAGCGCGGCATCGATCGGCACCCCCGGGGGCAGGTGCGGATTCAGTGCGCGTATCTCGGGAACGTGCGAGTGCGCTCCGTACGCGCGCCGGGACACCTTCTCCAGGGTGTCGCCCTCCTGCAGCGTGTACTCGAACGGTCCGGCCTTGCTGTGATCGTAGGCGCGATCGCGAATCAGCTTGAGCCTTCCGTTGCTGGCCGACTCGAGGTCGATGCCGCCGGAGTTCATCTCGGAGTAGGCGAAGCCGCGCTCGCGGTCCAGTTCGCCCCGTTGCGCGGCGAGCCCCAGGTCGCGCCCCTGGTAGTCGGAGGGCAGCGGGACGCCGAACGTGCCCAGGATCGTCGGTGCGATGTCGATGTGGTGGGCGAAGGCCTCGATCGTCGCGGGCGCGATCCCGGATGCGCGCGGGAAGCGCACGATCAGCGGGACCTGGATCATCTCCTCGTACAGATCGCGGCCGTGGGCCCGGGCGCCGTGATCCCACAGGCCCTCGCCGTGATCGGAGGTGAGCACCACGAGCATGTCGTCGAGCAGCCCGCGGCTCTCGAGGCCGCCGAAGAGCTCGCCCAGCCAGACGTCGCAGTACTTGACTTCGCCTGCGTACAGGTGGCGAATGCGGTCGACGTCCTCGGCGGTGCGTTGATGCGCATCGAGCGCGTCGAGCTGGTCGAGCTGGATGCGTGAGCCGTTGAAGCGGCCGGGCGGCTCGGGCTCGGACAGCAGCCCCGGGTGCGCGATGTAGGGCGCGTGCGGGTCGGTGTAGTGCGCGAAGAGGAAGAACGGGGCGGCCCCCTGGCCCACCCCGTCGATGAGTTCCAGGGCCGTCCTGGTGACCTCCTCGGCCGGCACCATCGGGTGTCCGGCGGCGTACCCGGGTTGTCGCGGCAGCCGGTGCTCGAAGCGTGCGAAACCCTGGTGGAAGTTGAACTTCTTGCCGGAGTTGCCGTTGGTCGAGATGCCCAGGCTGACCACGCCCGCCGCGGTCAGCGTCTCGGCCACGGTCTCGAGTTCGTCGTCGAGGGCGTCGGTCTTGTCGAGCACGGCGATCGAGGTGGGGTACTGTCCGGTGAACATGGACGCGATGGACGGGCGGGTCCAGCTCGAGGCGGCGATGCCGTTGCGGAACACCAGGGCGTCGGCGGCCAAAGCGTCCATGTGAGGAGTCAGGTCCCGGCCCGAGCCGTAGACGCCCACGTGGTCGGCGCGCAGGGTGTCGACCACGATCAGCAGCGCGCCTCGCACCGGGGGCAGTGGCTCGTCCGCGGCCGGCTTCGCGCGCTCGCCCGCCGGCCCGCAAGCAGTCAGCCACGTCAGCAGGAAACAGATGCAGCGTGCGTGGGGGAGACGGGCGGGCATGGCCGGCATTGTACGGCCGTTGCTGAGGGTCGGGACGAGAACGGCAGGGGAACTCGGTGCGGGCGGTGGTGCGTGCCGGTGCCGCCCCGGCGAGCCGTGTGTGCCGCCCCGGGGCAACCTGTGCGCGAGGACCCGCCGCCGTTCAGGATGCCCTTGCCCCGCCGGTGTCAATCGGCCACGATTCCCGCAGTCTGGGCTGCGTCCGACGATGTGTGCGGTGATCACAGCCCGGGTTCGTTCTCGAGGCTCCGAGCGGCGCTCGAGGATCCCAGCGGAACCCCGGCGACCCTCACTTGCCCATGTGCACCGTAGCGACCTGTCGACGTGTCTTGCTCCTGGCCGGCGTGCTGTTGGCCGTCGCATGTTCCTCTGAACCGCCCGAGAGCCGCGGCGTGAACACCTGGCTCGACCTGAGCCCGGTCGATCCGGCCGAGCCGCGTCCCGAGCACGAGCAACTCGCGCGCTTCGGTGCGGATGTGATCGCCGGGTGGGGGCCGGAACTGTCGGTGAAGACCAAGCCCCACGGTTCGTACGTCGAGCTCGCGGGCGGGTCCGAGGTGTCCTTCTCCGTCCCGCAAGACGTGGCGGCGAAGCTCACGCGGGTCAGCCTCGTGGCCCGCTCGGGCGTGGGACGGACATTCAAGCTCAGCGTGTTCGACGGTGAGCGCGCCGTCACCAGCCGTACCGAGACGATCGTGCGCACGGTGGGCCCGTCGCTGATCCACTTCCCCCTGCCGCAGCTCACGCGGGTCGACGTCGAAGACATGTCGATCGTGTTCTCGCTGCCATCCTCGGCCGGCACCATGCGCCTGTACGAGGTGTTGCTGGAGAGCGCGCCGCGTGCGCTCATGTTGCCCCCGGAGACGCTCGACTCGTTCTCGCCGGTCGCGATCGCCGGTGAGTACCGCAGCGCGCGTTGCCTGTGGAGTCGCGCGGGACTGCGCGCGGAGTTCGTCGCCGTGCCGGGTGACGCGCTGGCCTTCGCCTTCGGAGTCCCGGCCGAGGCGCGCACCCCGGATGTGCGCGCCGTGCTCGTCACGCTGCTGCAGACACCCGGTCGGGAGCCCGAGCGACACGAACAGCCGCTGGACCTCGACCCGGCCCAGTCCGGGAGCTGGCAGCCCGTGTCGATCGCCCTCGACACCTGGGTGGGGGCGAAGACCACGGCCACCTGGACGATCGAGTCGGATGTCGAGGAGGTCGTGCCGGGCCTGATCACGCGACCGGCGATCCGGCGACCGGGCCAGCACGCCCGCACGGTGCTGCTGATCACCTCGGACACCCATCGCGCCGACCATGTGGGCCGGGCCGGGACGGACGTGCAGATCCGCACCGCGACACTCGATCGGCTGGCGGACGAAGGCGTCTTCTTCGAGGACGCCCTGGCGAGCATCAACAACACCGCGCCCTCGCACGTGGCGCTGATGTCCGGCACCTCGCCGCGCGACACCGGTGTCGTGCAGAACGGCGAGGGCATCACCGACGACGCGGTGACCCTGGCCGAACGTTTCCGCGACGCCGGTTACATCACCATGGGCGCCGTGAGCGCGCCGCCGATCACCCACCTGTACAGCGGTCTGGGCCAGGGCTTCGAGCACTACTCCGAACCCCCGGGCGGCCCGCGCCCCGGGCAGGACACGCTCGCCGTGGTCAGCGAGTGGCTCCCGCAGTACGCAGGCCTGGACGTGTTCATCTGGGTCCACGCCTTCGACGCCCACGCGCCGTACGAACCGCCGGAGGACTACGCCCGGCTCTACTACCCCGAGGACAAGGACCCGTTCGACGCGGAGGGCCCCGACGCCGTGCCCGACCTGGCACCCGACTGGAAGCCCGAGATCGCCGACCCGGGATTCACCGAAGCGCTCTACAAGTCGGAGATCACCCACCTCGACGAGGTCATCGGCGCCTTCCTCGACGGGCCCCGCTTCGAGCAGGCGATCATCGCCTTCACCGCCGACCACGGGGAGTCCCTGCGGCAGGGCGGTGTCCCGTTCAGTCACAGCGGTCTGTCGCCCGCCACGCTCGCCGTCCCGCTGATCCTGCGGGCGCCCGGGTTGCCGAGCGGGAAGCGTGTGCAGCGCCCGGTGCGACAGATCGACATCGGCCGCACGCTGCTCGACCTGGCGGGGCTCGAGGAGGTCGAGTTCCCGGGCTTCGACCTGGCCGATGAACTCGACCGGGGAGCGGGCGAGGTGCGTCCGCGCTACGCACTCGAAGCGAACTCCCGCGGGGCCTCGATCCAACTGCACGAGTGGATGTTGCAGCTCGTGTTCAACCTGCCACCGGACCAGATGACCGAGACCAGGCGGCGGCATTCGGTGCACCTCTACGACATCCGTGCCGATCCCTACCTGCAGAACGACCTGCGGGAGGAGCAGCCCGACATCACCAGGCGCATGCGCGAGTTGCTCGTGCAGTGGCTGGCCGAGGCGTCGCCCAACCCCTGGGCCCGGGCCGCCCAGGCCGACCGCAGCGAGGTGGAAGCCACGCTGCTGGAGCTCGGCTACGTCACCGTCGAACGGGACGTGTCCTCGACGCGCTGGTTCGACCCGGACTGCAAGTGCAACCAGTGCGAGCTGTTCCGCTGAGCTGACGAACTGCCCGGTGCGCCCGGGTGTCGCGTTGACTGCGCGGGGGCCGGACGACGAGCACGCTGTCGGCGTGCCGCCCGCACTCAGTCCCCGCCGGTCTCAGGCTTCGCGGACAGGATCGCGTTGAGCTCGCGCGCGATGGCGCTGGTCAACAACGCAGCACCGGTGTCGTTGAGGTGGGTCATGTCCTTGAACAGCGCCGGGTCGCGCGGGACGGTCTCGGACAGTGGCAGGAAGTGCATGCCCAACTCGGTCTCGAGTTCCCGCGCGAAGACGCGGAACTCCTCCGCCGTGCTCGCGTCGTAGTACTGCTCGCTCAGCGGGTGCAGTGCGCCCTCGGCCAGGATGACCTCCACCCCGGCCTCCCGCAGGCGTTGGACGGCGTGGCGCACCAGCCCCATCTGCACCTCGACGTGGGCCCCACGCGTGATCTCCCGGCACTGGTTGATCTGCGCCCGGCGCGCGGGCGCCGAGAGCTGCGGGAACACCGCACCGAGTTGCTCGACGGCGGCGTCCAGGTCGACCTTCATCTGGGCTTCGCCCTCGATCAGGTAGGGGCTGTTGCGCAGGCCGCGCTGGCGCTCCTCGAGCGAGTCGCGGAAGTGGCGCAGGCTGGACGCCCCTGCGTTGCCGAGCATGCCCCGATAGCGGTAGGCATCCAGCGCCGCCGCGGCGGAGAGCCGGAGGAACAGGGTGCGGTGCTCGAACGCGAAGCCGAAGCCGGTGGCCCGGGCCAGGGCCACGACGCTGTAGAGACTGCCCGGTGCCGTGTGGGGCAGGATGTGCACCGGGCGGTGCGTGTCCAGCTCCGACGTGACCATGATCGCCACGTCCGGTCCGGCCGGCAGGAACTCCTCGATCACCGCGCCGATCTCGTAGGGCCGCATGCCCGCGTGGGCGAGCTTGACGATGCGCGTCGGCACCACCGCCAACTTGCGCAGCAGGTTCGGATTGATGCCGCGGTTGGCGCGACTCGTGCCCAGGACGAAGATCCGCGGCTTGTCGTCGGCCTCGTCGGCCAGGTTCCGCAGGGCGATGCGGTCGCGGATGACGCCCTCTTCCATCGAGGCGCGCTCGCCCATGCGGGGCAACAGGTAGTCCCACGGCCCGTTGGGTCCGAAGCCCACGGCGTCCACGATCAGCACGATCAGTGCGGCGCACACCCCGCCCCAGGGGAACCCCGAGGTCTTCTTGCGCGCATCAGAACTGGAAGTAGATGAAGGCGTCACCGAAATCCTCTCCCAGGACGACGAGCGCGAAGAAGGTGGTCGCGTAGACGAGCGAGCGCACGGGTAGCGGCCAGCGCAACGGGATCTCCAGGTCGCGTGTGGCCGCCTGGATCACCTGGAACACGGCCAGCGGCAGGATCAGTGCCGCCAGCGGCAGCCACCATTCGCCGAGGCGACCGGGCTCGAACACCGACACCTGTTCCAGCAGGCTCACGAGCTGCGGCATGGAATCGGCGCGGAAGATCATCCAGCCGAGGCACGCGAGCTGGAACATGATCACGACGCGCAGCAGCCACCACGCACCGCGGCCGAACGACCCGGCCGGTTCGAGCCGCGCCAGCAGGGGCCGGGCCATGCGGTGCACGATCAGCAGCAGGCCCTGGTAGGCACCCCAGACCACGAAGGTCCAGGCCGCGCCGTGCCACAGGCCGCCCAGCAGCATGGTCAGGCCCAGGTTGCGGTAGGTCAGCAGGGAGCTGCCGCGATTGCCACCCAGCGAGATGTAGAGATAGTCGCGCAGCCAGGTCGACAGGCTGATGTGCCAGCGCCGCCAGAAGTCGGCCGGACTCGTGGCGAGGTAGGGCAGGTTGAAGTTGAGCATCAGCTCGAAGCCCATCAGGCGCGACAGGCCGCGCGCGACGTCGGTGTAGCCGCTGAAGTCGCAGTAGATCTGCCAGGCGAAGGCGTAGGTGGCGACGATCACCTCGGGACCGGTGGCCGCCGCGGGATCGCCGTAGACGATCTCCACCACGGCGCCCAGGTTGTCGGCGATCACGACCTTCTTGAACAGGCCCTAGAGCACGAGCCACGACCCGGAGCCGACCCGTTCCCAGGTCAGCCGGCGGGGCGCGATGATCTGCGGCAGCAGCCGCCGCGCCCGCTCGATCGGTCCGGCCACGAGCTGCGGGAAGAAGGAGACGAAGAGCGCGAAGTCGAAGACGTCGCGCACCGGTTCGAGCTCGCGCCGGTAGATGTCGATCGTGTAGCTGAGCGTCTGGAAGGTGTAGAAGGAGATGCCGACCGGGAGCACGATGTCGAGTACGGGAACTCGAGGCTGTTGAACAGCATGCGCGCCGGTTCGCCCGTGGGTCACAAACAGCGCGAGAGCGTATCACGGCTCGCGGTTGAGCGGAGGGGCGCGAGCGCTCGGGACCCTGGTGGGCGCAGCGGTCAGGGCTCGGCGAGCGCAGCCCGGGCCTCGGCGGCGGCGTCGCGCTCCGCCGTCACCTCGTCGATCACGGTCGCGTCGCCGGGGGAGAGCATGCCGCGTCGTTGCATGTCGGTGAAGACGTCGGCGCAACGGTCGAACCACAGGCGCGCCCGGTCCCAGAGCGCGCGGCGTTCGGGCACTCCGGCGGACGGATCCCGAGCCAGGAGCGCGGCGAGCTCACCGAGCTTGTACTGGGCGACGCCGTGGCGCCGGGCGAAGTCGGCGTTCTCGGGAGCGCGGGCCGCGAGCTCGGCGGCCAGTTCGTGGGTGCGCTCGAACAGCGTGCCGGCCTCGTCGTGTCGGCACGCGGCGAGGGCCAGCTCACCGAGCTTGATCGTGACGCCGCACAACTCGTAGACGTTGAGCGCGTCGCTGGCGTCGAGGGCCAGTAGCTCTTCGTGGATCGCGAGCTGCTCGACGTAGGCCTCGTGGGCGGCGTCCGGGCGTGCGCTCGCGGCGTGGACGTCGCCGAGCCGGCGCAGCCCCACGGCGAGGTCGCGGCGGGCGACGACGTGGGTCGTGTTCGCCGCCGCGGCCGGCCGGACGAGGTCCAGGTACTGTTCGTAGTGTTCGCGCGCCCGGTCCAGTTCGCCGGCGGCCTCGAGCGCGGTCCCGGACTGGAAGATGCCCACGGCGAGGTCGCGCACGGCCTGGGGATCGGCGTCGGGCGCGGCGGCGGCCGCGCGGCCGTGCGCGAGGGTGCGGCTGAAGGCGTCGGCGGCCTCGTCGACGCGTCTCAGGCGCAGCAGCGTCGTGCCCATGCGTTCGAGCGCCGTGATCGTGTCTCGCGCCGAGGCGGCACCCTGGTCGAGCTGCACGCGTTCGCCGGCGACCTCGTGCGCCCGTTCGAAGTGCGCGAGCGCTTCGTCCAGCCGGCCCTGCGCTGCCAGCGTGTCGCCGACCTTGGCCAGCAGGCGGTAGCGGCCGCGGCGCATGAGTGCCGGGTCGTGGCCCTCGGCGAGCAGGTCCTCGAGCAGGGTGAGCGCCGTGCGATAGCTCGCGAGCGCCCCGGCGACGTCGCCCAGGTTGGGCAGGTCGAGGCCGCCCTGGATGTCGCCGATGCGTGCGTAGGCGGTGGCCAGCCGCGCGCGGAGTTCGGGGTCGTCGCCGGCGTCGTCGGCCAGGCGCCCCAGGTACTCCAGGGCGGTCCTCGCCAGCAGGCGCCGGGCGGGAAGTGCACCAGCCACGTGTTGCAACTGCTCGTCCACCTCGAACATGAAGGTGTCCGCCAGGTCGCGCAAGTCCTCGAAGCGTTGCTGCGCCAGACGGCTCTGCTGCTGCTCGGCGCGTCGCGCGCCCTCGGCCTGGAACCACTGCCACGCGGTGGCGGCCAGGCCCGCGACGAGTGTGGCGAAGACGGCACCGGTGAGCACGACGAGCACGCGGTTGCGGCGGGCGAACTTGCGCAACTGGTAGGCCGCGCTGGCGGGTTGGGCCAGGATCGGTTCGTCCGCCAGGAAGCGACGCACGTCCGCGGCCAGGGCGGCAGCGGACTGGTAGCGGCGAGCCGGCTCCTTCTCGAGCGCCTGCAGCACGATCACGTCGAGGTCGCCGCGCCATGCGCGGGAGACACTCGACAACGGTCGCGGCTCCTGTTCGCGGATCACCCGGGCCGCCTCGAGCAGGGGGGCGGCATCGAGGTCGTACGGTGGCTGCTGGGCGATGAGCTCGTAGAGCAGCACGCCCAGTGAGTAGATGTCCGAGCGGGCGTCGATCGAGGCGGGGTCGCCCGCGGCCTGTTCGGGGCTCATGTAGCGGATCGTGCCCACGAGTTCCCCGGGGCTCGTCTGCAGCGTCGTCACGGCGACGTCGGCTTCGGCGGCGCGCGCCACGCCGAAGTCGAGCACGCGCGGACGAGGAGCATCCGCCGCGCCCTCGACCAGGATGTTGCCGGGCTTGAGATCGCGGTGCACGACGCCTCGCTCGTGGGCGTGCTGGACCGCGTCGCAGATGTCGGCGAACAGGGCCAGCCGGGCGCGGACGTCGAGCCGGTGATCCCGGGCGAACACGTCGGCCGGAACGCCGTGCACCAGCTCCATGGCGATGTAGGGCAGGGCGCCCGTCGGTGTCTGGTGCACACCTGCCGAGTGGACCTGGGCGATGCCGGGGTGACGCAGCCGACCCAGCAGTTCGGCTTCGCGCTCGAAGCGACGCAGCAACGTCGGCGTGGCCAGGCCCGGTCTGATCAGCTTGAGCGCCACCTGGCGCCGGGGCTGGTCCTGCTCGGCGAGATAGACCACGCCCATCCCGCCCGCGCCGATCGGTTCGATCAGTCGATAGGGTCCGATGTGCTCGGGCGCGTGCAGGATCCCACCCAGGCTCGGCGTGTCGATCGCCGCCGGCTGATCGTGTCGCTCCAACAGGCGCACGACCTCGGCGCGCAGGGCGGAGTCCTGTCCGCAGGCCTCGTCGAGCCACGGCCCCCGCTCGCCGGGCGACAGTCGACGCGCCTGTTGGAAGAGCTGTTCGACCCGCTCGAAGTGCGCGCGGCTCACGGTGTGTCCAGTTCGTCGAGCAACCAGGCTCGGGCGTAGGCCCAGTCGTCCTTCACCGTGGTCACGCCGACCTGGAGCGTGCGCGCGACCTCCTCCAGCGTGAGACCGCCGAAGAAGCGCAGGGCGACGACCCGGGCCTTGCGCGCGTCGAGTGCGGCGAGCCGCTCGAGGGCCTCGTCGAGGGCGAGCAGGTCCAGGTCGGGTGCCGTTGTCGCGCCGTCGAGGCCGCCCAGGCCGCTGAGCGTGAGTCGGCGCGCACCGCCGCCGCGCTTGGCGGCGCCCTTGGCCCGCGCGTGGTCCACGAGCACCCGGCGGATGGCCTCCGCGCCCACGACGAAGAAGTGCGTCTTGTCGGCCCAGCGGTAGCGGTCGAGCTTGGCCAGGCGCAGGTACGCCTCGTGCACGAGGGCCGTGGGTTGCAGCGTGTGCCCGGCCCCTTCGCGGCGCAGGTACTCGGCGGCCACGGCGCGCAACTGATCGTAGACCAGGGGCAGCAGCGCCTGGGGGTCGGCGTCGCCGGGCTCGCCGTGCGACACGTGCTGCGAAGGGCGCCGCCCGTCGTCGTCGGAACCTGCTGCTGGAGGCTGCATGGACACCTGCGAGAAAAAGTGGGGAATCCTCCGGCCACCCGGACGGCCAGTCTCGCTTGACCTCCGTGCAGCCACAACCTCTCGCCGGGCGGTCGCCCCGACTTCGCCCGAAGCACCCGACTGGAGCCGTTCCCATGCCGTCCGAGCCGACCCTCGTTTGCAGCCCTCGATGTTCGCCCCAACGGGCGACCCGTCTGGCCGCCGTGTTCCTGCTGGCGTGGATCGCCTTCACACCCTGCGCCGGCGCACAGCTCCGGGCGGCGCGCCTCGGCGCCAGTGATGGGGCCATTCAGGACGGCTACGGTCGTGCCGTGGCGGTCGACGGGCAGACCGCGGTGGTGGGCGCCCGCGCGCACGATCACCCGGTCAACAACGGCGGGGCCGCGTACGTGTACCGACAAGAAGGCACGAGTTGGGTCGAACAGCAGGAACTGTTCGCCAGTGATGCCGGGTTCCAGGACGTCTTCGGCTGGTGCCTCGACATCGACGACGACGTGATCGTCTCCGGTGCCTGGAAGAACGGCGACAACGGGACCTGGTCCGGCTCGGCCTACGTGTTCCGTAGGGACGGCGCGAGCTGGCAGGAGCAGGCGCTGCTGCTCGCGGCGGACGGTGCGGTCCAGGATGAGTTCGGTCGCGACGTCGCCGTGTCGGGCGACGTCGTCGTGGCCGGAGCACACTTCGACGACGACCTGGGCAGCGACTCGGGTTCGGCGCACGTGTACCGCTGGGACGGCCTGGCCTGGTCGCACGAGCAGAAGCTGCTGGCCGGGGATGGCGGGGCCGGCGACAACTTCGGCGAGTTCGTCGACGTGGACGGCGATCTCCTCGTGGTGGGCGCGCCGGGGCAGACCGAGGAGGGCATCGATGCCGGCGCGGCCTACGTCTTCCGCTGGAACGGGGCGAGCTGGGTGCAGGAGGCCAAGCTGCTCGCGGGCGACGGGGCGGGGGGCGAGCTGTTCGGGATGGCGGGTGCGATCTGCGGTGATGTGATCGTGGTCGGGGCGCCGTGGGACGACGACCTGGGCGACGCGACGGGCTCGGCCTACGTGTTCCGCTGGAACGGCGCGGCCTGGACACCCGAGCAGAAGCTGCTCGCCAGCGACGGCGACCTCTCCTGGTTCGGGCCACGCTTCGGTCTCGGGGCCGCCGTGGACGGCGGCACGATCCTGATCGCCGCCCCGCAGGACGACGGCTCCGCGACCCTCGGCGGCGGCGCCTTCTACGAGTTCCGTTGGGATGGCGCGAGCTGGTCCGAGGTGCACAAGATCATCGACGACGGCACGCCCGGGTACGACTTCGACGAGGCGGTCGCGCTGTCGGGCGACGTGGCCGTCCTGGGCTCGACCGATACCAGCTTCATCCTGGGTCGCGCCGACGTCGTGCTGCTCAACTGGTCCGATCTGGACCTGGCGCTCGACGGGACCTCCGGCACGCCCCGGCTGACCGGCGCCGGCGCGTTGCTCGGCAACGACACGGTCTGGCTCAGCGCACGCGACACCCGCCCGAACGCGAACGCGTGGATCATCGGCGGCTTCGCCCGGCTCGACACGCCCTTCAAGGGCGGCACCATGGTGCCCGACACCGCGCCACCGGCGTTGATCCTCCCCTTGGTCACCAGCGCCAACGGGACGCTGGACGTGGACGGGACCTGGCCGGCCGGCGTCCCGGCGGGCTTCACGATCTACTACCAGGTCTGGGTCGAGGATCCCGCCGGCCCCGCGGGCTTCGCCGCGACCAACGCGATCTCGGCCATCGCGCCCTGATCATCGTCCTCGCCGAGACGCAGCGTCCGACCTGCCCCCCTCACGCCGCCGCGTGCGGTTTGCACGGCCGGTCCGGGTGCCTATGCTCCCGGCATGCGTTGGACGTCACTCAAGCGCTTCGCCGCGGTCAAGCTCGTACGGGGCTCCGTGCTCTGGCTGCTGCTGGTGCCCTTCCTGGCGCGCTTCGTCGATGCGCGCGTCGGCGCGGCGTCTGCTTCGGGCGCCGCGGTGGGGACGGCGGAGTTCTCGCTGTCGTCCACGTTCGTGCTGCTCTACGTCGCGGCGTTGTTCTTCGCGATCGGCCACGGCTTGCGCCTGGCCTTCATGCCGCGCCTGCTGGCCGGGTTCGACGACCTGCACGCGTACGAGGCCTCGGGCCGCACCAACGCCGAGCTCGAGTGGTTCTTCCCGGACGTCTGGCGGCGCGGGATCGAGCTGGGCTCGTTGAACTGGTTGGCCCAGGAATTCCAGTTGGGACCGACAGGCGACGAGCAGCGGGACGGGATGCTGGAGGCCCTTGCCCGTCGACTGCGGGGCAGCACCAGCGAGACCGATTTCTGGGCCGTCCACCACGCCCTGGACCGACACCACCGCCGCGGGTTGTGGCTCACCGCCACGGCCTACGGCCTGGGTCTGGTGGCGGCCGGTTGCGTGTTCGTCGATGGCCTGTTCGTCGTGATGCGGTATTCGGGCCTCTGAGGGCCGCGTCCGTGCCGGAGCGATGCGGCGCGAGCTCCGGGGCCGGACCGGGTTCCGGGGGGAGCAGCGCTCCGTGGCGCATCTCCGGCGCGGGTCGGGGCGCACGGGCGTCCCGCGTACGGCTGTGCCATAGTAGGCGGCATGTGGCTGCTGTTGCTCTTCGTCGTCCTGCCCGCAGCGGAGCTCTCCTTGTTGATCAAGGTGGGCAGCAAGATCGGGGCGGGCAACACCCTGCTGGCGATCCTGGCCACGGGGCTGTTGGGTGCCTGGCTCGCTCGCAGCCAGGGGCTCGCGATCCTCGCGGCGCTCAACGCGCGCATGGCTCGCGGCGAGCCGCCCACGCGGGAGCTGCTCGAGGGTGCGCTGGTGCTGGTGGCCGGCGCGGTGCTGCTCACGCCGGGCTTCCTCACCGACGCGATCGGGCTGCTGTGCCTGTTGCCGGTGACTCGTCGCGGCATGCTGGTGCTGCTCGAGCGCGCCGTGGCCCGGGGACGCCTGCGGGCGGCGTCGCGGCCGCCGGGGGCGCGCGGCGGAGGCGTGCACTTCACCTGGATGAGTCGTGACGCGGGTGGCCAGTGGCACGGCGGCACGACGGACGGCGACGGCTCGGCGCGCGGGGCGGACGGTCCGGAGCTGCTCGGTCGCTCAGCGGAGAAACCCCGAGGTCTTCCCGACCGGGTGGGTGGTACACCGGTGAAGGACGTGGAGATCGAGGACCCGGCCGTCCGGGACGTGGACTGAGTCGGCGAGCGGGTGGGGAGTGACGAGGTGACGGACAAGCGCCCGATCCTGCTGTTCGACGTGATGAACACGGTGGTGCACGAGCCGTTCTTCACCGAGGTGCCGGCCTTCTTCGGCCTGACCCTCGACGAACTCATGGCACAGAAGCACCCCACGTCGTGGATCGAGTTCGAGCACGGCCGGCTCGACGAGCAGACCTACCTGGCGAACTTCTTCCGGGACGGTCGGGGCGTGGACGGGGCCGGCCTGCGCGCCACGATGAGCGACTCCTACCGCTGGCTCGACGGCATGCAGTCGCTGTTGCGCGAGTTGCGTGCCGCCGGTCACGAGATCCACGCCCTGTCCAACTACCCCGAGTGGTACAGCTTGATCGAGGAGCGCCTGAAGCTCACCCGCTACCTCGCCTGGACCTTCGTCTCGTGTCGCACGGGGCTGCGCAAGCCCGACCCCGAGGCCTACCTGACCGCGGCGCGGACGCTGGGCGTGGAACCGGCTGCCTGCCTCTTCGTGGACGATCGGCAGGTCAACGTGGACGCCGCCCGGGCCGTGGACATGGCGGCCCTGCTGTGCACCGACGGGCCGGCGCTGCGCAACGAGTTCGTCGCACGCGGGTTGCTGTCAGCGTGAACTCGGCGAGGGAGCCGGACGGGTCGGGAAGGGTGCGACCGGGCCGGGCGTGCCGCGTCGAGCAGCACGGAGGGCAGAGCCGCGGTGGAGCAGCCCATGAAGCCGGAAGCGCCTGCGCACATCGATGACCTGCGTCTCCCCGATCAGGAGGCGGCGCGGGCCATCTACAACCACTACGTGGTGCACTCCACGGCCACCTTCGACACCGAGCCGCTCGGGCCGGACGCCTTCGCCCGGCTGGTGACGTTCGACGACCCGCGGCACGGCGCCTTCGGCGTGCGCGATCAGGCCGGGGTGCTGCTGGGCTACTGTCTGCTGGCCCCGTACAAGAGTCGCTGCGCCTACGCTGACGCCTCGGAGGTCGCGGTCTACCTGGCCCCCGACGCGATCGGACGCGGGCTCGGGC
Source organism: Planctomycetota bacterium (assembly GCA_029259695.1). Taxonomy (GTDB): domain Bacteria; phylum Planctomycetota; class B15-G4; order B15-G4; family B15-G4; genus OFTM49. Next base: position 19,395 of record JAJDEQ010000151.1, read on the forward strand.
GGCGCGCCGTCGAGCACCTCGTCGAGCAGGGCCGAGCGCGGGGGCTGCACGTGCTGATCGCGGGGGCGTGCACGGAGAACGAGGCCAGCGTCGCGGTGTTCGGCGCCTGCGGCTTCGTGCCCTGCGCGCAGTTCCGGGAGGTGGGCTTCAAGTTCGGCCGGCGCCTCGACGTGACCTACCTGCAGCGGATCCTCGCCTGACCGGACGGCTCGAGAGCCGGACACCCGGACCGTCGGAGAGCCGCACCGTCGCGCTGTCGAACCGGGCCGTGGGCGATCCCGGCCTTCAGACGCGCGTGGGTCGCAGCCGCTCCCCGATGCTCCGGGCGAGCGCGAAGGCTGCCAGGGCGAGCAGCCACTCGGTCAGGGAGGAACGCGCGATCAGGGCCAACAGGGATGCCGGAGCGGTCAGCGGCGCGCCGCCGTCGGCCCAGGCGGCGAGCAGCGGCGCATCGGCGGCGAGGCGCCGCACGGCCAGCGTGAGCCAGACGAGCAAGCCCAGGCCGGCGCCCAGCAGCACCAGCGGTGCGAGCAACGCGCGACCGTCGCGCTCGGCGTCCGACTCGCTGTGTTCGACGCGGCGGGGCGCACGGCTACTGCCCGCATCGAGTTCGTATCCGGGGAGCCGGGCGACCACCAGCCAGCGCGCGCCCCAGCCGCAGAGCAGTCCCGCGGCGGCGAAGCCGAACCAGCGCGGGTTCACCACGGCGCACGCGAGGAGCGCAGCGAGGCAGACCAGGGCGATCGCCCGCCGACGGCCGGCCGTGGCCGCGCGCGCCTGCTGACGAGCGATCTCGCGGGCACGCGCCGTGTGCGGCGGTGGCGGTCGGGGGCCCGAGGCACTCATGGGCGGCCGCGCGTGCGGTGCAGCCTCACGCCAGGGCCTTGCTCACGACCTCGAACGTGTTGGGCGAGAGCCCCTCGGTCTGGAAGATGCGCCGCAGCAGGGCCTCGATGCGGTCGCGCCGTCCGGGGTCGAAGCGCCGCCAGGTGTTGAACGCGCTCACGAGACGGGCGGCCAGGATCGGGTTGCGCGGATCGATGTCGAGCACGACCCCGGCGTAGAGCTCGTAGCCACGACCGTCCGCGGCATGGAACTGACACGGGTTCTGGGAGAACGTGCGGTAGAGCGAGCGCACGTGGTTGGGGTTGCCCGGGTCGAAGGCCGGGTCCTCGGCCAGGCGCTGGACGGCGTCGATCGTGTCCGGCAGCTTGCTGGCGGCCTGCATGGCGAACCACTTGTTGAGCACCAGCGCATCGCCCTGCCAGCGCTCCCTGAACTCGCGCAGGGCCTGTTCGCGCTCGGGGGTGGCGACGTGCGTCAGCAGGCCCAGCGCGGCGGATTCGTCGGTCATGTTGTCGGCGTTCCGGAACTGCGTGTAACAGAGCTTCGTGAACGACGCCTCGCCGAGGGTCGTCAGGTAGCCCAGCGCCGTGTTCTTCAGGGCGCGACGTCCCATGGCCTCCGGCTCGGTGCGGTAGGGGCCGCCGTGATGACGTTCGTAGATGGCCACCAGGTCGTCGCGCGTCGCCTCGGCGAGTGCCGCCAGGGTGAACTCCCGGGCGGCGTGGACCGCGTCCACGTCGATGATCTCGCCGTGGCTGGAGAGCAGGTCGTGCAGGGCCACCTCGCTCGGCAGGTGGATGGTCTCGGCCGTGAGCGCGGGCTCGATGCCGTCGTCGGTCAGCAGGCGAGCGAAGGTCTCGACGAAGCCGTCGTCCAGGGTCAGTTCGTCGCCCAGGCGCCGGGCGGAGATGAGCCCGAGCAGGGTGCGGTTCGAGAGTTCCTGGAAGGCCTCCCAGCGGTTGAACTCGTCGGCGTCGTGGAGCGCGAGGAAGGCCAGGTCGTCGTCGCCCAGGTCCGTCTGCAGGCGGACCGGCGCGGAGAAACCGCGCAGCAGGGACGGGACCGGGCGGCTGTCGATGCCCGTGAAGCGGAAGCTCTGGCGGGCGGCGGTCACGTCGAGCACGCGCGAGGTGACGGGCTCGGCGTCTTGCGGCTCGCCCTCCAGGCGCAGGGGCAGCTCGGCGCCATCGGGTCCCAGCAGGCCCATGGCCACCGGGATGTGGAACGGCTGCTTGTGCGTCTGGCCCGGCGTGTCCGGGCAACTCTGCTCGAAGTCCAGCTCGTAGCAGCGTTCGTCGGGCAGCCAGCGCCCGCTGACGTCGAGGCGCGGGGTGCCGGCCTGCACGTACCAGCGACTGAACTGTCCCAGGTCGACGCCCGAGGCGTCCTCCATGGCGCGCACGAACTCCTCGGTCGTCACCGCCTGTCCGTCGTGACGCTCGAAGTACAGGTCGCTGCCCTTGCGGAAGCGCTGCTTGCCGAGCATGACGTACATCATGCGGATCAGCTCGGCGCCCTTCTCGTAGATCGTCGTGGTGTAGAAGTTGTTGATCTCGATGTACTCGGACGGCCGCACCGCGTGTGCCATCGGGCCGGCGTCCTCGCTGAACTGCGTGTTGCGCAGCTGCCGCACGTCGCCGATGCGCTGCACCGCGTGACTGTTCATGTCCCCCGAGAACTGCTGGTCGCGGAAGACGGTGAAGCCCTCCTTGAGGCTGAGCTGGAACCAGTCCCGACAGGTCACGCGGTTGCCGGACCAGTTGTGGAAGTACTCGTGCCCGACCACGCCCTCGATGCGCTGCAGGTCGGTGTCGCTGGCGGTCGCCTGATCGGCCAGCACGACGATCGCGTTGAACAGGTTGAGACCCTTGTTCTCCATCGCGCCCAGGTTGAAGTCCTTCACCGCGACGATCATGAAACGGTCGAGGTCGTACTCCCGGCCGAAGGCCCGCTCGTCCCAGGCCATGGACTTCTTGAGCGAGGTCATGGCGTGCAGCAGCCGCGCCTCGTTGCCCTTGTCGCAGTAGATCGAGAGGGGGATCGTGCGCCCGGAGCGGGTCGTGAAGCGGTCCTCGATGTGACCCAGGTCTCCGGCGACGAGCGCGAACAGGTAACAGGGCTTGGGGAACGGGTCGTGCCAGGTGACCCGGTGTCGGCCGTCCGCCACCGCGGACCGCTCCACCGGGTTGCCGTTGCCGAGCAGCACGGGGTAGCGCGCGGCGTCCGCTTCGATCGTGGTCGTGTAGACGGCCAGCACGTCCGGACGATCCTGGAAGTAGGTCACGCGGCGGAAGCCCTGGGCCTCCATCTGCGTGCAGAAGATGTCGCCGCTGCGATACAGGCCCTCGAGTGCCGTGTTGTTCTGCGGCTCGATGCGCGTGACGACGGTCAGCTCGAAACGCTCGGCGTCGGGCGCCGTGGCGAGCGGGTGGTAGGTCAGGTGCTGCTCGTCGACCGAGTAGTCGCCCTCGTCGACTGTCGCGCCGTCGCGCTGGAGCGAGACGAGCTCGAGCGCTTCCCCGTCGAGCACCAGGGACTCGTCACCCGCCATGGCCTCGCGACCGTCCGTGAGGAACTCCCCGTAGCGCGGGTTGCGCACGTAGGCCACGGTGTTCGTCACCAGGGCGTGGTCCTCGTGCAGCTCGAAGTGCAGCTGCGTCGTCTCGGCCGTCCAGAACGGTGGGCGGTAGTCCGCCAGTCGCACCGTCTTCGGGGCGCTG
>JAJDEQ010000152.1 GCA_029259695.1 Planctomycetota bacterium
CCCGTTCACGATCCCGCCCGGCATCCCACCGTGCGTAATGGTCTGGATGCAGTACTGGTTCCCCGACTCGGTGGACAAGTGCTCGTCCAACACGCTCAAGCTCACGACGCAGTGAGTTCGGGCGTCCGAACGACCTGAACGACTCGGGGCGCGCTCGGTGCGGCCCGCTAGTCGTCGCGGGCGTAGGTCGTACCGAGTCGCGTGAACTCTCCGGCCAGGTCGTTCTCGACGAGCCCCCGCAGGAGCGCGAACTCCAGCTCGAAGACCGCCCGTTGTTCGAGATCGGGGATCGCCCGGTCGCTGACCCCCATGGCGGTGTTCACGAAGCGTCCGGCCAGGCCGGCCGCCACGATCTGCCCCAGACCCACACGCGACCAGGCGGCCAGTGTCTCGTCGCCATCGGTACGCAACAGCGGCGTCCCACCGGTGACGCGACGACCAGCCCGCAGGGTGCAGATGCGGTTGCCCGTCCCGGACTCGAGCACCGCGCGACCGCGCGCTGGATCGCCGAAGCCGAGACCGAACGGCGCGAGCAACTCGGCGGCGGAGGACTCGGCGGTGGAGGCGTCCTCCAGCACCAGCAGCGAGCCGCCGCGCTCGAGGAACGCGCGCAGGCGCTTGGCCGTGCCCGCGGGGAACGAGCGACGTGGTTTGGCCAGCACGATCGGTCGGTGGGCCGCCAGCGCAGCTTCGAAGTCGAGCCCTCCCGCCGGATGCGCGTCGGCGGGCAGGGACACCCTGGGGAAGTAGCCCAGGCGCAGGATCCACTGGTAGAAGACCTCGTAGCTGTCCTGGTGCCGCTGGGTGAAGCCGAAGACCGGCAACTCGACGGTGCCGTAGTCGAGGTCCAGCACCACCTCGTCGACGGCGCGCAGCGGTGCGGGCGGCGGGTAGTCGCGCGTGTTCGCCACGTGGCACCCGAACAGCGTGAGCCACGCGAGCCCGGCCGCCATCGAGACCACGCCCACCAGGAAGGCCAGGTTCGGGGTCAGCAGCACCCAGAGGAACAACGCCAGTGCGAACGCTCCCGCACCCACCAACAGACCGACCCGGCGGGTGTCGACCGTGCCGTTCTCCCGGTTCAACCACTCCACGGCCCCCAGCAGCAACTCGGGCTTCCCTGGCTGGAAGGCCAGGAAGTTGGAGTAGATCGTGCTGTCGCCGAACAACACGACGCGTCCCCGGTCCGCCGCGGCGGCCACCATCTGGTCGAACGCACCGAAGCGCGCGTAGGTCGTGTCCTCCACGTGCGGGTAGAAGTTGCCGGCGGCGTACTCGATCGGCAGGGACCAGAGGCCGCCGGAGCGGATCACCGGCCGCACGTCCCAGGACTTCGAGGTGATCGAACAGGACACGGCGAAGAGCAGGAACGGGACCTGCGCGGTGATCGCCGAACGACCATGGGGTGCGAACGTGCGCAGCTGTTCCCAGCGACGTTCGATGTCGAAGACCGAGTCGTAACGCACCGCCATGCCGAAGCGCCGCAGCACCGGGTTCAGGTAGACGCTGGAGCCGAACACGTTCGTGTGCTCGCCGAAGGCGAACAGGCCGCCGCCTCCCCGTACGAACTGCTCGATCGCGTCGAGTTCGGCGGGCGCGTAGGACTCGGTGGGCGTCTTGAGCAACAGGACGTCGTAGCCGGCGAGCAGCTCCGGCGTGAGCTCGGCGTCCAGGTTGCGGTCGAGCTCGTAGTGATGACCGACGTACTCGGCCATGCAGTAGTAGTTGTACCCCGACTCGTTCCCGTACCACTCGGTGTCGTAGGCCTTGTCACTGCGCTCCCAGCGACTGTGCGCCTCGTCGAGCAGGACCCGCCCCTGCTTGGCGACGCCCGGCTCCCAGTAGTGGTTGCCGAGCACGATCGACACGCTGCCGAGGCCGAGAAGCAACGCGACGAGCAGGCGCGCGCCGGCACGCCGGGGGAACTCCGGACCGGGATCCGCATCATGCTCGGCAACGACCGCGGCCGACCCGACCGGTGTGAGCCGCACGAAGCGCGCCAGGGCCGGGATCAACGGCAGGAAACTCACGGCTGCGATCCACGGGAGCCAGAACACCTCGACGTGCACGGTGTCCGCTTCGTAGTCGACGTAGAGCATGGTCGTGGCGAAGACCAGCAGCAGCAGGAACAGACGCAGCACGCTGTAGGCCGCGAGCAAGCCCGTGAGGGACAGCACGCCGGTCAGCAGGGAACGCTGCCCCCGGCGCCACCACAACACCACGAGTCCACCCAACCCGAGCGACAGCAGCGCCACGGGCGCCAGATGGGACCAGGTGAACGGGAAGGCGTGCACGTCGCGCATGGTGCGAACGAACAGGGTGTCGTCGCCCAGGCTCACGTCGAATCCGACCCAGCGCATGAGCCCGTGCAACGCCTCGGCGAGGTGCGGGACCTGTTCGTGTCGAGCCGTCCAGGCGGTGGCCCACCCGAAGGCTGGCGCCTGGACCGTGAGCACCGCGCCCACCACCAGGCAGCTCCCCGCCGCGGCACCCAGCAGGCGCGGCGCCCCCCCCGTGCGCAGGCAGCACACGCCGCCCAGGACCCCGACGACAAGCACCCACAACGACGGTCGGTACGCGGGCTCGGCCAACCACAGGGCAACCCCCAGCGGCAGCAGCAATCCCAGAGCGCGGGGGGAGAAGCGCGCACGGCGAGCCACGTCCCCGAACGCGGGCACCCCGAACGCGACCGCCAGCGCGACGCAGGCCCACTGCAACCGCGGCTCCGGAGAGACGAAGTGCCGGTGGGCGAACAGCCAGCTCACCGTGGCGGCCCAGAGCGCGAACCAGGCCGTCATCGCGCCTCCCCGCCGGCGATCTCCGCGAACAGCCAGCTCAGGAAGCGCACGTTGTGGAGGATCGCCCCGTCCTCCACCTCGACGTTGCGGTTCAGCAGGAAGTCGCCGTCGCCGATGACCACGAGCTGGCCGCGACCGATCCGGGTGCGCGTCACGACCGGCTCGCCGCTCACCTCCACCAGCGCCTCGTCAGCGCCGAGCACCGGCCACGACTTGAAGAACGTCGGCGTCGCGGGCGCGCCGATCGCAAGCGCCGGTTCGCGGCCGAGCGGTCGGTGGGCGACGGTAAGTCCGGCACGCTCGAGCAGTTCGGTCGAACCGACCTGCTCCTCGTAGCCCGTGGCCAGCAGGATCGTGCCGCCGTCCTGCATGAAGGCCCACATGGCGTCGAGTTCGCCAGGGTCGTAGCCGGCCGTCGGTGCGACGGTCACCAGCAGGTCGGCGGCCGCGAGTTGCGCCGCGTCGAACCGTTTCATGCCGAGGGTGTGGAAGCCCGAGCGCATCAGGTTGAGGTAGAGCGCGCTCACTCCGCGCTCGCGCCAACCCTCGATCGAGTGGCGTCCGACGTGCGACAGGTCGACCAGGGCCACACGACCGGCGAGCGGGGGCGGCTCGACCCACGACACGAGCAACTGCTGGGAAGCGACGCCGCTCAGCAGGGCGCTGACGGCACCGGCCAGCAGGGCTCCACGTCCACCCTGCACCACCATCGCCCCCACGAGCACCAGCAGGGCCAGACCGAGCCCATCGCGCCAGGCCGGCACGGCGGCGTGTCCGGCTCCCCCGAGCCAGTGGAACAGGCGCACCGCAAAGGGCCACGTCTGGGACTGGATCACGTTCACGAGACTCGAGGTGTCGCCCAGCACCGCGACGCGCCCGGCACCCACCTCCTGCACCGCCGCGAGCACGCGGTCGCCGAGGACCTCACCGGGGTCGTAGCTGCCGCTCTGCATGAAGCCGCGCGACCGGGCCGTGGGCTGACTGGGGTGCACTCCCGGATCGGAGAAGCCGTACCGGCCCACGACGAGCGGGGCCGCCGGGTAGCGCACCTCGAGCGACGCACCGACCACGAGGCCCGCCTCGTTCGTCGCGTCGCCGAGGCCCGCGACCACCCAGTGCGGTGCGTAGTCGACCGAGTGCAGCCAGCCGCCGATGAAGTAGTACGCCGAGTCGAACGCGAAGGCGATGTCCGTGGTGCGCAGCGGTTCGTTGAGTTGCAGTCGCTGGCCCTCGATGGGCTCGTCGGGCGACACGCCATCGGGACCCTGATAGAAGGTGTGATCACCCAGCACGAGCAGCGCCCCGCCCGCGTGCACGAAGTCCTCGACGGCCTGACGCGACGCCTCCGGGAGCGACTCGTGCTGGTTGATGATCACGAGCAGGTCGCGATCCGCCAGTGTTCCCGCGTCGATCCGGTCGACGAACTCGCTCTGCCATCCGAGACGCTCGAGCAGGCCGGGCAGATTGCCGAACATGCCACCTGAACGCGAGCCGTAGCGCTGGTGCGTGGGCGAGAGCCAGTTGAGGAAGCCCTTCTCGTACAACGCGACGCGCCGGGGACCATCGGGCGGCGTCGCCGGCAGATTGGTCAGCGCCGCCGTCGCCAGCAGCGCGCAGGCCGCGGCCAACGGCGTGGCGGCGCGCCACGGGCGGGACGACGGTTCGCCGGCCGGCGCCGAGCTCGTCGCCGACGCCACCACCAGGGCCATGGCCACGGCGGGCAGCACGGCCATGTGCAACGGGTGCAACGCCGTGACCCACGCGCCGACTCGCAGCGCCCACGGGGAGTCGATCAGCGCACTCAGGTGCACGCCGCAGTCGGGCGCGAGCGCGAACAGTGCGAGGGACCCCACCGAGATCAGGGCCAGGACCGGCAGGGCCATGAGCGAACGCACCCACCTGTGCGGCCAGGGGCAACGCAGACCGCCGAGGCACACACACGCGGACATGACGAACAGGTCGAGTCCGGCGAACGTCGGACCGAGCGACTGCCCGCGGCCGACGAGCCCGGTCCCCCAGGTCGACAGGGCCCGGGCCGTGTGATCCGCGGCGTACCAGCCGAGCAGGCTCGACTGGGCCCCGGCGGTGTAGATCCCGAACAGCAGGCTGCCCAGCGCGAGTGCGGCCGCGGGCCCGACTCGACCGCTGCGACTGCGCCCCACCCGGTCCACACCGTCGAACCAGATCGCGATGGCAAAGAAGCGCACGGCGGTCGGCAACGGGACGCACGCGAGCCCCACCACCGCCAGCACGATGCCGAGCGCGTGCTCTCCCTTGCGCACGGCCAGGACACCTCGCCGGGACGTGGGGTCCGTGACGGCGCCCAGCAGCAGCCACGTGACCGCCGCCGCGGCATCGAGCTCGTGAACGTACAGACCGATCGACTCGCCGGCGAACGCCAGGCCGAACATGGAGCAGACGACGCTCAGGAATCGCACGCGGCTCCCCCTTCCCGGGCCAAGCGGACAGCGCCCGTCAGGGCTCACCATCCGGGTCGGTGTCGTCGGCGGCGCCGGCTTCGGTCTCGTGGCGAAGGCGGTGCAGCACCTCACCCAGGTGCGGCTGCGCGGGGGCGAGTTCGATCGCTCGTTCGATGGCTTCCCGTGCGCTCTGCTTGTCACCGTTGAGTTCGTAGGCGAGCGAGAGCAGGTGCAGAAAGGCCGGCTGATCGGGAGCCTCGGCCACCGCTTCCTGCGCGAGGCTCAGCGCTTCGGCAGCGTTGCTCTGCTGCTTCACGAACAACTCGGCGAGGTGGTACTTCGCGCTCGTCGCGAGCGGACCACCCTGGGCCACCTGCGCGCGGTAGCCGGCCTCGGCCTGCTCGAAAGCGGCACGCGCGTCGAGCTGTCGACCCTGGGCCGCACGGATCTCACCGATGTGCGTGTGGCAGCAGGTGTACGACGGATTCACCGCCAGGACCTTCTCGTAGTGCAACGCCGCCGCGTCCGAACGGCCGAGACGTTGGAGCAGGTCACCGAGTCGATGGTTCACCTGCGAGCAATCGGGCAGTTCCGTCGCCGCGAGTTGCAGTTGCACCAGCGCCTCGTCGTCGCGCCCTTCGGCGAACAACTGTTCGCCCAGGACGAGCGCCGGGTGCTGGTGGTCGTGGGCCGACTCCTCCACGCCGTGCTGATGGGCGGACGCAGCCGCACCCACGCCGGCGGGATCGAACGGCGGCCCCGCCGGGACCGGCGTCGTGGTGCCCGCCGGCTGGGCCGCGGCGCGCTGGGCGGCCGCAGCGCGCAACTTCTCCAACAGTTCGGGCGGGTAGTCGGGAGCGCCCGGGAAGTTGCCGCCCTGAGCGGCGGCCCGCTCCTGCGGCACGGGAACCGCGCCCGGCCGAGCAGCGGATGCGGCGGGTGTCGTCGCGGGCCGCGCGGCCCCGACGTTCACATCGGTCGGGGGTCGCGCCGCGACACGCGCGTCCTGGGCCTCGAAGCGCGAATAGGCGCCCTCCAGCGTCGACGCGTACAGCGGGCTGTCTTCCGCATCGGGGAAGAGCTGTCGGTCGGCGAGTGCAGCGGCAACGACCGCCCCCACCACCAGGACCACGGCGAGCAGGTTCCCGAACAGACGTCCCATCTCACCCGACTCCCAGACACCCGGTTTCGCGATGCCCCGCCCCGTTCCGCACGGCCTCGATCCCGCGAGGCTGCGAACCCGCACAGCGCGCCGAAACGGCGATGATATCACGCCGTCAGAGTGCGCTTCGCAAGCGCAAGCCGATGCCTGTCGCAACCCAACTGCGCCCGTACAGGCCGTGGCAAGGCGGGACCCTCTGATCGCGCGTGGAGCCCGGCGAGACGACGACGTCCTTCGGCGCGCGGGTTGCCCCCGGCTCTCGAGGATCGATGTAGGATGACTCCCCTCGGCTCGGGCAATCCTCGCCGGGGAAGCTGCGTGACCTGGAACACCGAGAAGGGGGCAGCGATGAAGTCTCGTTGCGGCACGTTTCGCATGGGCGTCAGGACTCTGGTTCTCGTCGTGCTGTTCGGCGGCGTCTTCTCCGCGGAGGAGGCCTTTGCTCAAGGGGGAGGTGTCGGCCCCACGGAAGTGGAGCTCAGCCCGCTCGAGATCGGCCCGGTCGATGGGCTGACCACCACGTGGCACGCGGCGCCGAAGCGCACCGCCGTGCCGCTGGGCACGACGGTCACCTTCCGCCAGACCTCTCCGTCCAGCGCCATCGTCGAGTGGTCGGGCGCGAACCCGGTGCGGCACGGCACGTTGGCCGAACGGGAGTTCGACAGCGTCGGCCCGGCATCGGTGCGAGCGCGCGTGACGGGCGCCGACGGTCGCCTGATCGGTGAACACATGATGCTCGTGGACGTCGTCGACTTCCCGGCCGAAGCCATCAGCATCTCCCCGATCCGCGTCGGCGTGACACCGCACGGCATCAGCGCGGCGTCCAGCAACCAGGAGACGATGGACGTCTACTTCGGTAAATCCATCGCGAGCCTCTACGCCGAGGGCGCCGGCCGCTACGTCACCAGCATCAACCGGCCGGTCTACTTCTCGACCGCCGTCGACCCACCGGAGTTCGCGCCGCTGATCGAGTGGCGCGTGGACGACATGCCGACGGCCATCGGGGGCGAGACCGAGCTGAGCTTCGACCTCGTCGGCGACCGCCTGATCTCGACCGGGACCGAAGTCGGCTTCGACGCAGTCCTGCTGCGTACCTACACGGTCCAGATCACGCCTTCGCAACAGCTCATCGGCGGCTTCCCCGAAGGTGTGCCGGTGACCATGACCGCGACCACGACCCCGCCCGGCTACGAGCCCGGCATCTCCTGGATCGCCAGCACGAAGTTCGGGACCGCGGACACCGTCGTCGGCACCGGCGCCGAGTTCACGGTCCAGTTCGACCACATCTACGGGCTGCCCGAAGACGGTCCCGAGATGTGGACCGGCGTGAAGGCCGACAACGCGGTCCTGGGCGGTGACCCGATCCCCACGCTGTTCCCCAACTTCCCCACGTTCTGCCCCAGCGCGATCACCGTCTGTCCGAGCACACCAACCGTGTGTCCGGTCTTCACGGTCTGCCCCTTCATCGACACGCTGTGCAACGGGGGGCTGCCGACCCTCTGCGAACACACGATCTGCCCCGACGTGCCCACGATCTGCCCGTTGATCCCGACCGTGTGCGGCCAGCCCACGTTCTGCCAGATCGCCCAGGTCACGCTGTGTGAGCCGACGATCTGTCCGGGCTTCCCCACCGTGTGCCCGGTGATCCCCACCTTCTGCCCGTCGCATCAGACGTTGTGCCCGAGTGGGCAACCGACCTTCTGCGAGCACACCATCTGCCCGGAGCAGTTCACGGTCTGCCCGGAGCAGTTCACCTTCTGCCCGCAACTGCAGACGTTCTGCCCGCCGGGTGAGTTCACGGTGTGCGAGTTCACCCTCTGCCCGCAGGTGCAGACGCTGTGCCCCGACGCGCAGCCGACCCTGTGCGAGTTCACGGTGTGCCCGGAGAACCTGACGCTGTGTCCGTTCATCCCCACGGCGTGCCCGGACAGTGACCCGACCATCTGCGAGCTGACGGTGTGCCCGTTCCTCGACACGTTCTGCCCGGATGCCGATCCGACGTTCTGCGAGTTCACGGTCTGCCCGCAGCAGACGACGCTGTGTCCGGTGATCGAGACGTTCTGCCCGGACGAGGATCCGACGCTCTGTGAGTACACGATCTGTCCGACGAACCCGACGCTGTGCCCGCTCATCCCCACGGTGTGTCCGGCCGACCCGGACCTGGGCTGCGACCTGTTCAACGACGGGAAGTGACCCGCCGGCGCGTCAGCCGCGCACCGGGTCGTCCAGTCGCCGTCGGAGTTCGGCGCGCCGCGCGTCGTCCACGAAGGCCGCGTCACAGGCGTTGCGAGTGATCGCGTCGAGCGTCGCCTCGTCGTAACCCCACTGTCGGGCGGCGAGGGCGTACTCGCCCCCGAGCGTGATCGCGCTCACCGCGGGGTCGTCGGTGTTCAAGGTCACCCGGCAGCCGGCGCGGCGCAGCGTGTCGAACGGGTGCTCGTCGAGCGACGCGACGGCCCCGGTGTGCAGGTTGCTCGTCAGGCAGCACTCCAGGGCGACCCCCTCCTGCGCCACGCGACGGGCGAGCGCCGCGTCCTCTCGCAGGGCCACCGCGTGGCCCAGTCGGCACGCACCCAGCACGTCGAGCGCCTCCCGAATCGACTCGGGACCTGCCGCCTCACCGGCGTGGACGGTGATCGGCAGACCGGCGTCGTGCGCCCGCCGCAGGGCCCCCGTGGACGGGGCGCCGGGCAGGTCCTCGGGGCCCGCCAGATCCACACCGACGACACCGCGGTCGGTGTGGTCGATAGCGAGTTCGACCAGTTCGCGGTTCACTTCCGCGGGCAATTCCCGGTAGCAACACACGATCGCACCCCAGCTCAGATCGTGTGCGCGACCGCCCGCAGCCAGACCGGCGAGCGCGTCGCCCAGGACGTGCTCCGCCGGATGCCGATCCGTGGCCTGGAGCGCGGGGCACAAGCGCACCTCGATGTGCACCACGTTGTCGCCGGCCGCGTCCTCGATCAGCTCCTCCCCGACACGCTCCAACGCGCCCGGTACCCGCAGGACCGGGTAGAACACATCGAACGTGCGCAGGAACTCGCGCAGCGACCCGCAGCCGCGCCCCACCTGCACGTGGGGGCGCAGGCCCGCGACGTCGTCCGCCGGGAGCGGGACGCCGGCCTGACGCGAGAGCTCGAGCAGCGTGGCCGGACGCGCGGCGCCGTCGAGGTGGCAGTGCAGGTCGATCTTGGGCCGCGACCATGGCGCGGCGTGAGTCACTCGAGCACGACGCGGTCGGGGTCCTCGGCGGAACGCGGCTCCTCCACGCTGCCTTCGTCTTCCGTCTCGACCAGATCGTCGGCACGCACCGTGCGCACCGCGCGCGGCGTGAGGTAGGTGTGACTCGCCAATCCGCGCACCAGATCCTCACGGACCTCGCGCGCCTCGTCCGTCGTGAGCTTCTCCTGCTGCACCAATCGTGCCAGGGCCGCGTCGTAGCGTTCCATCAGCCAGGCTTCGTCGTACTGGACGTAGTCGAGGACTTCGGCCACGCGTTCGCCGGGGAGCATGTCCACCAGTTGCAGACGGCCCTGCTCGTCGAAGTCGACGTGCACCGTGTCGGTGTCGCCGAAGAGATTGTGCAGGTCCCCCAGGATCTCCTGGTAGGCACCGACCAGGAAGATCCCGAGCACGTAGGGTTCGTCCTCGCGCAGCTCGTGCACCTCGAGCACGTCCTTCACGTCGCGCAGATCGACGAAGCGGTTCATCTTGCCATCGCTGTCGCAGGTCATGTCGCCCAGGACGGCACGCTCCGTCGGTTCCTCGTCGAGACGCTGGATCGGCATGACCGGGAACACGTGGCGGATGGCCCAGTGGTCCGGCACGGACTGGAAGACGGAGAAGTTGCAGAAGTAGGTGTCCGAGAGCTGCTTGTCGAGCTTCTCGAACTCCTCCGGCACGACGCTGAGCTCGGACACCAGCCGGGCCACACGCGCACAGGTCTTGAACACCAGCGACTCGCACAGCGCGCGGGTGGGCAGGTCGACCAGCCCGTGGTTGAAGCGCTGCAGCATCTGTTCGCGCAGGCCCAGTGCGTCGTGATAGACCTCCCGCATGGTCTTGCGTGACAAGCGTTCGAGGTTCTCGCGCAACTCGACGACGCTCTCGTCGTCTTCGCTGCCGCCGGTCACCACCGACTCACCCGAATGGCGCGAGACGCCCACGACCTCCACCGCCATCACCGCGTGGTGCGCGACCAGCGCCCGCCCCGACTCGGTGACGATGTCCGGCACCGGGATGTCGGCCTTCTCGCAGGCGTCCTGGATGTACCCGACGACGTCGTTGGCGTACTCCTCCACGGTGTAGTTCATCGACGATTCGAAGCGCGTCCCGCTCCCGTCGTAGTCCACCGCCAGGCCGCCACCCACGTCGAAGACGTCGAGCGGACAACCCATACGACGCATCTCGACGTACACGCGGCACGCCTCGCGCAGCGCATCCTTGAGTGAACGGATCGACGTGATCTGGCTGCCGATGTGGAAGTGCAGCAGGCGCAGGCGATGCAGCAAGCCCACGTCGCCGAGCCAGTTGACAGCCTCGACCATCTGCACCGCCGACAGGCCGAACTTGGCACCCTCACCTGCCGAGTCCTCCCAGCGACCCTCGGCGCGTGCCGCCAGTCGGCTGCGGATGCCGAGGAAAGGCGCGGCTTCGGCGCCCTCCGACTCCACGACGCGCGCCAGCGCCTCCACCTCCGACGGCTTCTCGATCACCACCATCACTTCGTGACCGAGGCGCACGGCCAGGCACGCCATCGCGAGGTAGGCGTCGTCCTTGTACCCGTTGCAGATGATCAGACTGGGCCGCTCGAGCAGGGCGACGACGGCCAGGAGTTCGGGCTTGCTGCCCACCTCGAGACCCAACCCCGCCTCCCGACCGGCCTTGCGCAACACCTCGACCACGTGCCGCTGCTGGTTGACCTTGATCGGGTAGACCGGACGGTAGCGCCCCGTGTAACCGAACTCGCGAGCCGCCGACGAGAACGCCTTGCGCAGCACGCCGAGGCGATGGCCCAGGATCCCGTCGAAGCGCATCAGCAACGGGAGCGAGAGGCCCCCGGCCCGGGCGCCTTCGATGATCTCGGCCAGTGTCGCCCGCGGACCCCCGCGACCCTCGGGCTGCACCTCGAGGTGGCCATCGGCCGCAATCGAGAAGTAGGGGCGCCCCCAGCCGCGGAGATTGTAGAGGTCGGCACTGCGGTCGGTGGACCACTTGCGCTGATTGTCGGCTCGTCTTGCCAAGGGCCTGGCCTCGCACCTGCGCCTTGCCGCGCAGGACCGCGGCGACGCTGATCTCACTCGAGCCGCGCGCATGATCCACGCCAGCCGTTCCCCGCAAACCGGGCCGCGGAATATAGCATGGCGCCCATGTCGACCCGGTCGATGTCCACCCCCACCCCCACCCCACCCCAGGCGCCCGCCCCCTTCGTTGCTCTCGGCCCACCCCACGAGGTGCAGCCGGGCCCTGCGTGCCGCATCATCGTGACCTTGATCGCGCAGCTGCTCACCGCAAGCGCAACCCCCCCCGGGGC
>JAJDEQ010000153.1 GCA_029259695.1 Planctomycetota bacterium
CGGCGCGGATGCGCTGCTCGTACTCGAGACAGTGGGCGTTCACGGCCGCCGCGGCCACGCGCCCGTCGGGGATCCGGATCCGGCCGGGGTCGAACCCGAGCGGCTCGAACAGCTCGCGGCGCATGAAGGCCCGGAAGCTCCAGCGGCTGGCCGGATCGCAGGGCCAGTACTCGTCGAGGTTGAAGCTCTCGACGTCGGTCACCGGCAGGGCGTGCTGCGCGTGCTCACGACGCAGGGCGACGTAGACCCCGCGCGCACTGGCCCCCGTCGCCAGCCCCAGGACGAGCCGGCGACGCTCCCGCGCCCGCTGCCTGAGCAACCCGGCCAGCTCGCCGGCGACCGCGGCGAAGGCCCCGTCGGCCGTGGCGTACACATCAATGGTGGGCGAGGTGCGGGACGCATCCATGGCCCGCGAATGTAACCCGCTGTCGCGACGGACCGCCCCGCCGGTGCCACAATGCCGGCGTGGATACCGCGGACGTGGCGATCATCGGCGGCGGCATCGTGGGGCTGGCCACGGCCTACGCCCTGTCCCAGCGCGCCCCCCGTCCGCGGGTGCTCCTGCTCGAGAAGGAAGACGCCGTGGCGCGGCACCAGTCGGGCCACAACTCCGGAGTGCTGCACGCCGGGGTGTACTACGCGCCCGGTTCGCTCAAGGCGCGCCTGTGTCGCAGCGGCAAGAATGCCATGGAGCGTTTCTGCACCGAGCACGGCATTGCCTGGACGCGCTGCGGCAAGGTCGTCGTGGCCGTGGACGAAGACGAGCGGTCCCGGTTGCACGCCCTGGCGCGCAACGCCCAGACCAACGGCGTGACCTGCGAACTCATCGGTCCCGAGCGCCTGGCCGAGTTGGAACCCCACGCCGCCGGGGTCGAGGCCCTGCACATGCCCGAGACAGGGGTCGTTGACTACGGCGTGGTCTGTACCACGCTGCAGCGCCTGCTCACCGCGGACGGCCAGCCCTTCGTCTTCGGCGCAAGGGTCTTGGGCCTGGCGCCCCGTGGCGACGCGACCGTGATCGAGACCACCACCGGGACGTTCGCGGCCCGCGCGGTGATCAACTGCGCGGGGCTGCACGCCGACCGGGTGGCCCGCTCGGCCGGCTCCGCCGACCTGCCCGCACGCATCGTCCCCTTCCGCGGCGAGTACGCCCAGCTCGTCCCCGAGCGCCGCCACCTGTGCCGCGCGCTGATCTACCCCGTGCCGGATCCCGCCCTGCCGTTCCTGGGCGTGCACGTCACGCGCACGGTCAACGGCAGCGTGACGTGCGGCCCCACCGCCGTCCTGGCCTTCGCCCGCGAGGGCTACCGCCGCGCCAACGTGCACCCGGGCGACCTGGTCGAGTCGCTGGCCTACCGCGGCATGCGACGCCTGGCGCGACGTCACTGGCGCACGGGCCTGGCCGAGCTGGCGCGCTCCTCCTCACGATCGGCCTTCGCCCGGGCGGCACAGCGCCTGATCCCCGAGCTCGAAGCGGGCGACCTGCGCCCCGCCCCCGCCGGCGTGCGCGCCCAGGCCGTCACCCCGGACGGCGAGCTGTCCCACGACTTCCTCCTGCTGCAGGACGAACGGGCCCGCCTGCCCCTGCTCCACGTGCTCAACGCCCCGTCGCCGGCGGCCACGGCTTCGCTCGCCATCGGGCAGCAAATCGCGGCGCTCATCCCCACGTCCCTGTGAGGTCGAGGTGAGCGCGTAGGATGACGTCGGCTCACAAGGCTCGGGAGACTCTCATGCCCAGATGGCTCATCGTCATCGGTGTCGTCGGCGTGCTCGGCGCCGCGCTCTTCCTGTGGAGCGGGCGGGACGACTCCGTTGGACCGGGCGCCGATGCCGACATCCCCTCCGCGGCTCCGGTGCCCGAGCTGCAGCCCTCCCCGCTCGTCGCATCTCGCGAAGGGAGTGTCGCTCCCCTTCGGGCCGCCGAAGCCGTCGATGCGCAAGGACTCGACGCGGCGGACGTCCGCCCCGCAGGCACAGTGCCCGGGCTGTTCGCGGACGTGGGTGAGCCGCTCGTGGTGACCGGGCGCGTCGTCGATGGTGACGGCACGCCCGTGGCGGCGGCGACGGTCTGGATCGTCCCCAACGGCCTGACGCAACGGGCCGCGGGCCTGGACCCCGAGCCCTACCGGTCGAGCAGCGTGGTGATGTACCGGCGCTACGACGTGAGTGACGTGCCGCTCGCCCAGTGTCCGCGGACCGTCACCGACGAGGCGGGGCGCTTCGCGCTCGAAGCGCCACATGTCGTGATCGAGGATCCCTCCGACCACTTGAGCGACGGTCTTCCCTGGCCGCTGATCGCGGTGCGCTCCTCGGGCCACACCACCCATATCGTGCCTTGCCGGGCCAGTGCGCCCCCCGCGTACTCCACCGGCGACATCGTCGTCGAACCCGCAGCTTCGATCCGCGGTCGGGCGGTCACCGACGGAGGCGTGCCCCTCGCCGGCGTGAGCGTGCGGGCGCTGCATCACAGCCGGCGCAACCTGCAGCGGGGCGTCGAGGGTCCGTCGCGGCTGCTCTACCTGCCCGAACTGCTGTCGACGGTGTCGTCCGACGACGGTCGCTTCACCCTCGACGGTCTCTGGGAAGGTGGCATCGTGTTCGAGCTGCGGGCCCCGGGGCACGTGCGCCAGGAGCTCGATCTCGACACGCAGGCCGGGACGCCGCTCGACCTGGGCGACGTCGTCATGGCGACCGGCGCGAGCATATCGGGCCGTGTCCTCGACGCGAACGGGCAGCCGGTCGAGGGCGCCGAGGTCCGGGTGACCGAGCGGGAGATCAAGAGCGTTGGCGTCTACGACATGCGCTTCGGGATCGGCCCGGACGACGACTCGACGTTCCTGGAGTTCGATCGGATCGGGACGCGCTACGAACGAGCCATGACCGACGCCGATGGGCGCTTCGTCATCGCCGGCCTCGACGAACCCAACTACACGATCTACGCCGACGCCCCCGGACACGACCCTGCCAAACTCACGGACGTCGGCCCCGGCGAGGCCCGCGCCGAGTTGCGCATGCCGCCGCTGGCGCGCCTCGAAGTGCAACTGATCGCCGCGGAGGACGGCACGCCCATCACCGACGCTGTGGTGACGGCGGAACGGCTGTGGTGCACGCGACGCGGCTCGCACATCGGTCGCCGTGCGCTGCCCGTGACGGCGCCCGGTGCCGACCCGCACTTCGCCATCGAGGGCGTCGGATCCGTCGCCACGATGCTGCACGTCTCGGCCGAGGGCTTCGCGCAGCAGTCCGTCGAGCTTGCCGGTGTGGCGCCGGGAACCGTCTCGCAAGAGCGAGTCGTACTCACGCTCGAAGGGACCATCTCGGGCCGCGTGCTGGGACCGGATCGGCAACCGCTCGCCGACGCGCGCGTCCTGCTGGGGACGCCCGGGAACCTCCGCTATCACCGGGACGCCGTGCGCACCGACTCGGAGGGCCGGTATCGGTTCGCCGGGCGGGGCGTCGGGGCGGTGGGGCTGCGAGCGCGGACCGCCGGCATGGCGGAGTCCGAGGAGCGGGTCGTCAGCCTGGGCGCCGGCGAGCACGCGCAGGGAATCGACTTCGTACTCGTCGAGTCGGGCACGATCTCGGGCACCGTGTTCGGCTCCGACGGCGAGCCGGCCCCGGACAAGTCGGTCGCCCTGGACGTCGAGCCATTCGGGCGGTTCAAGTTCATGCAGACGAGCGACGCCTTCGAGACCCGGGTGACGACGGACGCGCGGGGCCACTACGTCTTCCGTGACCTGCCGCCCGACAAGTACGAGCTGACCGTGTCGGTGGGCGGGCGGGAAGTCGTGGAGCTCGCCGCGGGGGAGCAGCGCCGACAGGACATCCGTCTCCCGACTCGCCCCCGCGCCCGCGGTCGCGTCCTCTCCGGTGGCGAGCCGGTGGTCGGCGTGGCGATCAAGGGCGAGCTGGTCGGTGCAGGCATCGGCGGGTGGGTTCGACCGCAGACCACCGACGCCAACGGGACCTACACGGTCGAGCTGCTCACGGCTGGCACCTACGAACTCTACGTCAGGACTCCCAACGGCTCGGAATCCGCGCGCAAGACGATCGAGCTGGCCGAGGGTGACGTCACCGTGGTCGACTTCGAGCTGCCCGACAACGGGATCACCGGCCGTGTGTCCTGGGACGACAGCGGCCTGCCCGTCGAGGGCTTGGAAGTCACGCTGAACATCGACGGCAATGCGTACGTCGCCACGTCCCAGACGGATGCCGAGGGACGCTTCGCGTTCCGACACCTCACGCCGGGGACCTACCGGGTGCACGTGACCGGCTACGGTCAGGGCCGGGGGCGCAGCATCATGTGCCTCCCCGTCTGGGCGGAGTCCCGCAGCCTCGGCCAAGACGACATGATCGATCACGGGCGACTCCCCGTGTGTCGCGGCGCTCGGCTCACGGGACGCGTGCGCACGCCGGCCGGCGTCCCGGTGAAGGACGGTGTCGAGGTCCAGCTCGTCAGGCTCGGGGCGAACGGCCCCGTCCCCGGCGCGAAGAGCGTGATGTCATCCGACGGCGACGGGTCCATGCGGTTCATCGAGCACCCCACCGACTTTTGGAAGGTCGTGCGGACCGAAGGGGGCACCTACGTCGTCGAGGCCCTCGAGGCAGGCGAGTATCGGGTGACGGCCAACGCTGGCTCGGCGGACGAGGCGATCGAGTTCGGCGCCACGGTGACCCTGGGCGAACACGACGAGCTGGAGCTGGACGTCGCCGCGCGCCCTTGACGCGAGGTGCCACCCGGCGCGGCGACGCTCCGAAGCGACCGGCGAACCGACACCAGCGACGCCCTGGCCCCGCCCCTACAGCTCGCGCACGTAGATGTTCGCGAACTGGATCGGCGCGCCGTGGTGTTGCAGCGCGAGCTTGCCGCTCTCGGGCACGCCGGGCAGGTGCGCATCGGCGATCACCGTCTTGCCGTTGAGCACGACGGTGAGTTGCTCGCCGCGCATGGTGATCTGGAAGCGGTTCCAGCGGCCGATGGGTTCGTCGGCGACTTCGCTGGGCGTCACGCCGGCGCGCACGTCGGGCGGCATGGAGCCGTCGGTGCGGTAGCCGTAGACCTCGCCCGAGCCGATGGGCCAGCACCAGATGTTCACCTGGCTCTTGTTGTTGCCGCGCAGGTAGATGCCGCTGTCGCCGGCGTCGGGCACGGTGAGCTTGCGTTGCTCACCGTTCTCGTCCAGGTCGTACTCGCCGCTGGGCAGGACCACCGGCAGGGCGTTGTCGCTCGCCTCGCCGGACCAGCGCCAGTCGGCGATCAACTCGAAGTCGCCGAAGGACTCGGTGCTCCACAGGGTCTCGCCCTGGCCGTCGTAGTCGAGCACCCAGTCCCTGGCGGTCCAGTGGCCCTCGTGCTCGGGGTGCTCCTTCCAACCGGTGAGGTCGGTGCCGTTGAACAGGCTGCGGAAGCCGCGGGCCACGTCGGCCACGTGCTCGGCGGGCAGCGGCGGTTCGGTGTCGGGCAGCTCGAGGATGCGCAGGTTGCGGAAGTGCACCTCGCTGCCCTCGGCCTCGAGGCAGATGTAGCCGCGGCGCGGGCTCATGTCGTAGCCGCCCGACACCTCCTTGCCGTTCACCTCCAGCTTCATCACGCCGCTCTGGCACAGCACGCGGTAGTGGTTCCATTCGCCCGCGGGGCGCGCGCGCCACTCGCTGGGCATGCAGCGCGCCCAGCCCGCCGGGTGCGGACGGTCGGGCGTCATCACCGCACCGTGGATCGAGAAGATGTCGCCGTGGCTCGTGTAGTTGTCGGTGTTGATGCCGTCCATCACCTGCACTTCGATCGAGCGGGTGAACGGCTGCCCGCGGGCGGTGACGGGGTCGGACCAGATGAACAGGCCGGCGTTGCCGCCCTCGACCATGTGCCGGTACTCGAGTTCGAGCACGAAGTTCTCGTACTGACGATCGGTGCGCAGCACGCAGGTGGGCTTGCCCGAGCACACGATCATGCCGTCCCGGGCGATGAAGGTGGAGGCATCCCCGTTCACCGTGTACCAGCCGTCGAGGTTGACGCCGTTGAACAGCGGGACGAAGTCGGTGTCGTCCACGCCGAAGCCCGCTTCGTAGACCCAGGTGCCTGCGCCGGTGTCTGCGACCCAGGTGCCCTCGCCGCCGAGATCGTCGGCGCCGGCGTCCCGCACCCAGGTGTTGTCGCCGTCGGATGGTTCTCCGTCGGCGAGGGCTGCGTCGGCGAGAGCCGTGGGCAACCGGCGCTCGTCCTCCTCCGCGTGACAGGCGACGAACGCGAACGTCAGCGCGACGAGCAGGCCCGGGCGGGCGAAGCGGTGGATTGCGGTCACGGGTCAGAGCTCCTTCAGGCGGACGTCCCGGATCCAGACGGCGGTGTCGCCGGTCACGTCGGGAGAGGCGTAGCGTTGCAGGCCGATGAAGCCGGCGAGGGCCCGGTCGGCGAAGGCTGGTTCGGCGGCGACGGCCGTCGTGTCCACGTCGTACAAGCGGTGGCCGTTCAGGGCGACGGCCAGGCGCGTGCCGACGTACAGCACTTCGAGGGTGTTCCAGGCTCCGATCGGCGCCAGGGCGTCGGGTACGGCGGGTGGCACGGCGCCGTACAGGCTGCCCGTGAACTGCCACGGTTGCAGCGTGCTGTTGGTGACGCGCTCCCAGTTGTGGTCGTCGAGCAGTTGCACTTCGCAGCCGGAGTAGGCCGGGTTGCTGCCGTCTCGGGCGGCGCGCAGGAACAGACCGCCGTTGGCCATGCGCGCCAGCTTGAAGTCGAAGCGCAGCCGGAAGTCGCGCAGGTCGGCGGCCGTCTGCAGGTGTCCGCTCGGGGCGGACGACGGAACGTGCAGCACGCCGTCCACGAGGCGGTAGTCGTCGGGAGTGCGGGGCGCGCCGTCGGCACCGTCCACGGCTTGCCAGCCGGCGGGCCAACCGTCCGGCGCTCCCGGCGCGAGCAGTTGTCGCCAGCCATCGCCGAACAGCGGCGCGTCGTCCAGGGCCGAGAACTCCTGCACGCCCAGCAGCGTCGCCCCCTCGAAACGCGCGACGAGGGCCCGGCCGGCGGTGTTTCCCAGCACACGCACCGCCGAGGCCAGGCCGTCGGCCGTGGCGCCGTCGGGCGCGAGCACCACGCAGCACAGGCGGTCGGTCTTGGCCTGGCCGGTGCGCGGGTCGATCACGTGGGAGTAGCGCGCGCCGTCCACCAGCACGTGTTGCGCGCTGTCGCCCGACGTAGCCAGGGCGCCGTGCGACAAGCGCAGCCGCGCCACGTCCTGCTCGCACCCGGCCACCAGGGACCAGCCTTCCTCGCCCGGGGGCGGCGCGCTCACGACCACGTCGCCGCCCAGTTCGATCAGCGCCGAGGTGACGCCGTGGGCACCGACGACGTCCAGCACCCGGTCGCAGGCGTAGCCCTTGCCGATGCCGCCCAGGTCGAGTTGCATGCCCGGCTGCAGCAGCGCGATGGTCCCGCGCTGGGCGGCGCTGCCCGCTGAACGACCATCCGCTGCTGCCGCGCCTTCGGCGGCTCCCGGCGCGCCGGCGGTCGCTGCGCGATCGGTTCCGAGCGCGCCGGCCGCCGAGGCATCGTCGCCAGTCGGGGCGTCGTCGGCGAGCACCAGGCCGTCCCAGCCCACGAGGTCCCGGGCGCGCTGCAGTGCATCCCGCTCGGGCAGCACGCCTTGGGCGCGGGCGTCCCGCCAGACACGCACGAGCGGCCCGGCGGTGACATCGAACGCGCCACCGCTGGCCACACCGATCTCCCGTGCGCGGCGCAGGACCGCCAGCAGATCGTCGCTCACCTCGACCGGGCCCTGCCCGGCGCGGGCACACAAGCGCGACAGTTCGCTGTCGGCGCGATAGTCGCTGAAGGACGCCTCGAGGCGCTCGAGTTCATCGAATGCCGCCGTGGCCGCCGCGCGCGCCCGGACCTCGTCGGCGGCGTGCAGCACAAGGCGCGCCTCGACCCCCATGGCGACCCGCCTATACTCGAAGCGCTCGAGAGCCGGCGGCACGTCCCCCACGGGAGACACCCGGTCGGCTCCGGCGCGGCAACCCGCCAGGACCAGGCCCAACCCCACGACGACTCCCGCAAGCCCTCCGAACCCCGGAAGCGACGCCATGCTCGGCCGTGTCCTCATCTGCGGTGCCCTCTTGGGGAGCGCGCTGTCCGCGTCGCCCGACGCCGCCGCGCAAGACGCCGGTCCACGCGTCGGCGACGCCACGGCGCCGCGGGGCGAGGAGGTTACCTCACCCGCATCCGGCTCGCACGGGGAGCACCCCCCACAGCCCGAGCAACCGGGCGCGGAGGGCGAACACGCCCCGTTCATCCAGCAGGTGCCGGGCACGACGGTGCAGCTCAGCATGGTGCCGCTGCCGTCCGCGCTGCTCCCGGGCGCGCCAACGACCGGCGCCCCCGCAGCGGAAGGCGTCCCCGCGGCGGACGACGAGACCCCGGCGGACCCCGGCCCGCGCCGCCTGTGGGTCGCCGCCACCGAGACCACCTGGGACGCGTACGACGCCTTCGTTTTCGAGCTGGACCAACCCGATCCCGAAGCGCAGGACGGCGTCGACGCCGTGGTGCGCCCGAGCAAACCCTACGTGCTGGCCGACTACGGCTTCGGGCGCGCCGGCTACCCGGTGATCTGCGTCAACCCGAACGGCGCCCAGGCGTTCTGCGAGTGGCTCTCCGCCCTCAGCGGTCGCCGCTATCGCCTGCCCACCGAAGCGGAGTGGCGGGCCATGGCCGCCGCCGTCCACCCCGAGCTGTGCGCAGACGCGATCGATGGCGACGGGCCGCAAGTCGATCGCGACGCCCTCGAGGCCGTGGCCTGGGTCAAGGAGAACGCGCGGCGCGGCACGCGTCCGGTGGGCTCGCTGGCGGCCGGACGTTTGGGCATCCACGACGTGCTCGGCAACGTCACCGAGTGGTGCACCGACGCGAACGGCGAGCCGGTCGCCATGGGCGGCTGTTGGAGCGACCGAGCCCGCGACGTGAACTGCGCGTCGCGCAAGGTCCCCGACGGGTCGTGGAACGCCCACGACCCGCAGATCCCGAAGAGCGTGTGGTGGTTGTCGAGCGCCAACTACGCCGGCTTCCGCGTGGTCTGCGAAGACGTCCCGAGCCGCCGCTGACGACACGGGCTTCCGCGTGGTCTGCGAGGACTGACTCAGGCGTCGTCGGCGCGCTGCAGGGACACACGATGCAGGCGCAGCGAGACGCAGCGCCGCAGGGCCTTGCCTTTGTAGACCCAGTCGTCGGCCTGGAAGCGCAGGGTCAGGAAGGGCCTTCCCGCAAGCTGCTCGGGGACCGGCAGCGTGAGCGTCATGGCAGCGCCGGTGCCGAGCGCCTCCTCCGCCACCGTCACGTCGTCGAGCAGCACGGTCACCCGGCCGCCGGCGAGTTCGGGCCGGTCGAAGTGCAGACCGTCGACCTGCAACACGCGCGGCAACCCGTCGCCGGGCACGTCGTGGGCCAGGATCATCGAGGCGTAGGGTGAGATGTCACCGTCCGCGTCCACACCGCCGTGGATCTGTGCCGCCGAGTCGTCATCGAGCGCGCCGAAGTCGACGGCCGCGGCGATCGGCAGCGGACGCGCACGCCCGCGCACGTCCAACTGGCGCGCGGCTTCCACGCGTCCCGCGCCGTCGATCTCGTCGACCACACGGGATGCCTCGGCCCACGCCGGCACGTCGAGCCCGGCGAGCAGGCCGCGCTCCGCGATGAGACCGTAGAGCAGCCGGGCCAGGGTGCGCTGCGCGGCGGGGTTCCAGTGCCCGTCGTCGGGCCTGATCCAATTGTCGCGGTTCTCGGTGAAGACCCGCGGGACGTAAGCCGCGGCGTCGGGAGCCAGTCGCGACGCGAACCACTCGCGCGACAGGTCCAGCCGGTTGGTCCACGAGCTCAACAACAGGTAACGACCGCCGCCGGCCTCGACGGCGTGCGCCAGCCGCTCGATGGCGTCCCCCGCCCGCCGGTAGCGCTCCTGGCTCTCCCAGTCGAGCGCGTAGGTGAGGTAGCCCTTGCGCTGCGTGCCCAGATGGCGCCGCGGCCACTTGTCGTAGACCAGCGCGTCGGCCCGCCCCGGGTGCTGACGGGAGAAGGTGGCGGGTTCACCGAAGCCCCGGGCCGACACCGAGTCACCCAGGTCGTTGTTCACGATCACGTGCACCACGAGATCGGGCTGGAGCTCGCTCAACTGGCGACGCAGGAACGCGCACTCGGCCAGGATGTTCCAGCTCCCCAGGCCGATGTGCAGCACCTCGAGCGGACCGCTCGGCGTCGCGCGCTCGGCCAACATGTCCTCGAGCGCCGCGCCCATGCGCTCCTCGGCGGCGACGCCGAGGCCGAAGACCATCGAGTCGCCGAGCAGCACCACGCGGGTGGTGCCCGCCGGCTTGGGCATGGCGTAGGCCCGCTCGCGCACGCCGTGCAGGTTGCTGGAGATGCGTTGGTCGTACTTGTCGCGGCGTCCGTCGAGGTTCGGCTGGAGCGTGCGCGCCACGTCCGGGTCGGGGTGCGTGTCCCAGATGCCCGGGCTGGCGGCGACGCGGGCGGCGAGGGTGCTCCCGGGCCGGCCGCCCCCGAGCACCTCCCGGGCGGTCCAGATCACGATGGCCAGCATGCCGGCGCAGAGCACGCCGAGCACGACCAGCACCAAGCGTTGCCTGGGATCTTCGTCCGCCATGTCGCTCCGCAGCGTGCGCTCCCGCGCGGTCACGACGCCGCGCGGCGCACATGGTAGCGAGCGACGGGGAGCGGCGACCAATCCACCGGAGATCGTCGTGCCGCCAGGCAGCGAAGCGGCGTGACGCGGTCGAGCCCGCGCCCGAGCAACCACCGCAAGGTGCGTGGCCCGGGACCGGTAGCGACGCTCCTACGGCGGCGACAACCTCAAACCGTTGCTGGCCGAGAAGCCCACCGGCCCGGCGGCGTCCTGGATCCAGAACTGGATGTCGAGGGTCAGAAATGGCGGCAGGCCGGGGAACGGGCCGGCCAGCACGAGCGTGCCGGCGCCGTTGGTGGGCAACGCGGGCAGGATCGCATCGGGGTTGGGGACCATCACGCCGCCCTTGAACGGCGCGTTGAGCGTCGTCAGACCGGCCACGAGGAACGCCGACGCGCCCGGCGCGGCGTTGCTGAGCGTGAGCGTGATCGTCTCGTCGGCCACGAGCGTGCCGGCGCCCTCGAGCGCGGGCACGCCGGCGACGCCGGCCAGGCCGTTGCCCAGGTCGTCGATCAGTCCGCGGCGCAGGGACAGGACCCACACCGCGCCCCGCGAGTTGCCCCCCTCGTCGTCGAGGCGTGCGCCGACGGCGATCTCGAACAGGCCGTCGTCGTCGAGGTCACCGAGTGCAGCGACTCCCGAGCCGAACAGGTCGCCGACATCGAGCAGGCCGGCTGGGAGACCGCCCTCCAGGGCGCTGACCTTCTGCTGCGCCTTCACCGTGCCGTCG
>JAJDEQ010000154.1 GCA_029259695.1 Planctomycetota bacterium
ACCAGTGGAGCAACTCGCCGCTCGCCGTGGGGATCATCTTCTCGGTGGGCTTCATCACCGTCTATCGCGCGCGGCTGATGCACATCACCGGCACCTACGTGGTGGCCTTCCTGGTCTTCGCCGTGCTGCGCTCGTGGATCAGCGGCGATCCCCTGGCGAGCGAGATCGCGCCCATCACCGGCCCCATGTACGCCCTGCTGATGTTCTTCATGATCACCGACCCCAAGACGATCGTGCGGCCCAAGGGCCAGCGCGTGTTCGTGGTGATCCTGATCGCCGCGCTGGAGAGCGTGATCCGGACTGCCGGCGACTTCGACGTGCAGTTCGTGGCGCCGCTGCTCACCGCCCCGCCGATCTTCGCCCTCGCCATCGTCGGCCCGATCGCCAAGGCGCTCGAACTGCGCCGGCAGCCGCTGCCCGCACCGCGCTCGGCCTGAAGACCCGGAGCGGCCCTCGCCGCGCCTCGGTTGGCCCCGGCCTGCGCAAGCCCGGCCGCCACAGCAGGGCGTCAGTGGCCGGCCATCAGTTCCCGGGCAACAGCGTCCCCAGGTCGGCGCGGATGATGTCGGCCAGCAGCGCGTGACCGACCACGTTGAGGTGGTAGTCCTTGCGCCAGTAGAGGATCTCGTCGCGGGCGCGCATGCGCTCGGTGGGGTCGACGCAGGGAATGCCGCGCGCCCTCATGGCCTCGGCGAAGCGCGCGGCGAGACGTGCGTTGAGTGAGGCCTCCTCGCGCGTCATCTCCATCAGGGCGAGCGCGGCGTCCATGCGCTCGCGGTCGTCGTGGGGTTCCACGTCGTCCTTGGTGGGCAGGATCACCGCGGCGAACGGGATCGATCGCGCGCCGCACTGCGCCGCCATGTCGTCGAACGAGGCGAGCACGGCGTCCATGGCCAGGTCCACCTCCTCGGGGCGGTGCTTGAAGCGGTAGGCCTGGTTGGGGCCGTTGCCGAGGATCGCCGGGCCCCAGAAGTCGGGCGGGTCGTCCAGGCTGTCCCGCGCCGCGCGCAGCCGCTCCTGGTAACCCACCGGCACCTTGATCCGACCGCGCTTGGTGAAGAAGTCCGAGATGGCCAGGTCCCCGAACACGTCGTTCCCGGTGAACAGCACGGCGAGCACCAGGTCCGGCCTCAGGGGCAGGTGCTTGCGCAGCATGGCGGCGAAGGCGTGGGGCGCCGTGCCGCCCACGCCGGCGTTGAGCACCTCCACCCGGCGGCCGTCGGGCAGCACGCCGAGGCGCTCCTCCAGCACGTTGGCAAAGGACTCGCCGTTGTCTACGAAGCCCTCGGTGTGCGAGTCGCCCAGGACCAGCACGCGGGGGCCGTACTTCCCGGTCGCCGTGGGCTGGTCCTCGCGCAGGCCGAGGTTGTTGGTGCGGGCCACGATGCGGCCGTTGGGGTGCTCGGGCCAGTCGTAGACCACTTCCTTGTCCGGGATCAGGCTGACCAGGGCCACGGGGTCGAAGCGATGGCGGTGACCGGCGGCCAGGCGCAGGTTGGGAAACAGCCTGGCAGCCGTCTCGGCGTCGATGACCGAGCCGGCCAGGGTGCCGTGATCGATAAAGTCGTCCTCGTTGCCCGGGTCGTCCTCGTCGCCCGGGTTGGGATCGCCCACGCGATTGGGATGGCCCACGCGATTGGGATCGTCCCCGCGGTTGGGATCGTCGCTCGTCGGGCCACCGTCGACGCCGGCGTGCCTCCCACCCGTGCCGTCGACAGGGCCGCCCGCAGCGGGTTCGGTCCCACCCAGGCCCCCTGGAGCGCCGGGCGCCGCCAGACCAGCGTCCGATCCAGGCTGCTCACCCGGGCGGTCCGAGACCCCGCCGAGCAAGTCGGGCCAGGGCACGACCAGCACGATCGCCAGCACCAGCACGGTCGACGTCAACAGCACGAGCTTGTAGCGGGTCGCGTCGTTCAACGGGTGTGGCTCGTACGCCGGCCCGCCCAAGCAGGTCCGGCCCGGTTGAGGGAGGGCGGCTTCGACAACAGGTTATCCACAAGGTCGCGTGTGGATAACCCGGTGCCCCGGCGGCGACCGCGCCGAAGCGTGCGGCCGAGTGCAGCCCAGCCGTCCAGGCCCGAGCGCGAACGGGCCGCCCTTTTGTAGGATGAGCGGCTCGCTCCGTTGTACGGAATTCGGCACTGGGGATAGGCGCCGACGGCAACGGAGCACCAACCGAACCACCAACTCGTCATTCTGCAGGAGCCTCGAAGACACATGGCCGACCCCACCAGCAACAAGGAAACCACCGTCATCGGCGGTGACACCCACATCAAGGGGGAGATGTCCTTCAAGAAGAGCGTCCGCGTGGTCGGCACCTTCGAAGGCAAGATCGCTGGTGAAGGCGAGTTGCAGGTCGCCGACAACGCCACGTGCCGCGCCGACGTCGACTCGAACACCGTGATCGTCGATGGCACCGTCGAGGGCAACCTCGTCGCCAAGGAGAAGGTGCAACTCAACGCCAAGGGCGTGATCAAGGGTGACATCGTCGCCGGCAAGATGGTCATGACCGAAGGCGCGTCCTTCTTCGGGCAGTGCTCGGTGGGCGCCGATGCCGTGAAGCAGGCGGTCGGCGCGCGCCCCTCAACGGCCCCCGGCCACACCGTGAACGCTCCCAAGCCGGGCATGAAGCCCGGCGAGGTCGGCGCGAAGCACTGATCCGCGCGCCGTCCGAGGTCGCGCACGCCCGACGCGCCGCGACCTCGGACGCGATCAGCCCCTGGTCGCGCCCATCCCTGAAGAAACCGCCGGGTCCCGACACGCTCGATGGCAGCCAAGACTTCCCGCGTCGTGCAGTGCTACCACTGCCGACACCGCTTCGAGGTCGGACAGAGCGCCGAGTCGACCAACTGTCCTGGCTGCAATCAGCGCGTCATCGTGGGCGACATCGTCGTCAAGGCGCTGATGCCCACCGCGCGGGTGCAGACCTGCGGCAGGGTCGTGGTGAAGAAGAAGGGACGCATCAACGCCGAACTGGTGGAAGCCCACGACGGGCTGGAGATGCTCGGCGGACTGACGGCCAGCGTGCTGTGCGGCGGCCTCGTCGTGATCGGGCCGGGCGCCAAGTGGAACGGCGACTGCCAGGCGCACTCGCTCGAGATCAAACCCGGCGCGAAGATCGAAGGCGGTGTGTTCGAGGTCCCCGCCGACTCGCTGGGCCTGAACGACCTGCCGGGACGACCGGTGGTGCGCAAGTAGGTCGCCGATGAAACGCGCCCTGACCCGCATCGCCCTGTTCGGCGGCGCGCTCGTCGTGGCGCTGGCCCTGGTCGAGGTCGTGTTCCGCGTGGCCGATCTGCGCCCGGGACGCCTGAAGCAACGCGCGGTGTACCTGCTGCGACACGACGGCGAACGCTTCGTCGAGCAGTGGGGCATCGACCGACTGCGCACGAAGAGCAACACGCCCGGACTGGCCGCACTGCGCGGCGAGTACCTGGCCGACATCCGCTTCCGCTTCGTCTACGACACGCACCTCGGCCATCGCCGTCCGTACTTCGACGAGCGCGGCAGCGTGATCATGGCGACCAACGCCGACAACCTGCGCGGCCCGGCCGTCCCCCACCCGAAGCCCCCCGGAACCTGGCGCCTGGCCGCCATCGGCGACTCGTTCACCTTCGGCGAAGGCGTGCCTTTCGAGGACACCTACCCGCGGCAGATCGAACGTCGACTGCAGGACGCCGGGTACCTGGAGCGGATCGCCGACGCGGCGCCCCCGGGCGCCCCCTACGCGCGCATCGATTCGATCAACCTCGGCGTCTCGGGCTTCAACGCCAAGGAGGTGCTGCTCTACCTCCAGCACAAGGCCCCCAAGTACGACCCGGACTTCGTCGTCTACGGCTTCTTCCTCAACGACGTGTTCTCCGAGAACCCGTTCACACGCGAGATGAACCGGGTCTACGCGGAGGTCTACTCACCTCCGGCGGGCCTCTCGGCCTGGTCGCGCTGCTACGACTACTTCCGCTACCGGGCGGCGCGGCGCGAGCTGGGGTCGCTCACCCGCGAGATGTACCGGCGTTCGTTCGATCGGGTGCAGACCGACCCCGCCTGGGCCGAGACCCGGGAGCACGTGCTGGCCATGCGCCGGTTGTGCGCCGAACGGGGCGACGGTTTCCTGATGCTCGTCTTCCCGGTCCTGTCGTCGATGGGAGCCGACTATCCCTACCGCGACATCCACGAGTTGCTGCGCGCGTTCTGCGCCGAGCACGACATCCCCTGTCTCGACCTGCTCGACGCCTACGAGGAACACGAGGCCATCGACCTGCAGGTGCACCCCACCGACCACCACCCCAACGAGTTCGCCAACCGCATGGCCGCCGAGCAGGTCGTCGCGTACCTGACGGCGCTCGCCGACGGAGGCGACTGACGCCCGTGCGCCGCTGGCCGCTGCTCGCCGCGCTGTTCGTCCTGGCCGCGGGAGTGCTGCGCTCCTGGAACCTGGACGCCGTGGGCATCTCGCACTGGGACGCGGGCTCGTACACAGCCGGCGCACTCGGCGTGGGCCCCTACGGCAAGGCGCCGATCCTGCCCTTCTATGCCCCGCCCCTCGTGCCGCAGCTCAACGCGTGGGCGTTCGCGCTGTTCGGTGTGCAGGACACGGTGGCGATCGCCCTCTCGGCGTTGATCGGCACGCTCACGGTCTGGGCCGCCTACCTGTTCGGCCGACGCCTGCTCGGTCCCGGCGCCGCGCTCATCGCCGCCGCCGCCCTGGCCGGCATGGAGTACCACATCGTGTACTCCCGCCAGCCGCTGACCGACGGCCTCTACGTCCTGCTGTTCACGCTCGGGTTGCACGCGCTGTGGAACGGCTGGTGCACGGGACGGCGACGCTGGTTCGCCCTGGCCGGAGTCCTCCTGGCCGCCAACCTGTGCACCAAGTACCACGGGTTCTTCCCCTTGCTGGTGTTCGCGGGCGTGCTCGCCGCGCGCCTGATCCCCGGCATCGCACGCCCCCCACGGGACACCTCGGAGATCGGCACGCCGGCGGCGAGCACCCGCCCCGCCTGGCGCGGCCTGTTCCTCGCCGGAGTGATCACCGCCGCCGCGGGCGGCGCCCTCCTGTGGGACATCCAGACCCGCATCGGCCTGGACGTGTTCCGGGCCAACCGCAGCACCTGGTTGCCCGACCTGGGGCTGTACCTGATTCCCCAGACGGCGAGCTACTTCGCCACCGCACTCTCCCTCTGGGTCGCGCCGCTGGTGCTCCTGGCGGCCGCGTGGGGTGCCCTGCAGATGGTCCTGCGGCGCACGCCCGGCGACCTGCTCGTGCTGGGTTGGGCGGCCCTGTTCGTCGCCACCCTGCCGCTGTATCGCAACTACCCGCGCCTGGCCGTCCCGCTGCTGGTGCCCCTGGCATGGTGCGCCGGAGCCGGGCTCGACGACGTGGCCCGGCGCTTGGCCGGCAGGCGCGGAGCGAAACACACCCCGCCGTCACGCGCTTCCGGCGTCGTCATCGCCTTCGCGGTCGTGCTGTTCACCACCGGCGCGCTGGAATCCAGCGGGAGCCTCGATGTGTCCGACCGGGGCTACGCCGACGCGGCCCGCTGGCTGCGCGACCAGGGCCCCGGCGAGCAGCCCGACCTGCTGGTCACCCAACACGCCCTGCTGTTCTACCTCGTGGACGCGCCCAACAGCTTCGTCTGCTACGACGAGGCGCAAGCCGAGGACCACCTGCGCAACGGCGACTTCCGCTTCCTCGTGGCCGACATGCGCACGCTCAAGGCGCCGGCGTTCCGCGACGCGATCACGGACGCATCCGGCAAGCTCGAGCGCGTGGCGCTCATGCTCAATCCGCTGCCCCTCCCGTTCCTGGTGAACGTGACCGACTTCGCGGCCCTCGATCCCGTCTCAGGCCCTACCCGCGGGGAGCTGGGCACGATCCGCATCTACAAGCGCATCGACGACTGACGGGGACCACGTCCGCGTCGTCCGTGAACGCTGTTCGCGAACAAGCGCTGCGGGGCGCTTCCGCTACTGCAACTCGATCACGATCGGGTCGGTGACGTGGCGCAGCTGATCGATCAACTCGGGCGCCGTGGCATTCACCGTCACCGCCGCGAGGTTGAAGGTCAGGCCCACGAAGGCCGGGCTGTTGGGCAGTGAGACGGTCGCCGTCTGCGTCGCGCCCACGCCGAGGAAGTTCTGGAAGTTGCCGAACACGCCGCCGTCCGGCTCGGCCAGGGTCAGGTCGAACAGGATGTCGGGGAACAGCGCCAGCTCGCGACCGTCGGGCAGCGCGATGCCCGGCGTCGTCACGAAGCTCGCCAGCAGGATGTGGAACAGTCCCACGCCGCCCGGGAAGTGCAGGTCGATCTCGAAGGTCGTGCCCAGGATCGGCGGGTCGGCCAGCTTGATCGGCTCGAAGGCGTAGCGCTGGGCGTAGATGTCCGACTGGGTGGACGGTCCCCGCTCCGGCCCCTCGTAGGGCGCGGTGTAGGCGAACACGAAGTCCTCCCCGGCCCGGTCGAGGGCGATGCTCGGCAGGCGCACGTTGCCCAGGGTCGAGGCCTTGATCACGAACTCGTCGCCCAGGGGCTGGGCCTGCAGGTCGTAGCGCCGGCCCACGATGCGCGAGTCACCGGGCGAGTGGTCCTCCCACGCCAGGACGAAGTTGCCCACCCAGTCGCTGGCCAGCGCGACGCTCTGCTGGTCGTCGGCCGTGGTCTGGTTGACCACGAACTCGGGGCCGCGGGGGGTGCCGAGCGTGTCGAACATGCGCGCCACGATGGCCGAGCCGCTGCCGTCGACGGCGTGGTCCTCCCAGGCCACCACGAAGCGGCCGTTGATGCCCAGCAGACCGTTGGCGCACACGCGCGGCTCGCGTTGGTCGCCGGCGACCAGCGTGGCGTGCACCTGCCACTCGTTGGGGTCGAGCGGTGTGCCGTCGGGCGCGTAGCGGCGTCCGAACACCGTCTGGCCGTCGCCCGTGCCGGCGCCGCTGAAGTCCACGAAGGTCACCAGGATCGTGCCGTCCCGCGCGATGGCGGGCGCGGTGTCGATCTGCGCGTTGCCGGTGAACGTGTTGATCTGCACGTCACCCGTGACCGGCGCACCGGCCGCGTCGAAGATGCGGAAGAAGGCGTCACCGTTGCTGCGCCCGGAGTAGGCCACCAGCCAGCGCCCGTCGGGCATCGAGGCCACCAACGGTTCCCACTGGGATTCCAGCCACTCGACGTTGACCTGGAACTCCGGCGTGACGGGCGCGCCGTTGGCATCGTAGAGCCGGGCGAAGATGCCCATCATGTCGCCGTCGTACCCGGCGCGATCGGACCAGGCCACGAGCATGTTGCCGTCGGCGTCCATGGCCACGCCCGGCTCGTCCTGGATGTGCGTGGTGAGCGTCGCGTTGACCTGGCTCTCGCTGGTCAGGGCCACGCCGTCGCCGTCGAACAGGCGCGTCTGGACCTCGTGGCCCAGCACCGTCTCCCACACGAAACCGATGCGATCACAGCGCGCATCGGTGACCACGCGGCCCCACTCCTGGGTGAAGCCCACGTTCTCGTTCACCTGCCAGGGCGAGCCCACCGGGCCGAAGTCCTGGGCGGCGCTCACGCCGCCCGACAACACGATCGCCCAGGTGCACAGCAGACGCATCGCCGGCGACAGCGCTCG
The DNA here is from genome assembly GCA_029259695.1 of Planctomycetota bacterium. Classification (GTDB taxonomy): domain Bacteria; phylum Planctomycetota; class B15-G4; order B15-G4; family B15-G4; genus OFTM49. The sequence goes on from JAJDEQ010000154.1 coordinate 7,609, forward strand.
GCACCGCTCGGCGGGTCCGTCGGGCGGGCGCGGGGACCCGACCCGGATTGCACGGCGTGCGGGGATGTGAGAGGGGATCATGCTCGGCGGCGTCCTGGGGGCACGGGCCAATCTTGGCCTATCGGCGCAGGCACCGGCGCAGCTGTCGTCCGCCCCGCCCGGGGACAGCCGGAAGGGCCGTGCAGCGGGGACGTCGGGGCAACGCCGGTCCCGGCCGAACCGGGGGATCGGCCATCATACACGCCTCCTGGACCCCCTTCCGGCCGCTCAGCCCCGGGACTCCGGACCGTTCCGGTGCAGCCGAACGGCCCCCGGAGTCCCGCGACCTGCCCCCTGCCCAGCGGGGCCGTCAGGGCGCCGAGACGCGCACCAGGACGTCCAGTGAACGCTCGGCCGACATGGCCGGGAACAGCCCGCTGAAGCGGTGCACGCGGCCATCGGCCGGCACGTGTCGGGTCACGCCGAAGCGCTCGAAGGTCAGTCGATCGATGGCGCCCACCGTCGCCGCCTCCAGGTCGACGACCTCTGCGTCCAACAGGCGATTGAGCAGCAGCTCCAGTTGCACGCCGTCGTGTCCACGGCCCACCGCGCGCACGCTCAGGCCGTCGAAGAAGCCCGTCACCAGCGGGTCGGGGCTGGACGCACGCTGGGCCACGTCGACCTCGTAGTCGCGCACCGACAATCCCGCCGATCCCACCAGCGCCAGAGCCGAACCGCTCGACTCGAGACTCAGCTGGACGCGTCCCAGGACGACGTGCTCATCGGGGCGTTGCCCGCGCTCTTCCACCGAGATCTCCAGCGACAGGGAGCGGACGTCCAGCAGGCGCGCCGCAAGCGCGGCTCGGCTCGCCGCGAGGGCCGCCTCGTCGGCAGCCACGACGGCCCAGGCGCCGCGCGTCGCGATGAACCCCGGCCCGTCCCGCTCGTACACGATCTCGTGGAGCACCTGGACGAACGGGTCCTCCTCCCAGCCCGACGACGGGAAGCCGATCGGGTGCAGCGCCGCGTCGTCGTGGATCCCCGGATACAGGGCTCGCGCCGACACGGCCGGTGCCTCGATCGGGGGCCAGAAGACCGCGGACGTGTCGATCACGTCGAGCTTCAGAGCCCCACCCCGCGGGGCGGGCGGCGGCTCGGCCGACACGAGGCGGTAGCGTGTGATCAGGCCCACCGGCCCGTGCGCGGTCTCCATGCGAGCGGTGGTGACGAACGCATCGCCCACGGCCGCCACCCGCGAGCCCGCCACGGTGGACACACCGAGGTGCGGCTGGTCGAGCAGCCCTGTCCCCGGGCGATCGACGAGGTTCAACTCGAGGGCCACGGTGGACGTGTCTTCGGAGGAGCGCTGGTCCCAATCCAGGATCTCGGTCAAGCGCTGCAGGTAACGCACGCGGTAACCCCCGTTGCGCCCGGCATCCTCGACGCGCAAGACCCACACCGAGCCCACGTTCCAGTCCTCGAGCTCCGGGTCACCCGCCGTCCCGGTGTTGGCGATCTCGCTCGACCAGTCACGCACCACGCTGTGGAGCATCTCGGCCTTGTCGAGCCGCGTGCGGCCCACGAGCATGTCCTCGGTGCGCCGGTGCAGCAGTCGCGCCGACCCGTTCGAGAGCAGGTCGTCCACCTCGTCGGGTCCGGAGAGGCCGACGAGATCGTCGACGGCATACAGCTCGACTTCGAGCTGGACCGGGCGGTGGGTCGCGGCGCGCAGGCCGGCAAACATCTGCTCCACCGTGGCGTGCACGGCCTCGGAGGCCGACACGACCAGGTGTCGCTCGTCGATCACATCGACGAACTCGTCGTCGCGGGTGAACCCATCGTCGCCGGCGAGTTCGTGGATCATCTGCGCATAGAGATCGAGACCGGAGTCCGTCTCGTACCAGTCGTGATCGAACTCGTCACCCCCTTCACGGCGGAGATCGAAGGGGATCATGCGCACCCATTGCATCTCGTCATTGGGGTCGGGGATGACGGAGGAGACGTCGTAGACGCGAACCAGCGCCGCGGCCGTCGTCCCGCTCAGTTCTTCCGCCGCGGGCGCGGTGCCACACAACGTGATCACGGCCAGCAATGCCGCGGCCCAAGGGAGCGGGCCCGCGAGCGGCAGGCGGCGACGACGGAACAGAGAGAGGGCGGTCATAGCGACTCCTTCCGGGAGCTTCGAGAACGATCGGGGCGAGGGCCCCCCGCGGTGGGGTTGCCGTCGGTGAGCTCGGTGGCACGCAGCGAGCGGTCGATGCCGCGCAACACGCGGGCGGGAGGTCGGGCGGTGTAGTGCGGCCAAGGCATGTCGGTGGCGAGGGCGGCGGCCAGCACGTCGGGCGCGCCGCCGCGCGCGGTCCAGGCGGCCAGGGCGGCATCGCGATCCAGTCGCGCGGCCGTGGCCCAGGCCAGGGGCAGCACGCCGGCGTCACGCCCGTCGGTCTCTCCGATCCAGGCCAACAAGGCGCGACCCTCGGACGCGGCACCCCAGCGCGCGAGCGCCTGGAGCAGGGACGCGCGGTAGCCGCCCAGGTCGTCGGCCACCGTCCGGGCCGTGAACGCACCGAGCAGCAACTCGCCCCGTGCATCGCCGCCCAGGTCGGCACAGACGTCCACCAGATCGTCCAACGCACCGCGCGAGACCGAAGCCGCCAGGGAGCGACGGACGGCAGCCCCCCCCTCCAGCAGTTCGGCCAGGGTGCTCTGCAGGACCTCGCCCTCGTGCGATCCGCGGTGTTCGCGCCAGGTCTCGAACAAGGGCAGCACCGCCTGCTCGCCCCCGATGGCGACCAACACCGACAGCAACTCGACGTCGCCGGGTTGCTCCTGCACCCGCGCGAGCAGGCTCGGCGTGAGTTCGCCGAGCTGCGCGTCCAGCACCCAGGACAAGGGCAGTTCGTCGCCGCCGCGCCGCTGCAAGCGGGTGACGGCATCCGCGACGACCGCGGTCCGATCCCGAGCCGCCAGCTCACCGAAAACGGCTCGCGCCCGTGGTTCGAGCGCCGGCACCCGCGCGAGGCGCACGAGCACCGCCAGCTGCTCGGCCACCGGCACGTGCGCCAGGAACTCGTGCAGTTGTGACTCGGCCGAGACCTCGTGGGGACGGCCGAGCACCCGGGCCAGCGCACGGTCGGCCATGCGCACGAGCTGGGCCTCACCCCCATCCCGGGCGAGCAGGGCCAGCGCGCGGCGGGCGTCCGGCGTGGGCGCGGGCACGGCGTCGCCAACCAGCCCATCCGGTACGTGTTGGTGCTGGGCCACACGGGCCAGGGCCCGCGCCAGGGTCGGAGACGAGCCCAGCGCCACGGGATGACGGTCGAGCAATTCGAGCACGTAGGATGCGAAGCCCGTCCGCTCCAGGCCCAGGGCCAGCGTGGCGGTGGAGGCCGCGCCGGCATCGGCGGCGCCCAGGGCGGCGTAGCGCAGCGCCGCAGCGCTCACATCCTCGTCGGCGCTGCGGGCGTGGCCGCGCAGCAGGTGACTCACCGACCAGCCGTCGGCGCGCAGCAGCGCCAGGTCGGTCTCACACGCGGCTCCGAAGGCCGTGTCGTCCACGGGCGCCGACTCGGCAGCCGCGAGCAGGACCTCGGCCACGCGGTCCCGCGCCGCGGCCAGCAGTTCGGGATCGACATCGGGGCTCGACACCGCTTCCGGCGCCACGACGCGCGGAGCCTGGGCGACACCACCCTCCGCGGCCGGTGTCTGCTGCTCCGTCAGCGGCGCGTCCGTCCCCGCACCCGGCAGGGGCACGTCGACGGCTGGATCGACGCCCCGA